>JAVYLC010000001.1:0-95186 GCA_038741355.1 Nitrososphaerota archaeon
TCACCCCGCGCATAGTTTAAGATCTCGTGAGAGCATTCTAAAGCCCTCTCAGCAGTTTTAGGATCGTATGCTTCAAAAGCTGTACCTGATGGATGGGCATTAGGATATCTTGAGGGGATATAGTGTCTGTCAAGTTCTCTGGCGCACTCCATCAAGTATTCAATTCGTGATGGCTTAGTCTTCTCGGCGTAGCGTTCGAAGAGGATCCTTAAACTGTGACCCCAAGGAGCCCCGTTAACGCTATACAATATGGCTTTTACGGCTTTCTCGGCTGCTTGGTACGCGTAGAAGCACGCTGCATTGTATCTTGCATTCCTGTATAGTATCTCCGCTGTTTCAAAATCTTTCTCGGCCTCTTCTAACCATCTTAACGCTTCATTCCTCATCTCCACGTAGGATTGCGGCGAACATGTATATTAATAGTGGCGGTGAAGCATCTTTTTTCCAAGGAATATTTGTCTATTCTTTTTAAAGAATATTGACTCGTCTGTTTGAGGCTAGATGTGGTTTGGGGGTGAGTTCTGTTGGAGGTTTTTGTGGGGACCTCGGGCTGGATGTATGACTGGAATTTTGATGGGACGTTGGACTGGTATCTCGCAAACTCAGGGCTTAATGCGGTCGAACTGAATGCCTCCTTCTACAGGTTCCCGTTCCCCTCTCAGGTGCTGGGTTGGTCGAGGAAGGCTACTAATATCAGGTGGGCTGTCAAGGTCCATAAGTCGATAACGCATCTTAGGAAGCTCTCGGACCCTGCCCTCGAGACATGGAGGAGGTTTTACATGCTCTTCCAACCGCTGGACGAGTATGTGGACTTCTATCTCTTCCAGATGCCTCCGAATTTCTCCGCTAGTGAGGCGAATCTCGCAAGGGTTCGAAAGTTTTTCGCAGAGTCTGGGCTTGGTAGGAGGTTTGCGATAGAGTTTAGACATGAGAGCTGGTTCAGCCGGGAGCTCGCCGAAACTGTATCGGAGACAGGGGCAACCTATGTCTCCATTGATTCGCCGGTGAAAACCTTCATCCACTCGAGTGGGGGTGTGATATATTTGAGGATGCATGGTAGGTCGGGCTGGTATGCCCACGACTATTCGTTGGAGGAGCTTTCCGATATAGCAGATACGATACTATCTCTGGGGCCGAGGACTGTCTACGTGTTATTCAACAATGATCACTGGATGTTGGAGAATGCTAGGCTCATGCTAGATATGCTTAGGCGGAAGTCCAACTAAACAGATATTATCCTCTGCCCAGCATGTATTGGGTATGGCTAAAGTGGTTAAAAGAGACGGTAGTGAGGAGGAGTTTATTCCAGAGAAGGTGGTGGTGAGCTGTTTAAAGTCTGGGGCGACGCCAGAGACTGCGAGAAAGATAGCGAAGATTATTGAGGGTAGAGTCTTGGAGAGGGGGCTGGAAAAGGTGAACGCACTGGAGCTGACGAAGTGGATACTGGAGCTTCTCAGGAAGGAGAACGAGGAATGGTACAGGAACTGGATAGTGTTCGACAAAGCTGTCAAGCGGCGAGACACTGAAAAGGAGCTAAAGAAATAGAACGCCCTAAGCCGCTACCTAAACGTGGAAAAGGTACCACATATCCCATGATATTTAACCAGACTTGTATCTTGGATTTCCATGGCTACGAGGGGTGAAATTGATTACGGTTTTAGTCTCTCTTCTCCCCTACCTCTTTTCCACGTTCGTATTATAGTATGTGTTTTAGCAATTACAGCTCGTCTGCTGACATTGTTGAAGGCTTCAGCAATCGGTATGTATTGTAACGGATAGGGTGCAACATAGGTTTTTAAACAATAGCCATGGTGTCCATGTAAGAGGGTGTGGGTACTTTCGAGAGGTTTGCGAGGAAGTATTTCGAGGAATCCTTGAAGGATCTTGAGAGGGCTAAGAGGGCGTTTAAAGTCGAGGATTATCCGCAGGCTGTTTTTCTATGCCCAACAATCGGTGGAGAAGGGTGTTAAGGCTATGCTTGAGTTTAGGAAGCGTGTAGTGTATAATCATGGGCCGGGGCTGATAGGTATATTCGCCGAAGTGTTTGAGGGTGAGTGGCAGCAGGAATTTAACCATATCATAGAATCTCTCGAGTATCTCACAGAATACTATACAAGGGCTATGTATCCATTCTTGTTGAGGGGGGAGGTGCTGAGCCCCGATGAGATTGTGACTAAAGAGGTTGCTGATAGGGGCATCCAGTTGGCGGAGAAAGCGGTGGGGGTGGTGCGGGATTATCTCGCAGGAAGAGGTGTTATCAGTAGTTAAGGGGGTATTGGAGTCGCGGGGCAGGCGTTTATTATCTCTCGTGATATTCGGGAGTACCATCCTCTATCCGGTGAGGGCGAGAGACATAGACTTGCTTATAATTGTTGACAGACTATCAAATGTGGTCGAGAAATTTAATCTTGAAGTGGAAATCTCTAGGGCGTTGAGAACAGTAGAGTCTACGACTCCATTTGACGTCATTATATTTGATGGCGACTCCTTCAGGGAGAATTTGGAGCCGGGAACCCTAGCTTCAGGCCTAATAGCTGGATATCGAGTCGTCTACGATGAGTTAGGCTTAGAAAAACTAATCGAACCTCTCATCGAAAAGATTGCTCGCGGCGAATACATCGTGCAAAAGAATGGGCGTAGAATTAATTTATCCGCGCTTGCTAGGGCGAGGCTGAGGCTGTTATACGCGAGGTCGGGGAATAGTGTGTGAGGGCGAGGCATGCCCCATCCAGCGAGCCGGTGCTTCAAGACTTTACGTCCAGGTCGTCTGGCTATGGTGTTATCACCACTTTTAACCCTGTTCCTGCTTTGAATGTTCTGAGGGCTTCTCCGAACTCCTCTATCCTGTATCTATGGGTTACCATGCCTTCCGCGTCCACAACTTTTCTTGAGATCAGGTCCAGTGCCTCCCTCATTTCTTGGTCTGTTGCGGCGTTGCTGGATATTATTGAGACTTCTCTCACTAGTAGGTCGCTTATGTCGTGTGGGAGGGTTGAGCCGTGGGGTGGGACTGCGAAGAGTAGGACCTGTCCTCCCCTCCTAGTTAGTCTAATCGCGGTTGAGAGGGCCTGTGGTGGTCCTGCAGCGACTACTGCGACGTCCACGCCCCTCCCGTCTGTCACGCTCTTCACCGCCTCGACAACATCACCTTCTGTTGAGTTGAGGGCTTCTGCCTTGTACCTCTGGGCGGCTGCTAGGCGCGCGGGGTTTATGTCGATGCCGATGACCTGAGCCGCCCCCATCCACCTCAAAACTTGGATGAATGTGAGCCCCACCGCGCCCAGCCCTACAACTGCGTAGGATTCGGGGTCCTTGGCTGTTATTCTCTTGACTGCCCTCAGGACGCAGGCTGTCGGCTCTGTGAGGCATGCCTGTATCGGTGATGTGCCTGGCGGCGGCTTGTGTATTCCTCCCCTCTCCACTATCCATCGGGGAACGATGAAGTATTCTGAGAAGCCTCCAGGCTTGAAGTTGTATTCCCTGTAGTAGGGGCACATGGTTGGGCTGTCTTTGAGGCAGTAGTAGCAATGCCCACAGTTGACGTGGTGGTGTGGCACGACAAGCTCGCCGGGCTCGAGCCCACTAACATCTTCCGCCACCGCCTCGATAGTGCCAGCCGCCTCATGCCCTATCACCGGTTTAGAGCCCCTATATCTGCCCTCAAGCTTCTCAACGTCAGTCCCGCAGAGCCCACATGCAAGCATCCTGACCAAGACCTCTCCCGGCCCCGGCCGAGGAACCTCCAGCTCGACAACCTCAAACCCCTCGGAGCCGACTAGAATCGACTTCACGATAGTTGAGTCGTGGCATGGTGGATTTAAGCGTCAACTCTCCGCTCAATATATATTATTATGCCGGGGGCAGTGTTTTCTGTATGCGCGGCAGCGCGGCCCTGCTGGCCCTCCTCCTGTGCCTACTGGCTGTGGCCCCTGCTGTGGGGGTTAGATACACTGGTGTTATCGATTATCCCTCTCTGAGCTATCCGCCGAGCGACATGGTGGTGGACGACGCTGGGCGTATCTGGTTTGCTCTCCCGCTAGGCCGCTCCGTGGCCCTGTATGTCCCGGATGTAGGCGTGAATAATATTGAGCTCGGATTCAGCGTCTCGGACCTGGCATATGGGCATGGAGTTGTGGTGGCCTATGAGGCCGGGTCCTCGGAGTTAGCTTTTATCGACTCTGCGTCTGGCAGGGTTGTCTGGAAGTCGGTGGAGGCTGGGCTCATAGACTCTGTTGTCACAGTGGATGAGGGTTTCGTACTCGTTAAAAACTTTCCAAACATGGCCCTGCTCGTCCAACTCTCACCCGACGGCAGGGTGCTGTGGGAGGGTAGAATAACTGATAGGCAGCTGGAGCGCTACAGGCCGGCAGCCGCCTCAGGCCGCTATGTCTGGCTCAAGACGGTGGATGGTAACCTCCTCATGGTTGAGGTGGGGCGCGAGGGCTATAGGGAGTTTAAGCTGGAGAAGAAGCTCGTTGTCCTCGCATCTCGCGAAGGTAAGGTCTGGGCTGTGGATCCTGATGGGGGGGTTGTTCGCGTCTCGATACGCGGTGTTGAGCTGCGCCTGAACACCGAGTTCAAGGTTCGGACAGGTGATTTTGGTTTCGCACTACCCGGGGATAGGCTGGTCATACTCTCGAGGCTTGAGGGGTTCATCAGAGAAATCAGCGGCGGCCAGGTGTCGAGCGAGCAGCTACAAGCCTCTTTCACCCTCGCGGCACTTAAGGGCCCCACGTTGATCTACTTGCTCGACCCATCGGAGAAGAGAATCGTGGTTGCCTCGGTCTCGAGGTCTCCAGTTATTTCCGAGGCCTCAGCCACCCCGGTTGAGAACGGCGCGAGGGTTAAGGTGGTTGCCAGGGTTACTGACCCGGACGGTGATTTGGCTGAGGGTTATCCGAGGGTGGTGGGTGTGCTTGGCTCGGAGGTTACCACGCAGCAGATGAGCCTGAGTGACGGTGTATACTCGGCTGAGCTAGCTGTTCCAGAGGGTGATGGGGTCTTGAAAGTCTATGTCCAGGCATTAGACGTTGGGAGTAACGAGGCTCGCTTGGAAGTGGCTAACTACCAGGTCACTGGAGGGAAGGTAACCGGCTCAGGGCCCTCACCAACTGTGACAGCTACTCCGACAGCCACCGCAACAAGCTCCACAGACCTATCCAGCCTATTCCCCTTCGCCGTCGAGATGGCCTTCTTCCTAGTCCTCGTAACAGCTCTCGTAGTAATATTGTTGGGGAGGCCGAGGCGTGGCAGGCGGAGGAGGCGGTGACCCCCTATTACTCGCTCGTCCTCGACATGGCCTCGACGTTGAACTCTCCGACACCGTTGACGGACATTAGATAGGATTCGAGCCTCTCAGTCACACCCTCTTCCTCAGGCACTGAGAACCATGCTAGGAGGCTTTCAAGCCCGAAGGCCACAGCCTCCCTGCTTATCGAGAGTAGCTTGAATCCTTGAGGAAGCCTCTCCTTCAGCTCGTTGCTCAGGGCATCCAAGTCGGTCTCCGGGTCCTGTGCCAAAATCCTTACTGCGAGCAGGACGCGAGCCATCTACCACCAGTGTGTAAGCTCTCCGGTAGTATGTATAGCTCTCTTACGATGCCCATGGATCGGTCCTCTATTAACTACTGGCTCCCCCACATACATCGAAATAGACCTCATCATCCTATGAGCGCGGAGCTTAAAGAGGCTGACACATTCTAAGATACATGAAGCGCGTATCTCACAACGAATTTACGGCCCCTCGAAGCCACATGCAGGGCAGGTGTAGAGCCTCACCAGCTCCCTGCAGACCTCACAGCGCCAAATAGTCACCTTAGCACAATTAGGGCATGGAAAGCGAACCGCCCTCATATCCGGAGTAATCGGCCTATTACAGCTAGAACAACGGGGAAACACAACCAACTTAGCCCCTGTCTTAACCGCCATACTCATTCAACCACGCCACACTTATTCAACCGAGTTAATAAGTCTGACCAACGCGGCCTATGGAAGGCTACGCGGCTCTTAATGGATTCCTATGAAAGAGTTCCTGGAGCTCCTCGATGAGGATATCGAGTTCAGGTATGCGGTGGCAGGATACCTTGGTTTATCTGAGGAGCAGGTTAAGCTTAGAGAAGAGCAGATCAAGATTTAAGATGAACTGGTAGAGCTTGGAGAGAATTTAGACAGGGCATTAAAGTCTCAAATTTAGGCTTAATAGGGTTGAGAGGACCCTTGAGAAGCTTAGTGTAGACGTTGGGGATGAGGCGATTCATAGGCCCATTAAACCGGGAGGGCCTGGGGTATGGGTGTCCCAAGGCTTATATAACTCGGACCATGCTTTATGATTGGGAAATCCTATGAGCTGTAATCTGGTGTAAGGAAATACTGATATGCGGAGTTACTGAAAAACTTATATGCCAAGTCATTTAACGATTATAGAGCATGACGTCTAAAGTGAAAAGCAGCGTATATGTTGATGGTGAGCTTTGGCGTAGATTCAAGAAACATGCAGCAGAGCGTAGAGTCGAGGTTAGCGTCTTACTTGAGGAGCTGATGCTTGAGGAGCTGATGCTTAACCTGCAGGATGAGGTGGTGAAGCTCGCAGGGCCGGGGAAGGTTGAGCTGGATTTTGAACCTGTGAAGCCGACTAGTGGTCTGGTGAGCACGCTCGTCAGGGAGATGAGGAGTGAAAGAGAAGATAATTTATCTAGACACTAGCGCCATCGTCAAGAGGTACGTCGAGGAGCCCGGCGGAGATGTAGTTAGATCGCTGTATAGGAACGCTTATGATGGTGAGATAAAGCTTGCATTCAGCACGTGGAACGTAGGTGAGGTGTTAGGCGTATTTGATAGGGCCCTCATGATGGGCAGGATAAATAGGGAAGATCACGCCACAGCCAGGAAGAGATTCCTGATCGAACTCAATAGGTTAACGAGACTTGGCGCCCTAACATTAATTCATTTAAAAGTATCCATACTGAAAGAGGCGTGGAAGCTCATCGAGAAATACCACATCTACCAAGCGGACGCCTTACAGATAACTTCCGCGAAAGCTTTAAACGCTGAGCAAATAGTGGTTTCGGATAAAAAACTATGCGAGCTCTCATTGAGGGAGGGGTTAAACACGCTCTGTGTGGAATGATTGATGCGCTGGCCTCTTTTAGTCTTTTATAGCTTCTTGGTTGCACTTGAGGTTTGTGAATCTACTGCTAGAGTGGATAGCTTACCCCTAACTGGGTGCGACTTGTACTCCACCCAATTTCCTACGAACTTCTTCGAGAACCTCTATCTAGAATCATAGAGACCTTTGTCCTAATAGATACCATTGTTGCTTCTCCTCACTTCTCCTCCATCTCTGCACCCACACTCCCGATCGGGTTGGGGACTTTCTCAAATGACGTGTAGACTATGTAGTCCTCCTCCAGGCTTCTTGAGTCGCGCCAGGGCTTTGCCGGTGCTCGGATCAAGAGCCTGTGGCCTCCAAGCCTCGCTTCTCCGATATACTGACCGGCGCTATGCGCTTGCTCCAATTAGTGGTGCATAGAATACCAGTCATTTCTACCAGCATTCTGATAGTGGCTGACCAAACTAAATAAATAGGGAGAAACTATCTTAAGGGTCATTAACACCCATAGTAAGGCAATCCCGATGCAGGAAATAATAGTTGTTTGGGGTTCTAGCCGCGTGGGAATGAAGACTCTATGTACTCGACGAAGAAGTTCATGGTCTTGTCGCTCCAGAGGAACTCCCTATCAGCCCTCTCCCCCTTGCCAATCCTCACGTTTCCGTCCTGGTCCCTGATTGGTTCGCCTAGGTTGCCTTCAGGTGAGAAGGGCTCGAATAAGAGTTCCTTCATCTCCTCGTACCTCTGCTTGATCTCTCGGACAGCCTCTGCGGGGATTGCTGGGTTTAGTGGTGCGAGATAGACTGTACCTTCAGGCTTGCCAGCGAGGCTCTCCTCAGGAGACCTCCTCCACCTCCACGGAGTGAGGTCACCAAGCCTTGTCCAGATGTCTACTGGCTCCCAGCTATTGGTCGCGACCATTCTGTAGAAGTAGCTGTATATGGGGCCCCAGTTCACGATCTGTCCTGTTAGATGAGCGTTGGGGCCGAACTTTGTCATGTCGCTGTAGTGGCTGAAGCTCCATACGCGCTTTCCCTTCTGTGTCGTGTACTCTTCGGCGACTTGGAGGACTGTTGGTGTGTCCTCGGTGTAGGCTATAACGTCGGCGTTCTGGTCCTCGATAAGTGCTATTGCGGCCTCCCTAGCCTTTGGAGGGTCAACCCAAGAGTTGATCCAGACAACATAGGCTTTGATGTTCTTCCCGGTCCTCCTCTTGTAGGTTGCGTTGGCGCCGAGGACGAATGCGTTTATGTGCCTTACAACCTCGGGTATTGGGAATGCTCCCACGTATCCTACAACTCCGGTCTGGGTGACTGCGCCCGCTGCGAGGCCGTTGAGGTAGTATAGCTGGTAGAACTCAGCGAAGGCTGTGCTCATGTTTGGCGTCGTAGTGTTGGGTGGCGGTGCTGCTCCGCTCTTGTATCCTGAGATGTGGACGAAGTACTTGTCAGGGTTATTGCGTGCGGCCTCCACCATCGCCTCCATGAATCCGAAGCTGCATGCAAATACTATGTCAACCCCTTGGTCTAGCAGTGTCTTGATGGCTGATGAGGCCTCAGGGTCTGGGACCAGCTCTATGAATGTGCTGCTGCTCCCCGGGACTGATGCATCGGCGAACTTTCTCCCCAAGTCGTGTGCGTAGGACCAGCCATAGTCTTTTGCAGGGCCTGGATAGAAGTAGCCGGCCTTGACCCCCTTCCGCTCTGCTGTAACCGTCTTAGTCTGAGTTATGGCCATGGTCGCGGTCCTAGTTACTACTGGGGCGGTTGATTGGCCGGCAAAATACCCGCCGACCCCGCCTATAACTAAACCCGCTGCAGCTCCGCCAACCACCACAGCTCTAGAAGCACCAGATAGGAACCTTCTCCTCGAAACTCTCTCCGGGCTCATCGCGGCCCACTCTGTCATCGACATTTAAAAAGATGCATTTCAAATCTGGCTAAATTGCGCATGGGTGTGTAATTTTTCACGTTTATGCAAATTTGATTGGTGTTGGGAAATCTCCATTTATGAGCTGGGCGAGCATATGTTATCTCGGAGCCGATGGCTGAGGATATCGTGGAGAGCCCTGCACCAGCCCCCACAACCACTCCTAAGGTCGAGATGCGCGGCATAGTGAAGCGCTTTCCCGGAGTCGTGGCCAACGATAAGGTAGACTTCATGATCTATGCAGGCGAGATTCACGCCTTGCTCGGAGAGAACGGGGCTGGGAAGACAACCCTGATGAATATTCTATACGGCATCTATACCCCCGACGCTGGCGACATCAGAGTTAGGGGAGTCCCGGTTAGGCTGAGGAGCCCCCGCGACGCCATCAGGCTCGGGATAGGTATGGTCCACCAAGACTTCAGGCTCATAGAGGCCCACACAATCGTAGAGAATGTCTTTCTCAACTATGATGGGCTGGGTTTCATCCCGAAGTGGTCGGCCCTCGAATCCAGGCTCGAGGAGATAGCGTCAAACTATGGCTGGCGGCTGAACCCTAGGGCCAGGGTGGGCGACCTCTCGCCCGGTGAGAAGCAGCAGGTTGAGCTCCTCAAACTCCTCGTAAGGGGTGCGGATATCCTTCTCCTCGATGAGCCGACCAGCGTCCTAACCCCCATCGAGACAAAGATGCTCTTCAAGACGATGAGGAGGATGGCTGAGGAGGGGAAGAGTATCGTCCTCATAACGCATAAGCTGAGCGAGGCGATGAGCGTCAGCGACAGGGTCACCGTGATGCGGCGAGGTAGAATCGTCCTCTCCAAGCCGACCCGGGAGGCCACTATCGATGAGTTGTCGACGGCGATGGTTGGAGCCCAGCTTATCGGCAATGCGGGCTTGGAGGAGAGGCCCGCCGCGCCGGCTGATGGTGCCCCTACGCTACAGGTCTCCGCCCTCTCAGTGATGGGTGACGAGGGCGTCCTCGCGGTGAGAGACGCTGATCTAACTGTTGATCGTGGGGAAGTTGTCGGGGTTGCTGGTGTGAGTGGTAATGGCCAGATAGAGCTTGTCGAGGCGATAGCCGGACTCAGGAAGCCGGTCCGCGGCAAGATTGTTTTCAAAGGCGTAGATGTGACAGGTGCATCTCCTAGGAGGCTGATGGAGCTCGGCCTAACCTACATTCCTCCGGAAGGTAAGAAGTGGGGGATCGTCCCTGAGCTAAGCATCTACGAGAATGTGGCACTACGCGTTGCGAGGTATGAGCCCTATTCGAGGCTGGGCGTGATAAACTGGAAGAGGGTTGCTGAGGTGGCGGAGAAGGTTGTCTCAGAGTTCAGGGTAGACACTGCCTCCATAAAGAATAGGGCTGGGTCGCTCTCGGGTGGGAATGTCCAGAGACTCATACTTGGCAGAGAGCTCACGACCTCAAAGCCCTCGCTACTGGTGGCCGCCTACCCCACCAAGGGGCTTGACATAGCCGCCTCCGAACAGGTAAGGAGGATACTTTTAAGATTGAGATCAGAAGGTGTTGGCGTCCTAGTGTTGAGTGAGGACTTGGACGAGATTCTTGAGCTGAGCGACAGGATTGTTGTTATGTACGGTGGCAGGGTTGTGGGTGTGGTTAGGCGGGGCGAGGCTACCCCGGAGCTCCTCGGAGTCATGATGTCGAGGGGTGTGGCTGCAAGTGCTTCGGCGTAGCCTCCCCGGCGGCCTCAGGCTCTCCTTGAGGGTTGAGAGGAGGCCTGAAGTAACCCCGCGCTACTCGATAATCATCTCTCTTGGGATGCTGCTCCTCGCCTTCCTAGCCTCTGGGCTCATCTTCCAGTTCCTAGGCTTCAGCGCGCTCCACATCTACAGGTCCTTCTTCACAGCCCTTCTGAGCCCAATAATGCTTGAGGAGGTTTTCAGGAGGTCGGCCCCTATAATCCTAGCGGCTATAGGTCTGTGCTACTCGTATCGGATGGGTTTCTGGAACATAGGCGCTGAGGGGCAGCTATACATGGGGATGATAGCCGCTACCGGTATTGTCGTCCTGCACAGCGCCGGATACGGCCTTGGAGAGCAGCTCCTACTCCCTGCCGTGGTCGCGGCCTCTATGGTGGCTGGAGGCGCGTGGGGCCTTATCCCGGCAATCCTTAAGGTCAGATTCGGCGCCAACGAGATAATAACAACCCTGATGCTGAACTACACAGCAATACTACTCGCGGACTTTCTAGTCCATGGCGCTTGGAAGGACCCTGCGGGGTATGGGTTTGCCCAGACTGTCCAGTTCCCAGCGGCCTCCAGGATATCGATCCCAGGCCTCCCAGACGCAGTAGCATATTTGGTCGTAGCACTGGCGGTGACAGTCCTGACGTTCCTAATCTTCAAGTTCACGGTCTTCGGGTTTGAGTCTAAGATAGTGGGCCTCAACATCTACGCCTCGAGGTATGCGGGGCTAAGCATAAGCTCAATCCTGATTAGAGGTGTCTTCATCAGCGGAGTCTTGGCCGGCTTGGCCGGACTGATCGTTGTCAGCGGGTTGATAGGTAGGCTTAGGCCGGGAGCCTCCCCGGGCTACGGCTACCACGCAATAATCGCATCCATGCTGGGCGGCCTCTACCCGCCCGCGGTATTCTTCTCATCAATCCTCTTCGGAATGCTCGTGACGGGTGGCGACCTCCTCCAGGCAAGCCTCCAGATGCCCAAGTCGGGCGTGGAGATTATAATGGCGATGATCTTCCTAGCCACCATTGTCGCCGAGTTTGTGAAGAGGCATCGGCTCACCATAATTGTTGGGGGTAGAGGTGCGGGGACATGGCCTTAGAGTCTCTATCCTTCATTGAGGCGATATTGACTAGCGCTGTGTCAGCGGGTACAATCTATCTCATAGCCTCTGTGGGCGAGTGCGTGACGGAGAGGGCCGGAGTGATTAACCTCGGCATCGAGGGTATAATGGCGATGGGGGCGATAACGTCCTTCATCCTCACGCTCGCCTACGGCCACTTGGCAGCAATCTTGGCTGCCGCACTGGTGGGTGCGGTCTTCGGCCTCCTCCACGCCTTCCTATCGGTCTCACTTAGGCTGAACCAGATCGTGGTAGGCTTGGCCATAACCTGGCTAGGCCTCGGGCTGAGCGCCTTCATGGGCGCGCCGGAGGTGGCTAGGGAGCTGTTGAAGGCCTTAAACCCCGCTGTGCCCGAGTATCTGGCGGAGCTTAAACAGGCCCCCCGGCTACCCGAGGCCAGGGCGGGGTTCCTGGCAGGTATTCCAATTCTGGGTAGGGCCCTCTTCTCCCAGAACGCCCTAGTCTACGCGGGGCTCGTCTCGGCCCTGCTGCTCTGGTTCATCCTCTTCAGGACTAGGTGGGGGTTATCGCTCCGGAGCGTGGGCGAGAATCCAGCCCTAGCCGATACCGCCGGAGTAAACGTCTTCGCAGTCAGATACCTCGCAGTGGTTTTTGGCTCAGCCCTAGCGGGCGTGGCAGGCGCATACCTCTTCATCGGCTACCAGCCCTTCTGGGTCGAGAACCTAACCAGGAGCCGCGGATTCATAGCCCTCAGCCTCGTAATCCTCTCCTCCTGGAGCCCCCTCAGAGCCATAGCCGCCTCCTTCCTCTTCGGCGGCGTCGAGAGCCTCCAGTTCCGCATACCGCTCCGCGGCTTCGGCGCTGAGACGCCTCAGCTCATAATGATGCTCCCCTACATCATAACAATAGTGACGCTGGTATTGATCTCTCTGGCCAGCAGGGGGCGGATCCCGGCGCCTGCAGCCCTCGGAAAGCCCTACTCTAGGGAGGAATAAGATTAAGCCCCTTCTTAGCCCTCCACACGGCCGCCAGCGGAATCAGTGAGAGTAGGCCGATTATCGATAGGACTGTGTATCCGGTAGTGAAGCCACCCACATCTATCATGTAGCCTACTACGGGTGTTAGGAGTCCGCCGCCACCCAGTGCAACCCCGTATATCACACTGGTGGCCAGGCCCTTATGGCCCGGCATAATCTCATGCATAATCAGGATCAGGAGGGTGTGGAGGGATATGAAGCAGGCGCCCATGACTGCAGATGCAAGAACCATGCCGCTTGGATCGAGGAGTGGGAGGGCGGCTAGGAGAGGGGAGGCTAGGCCCAGCAACGCGATCGAGACCGCGTACCTGCCCTTAAGGTCGGATAAGTAGCTGGTCAAGGGGACGCCGACTATTGCCCCGACGAAATGAACCGTCAGGAGGAGGCCGCCGAACCCCTGTCCAAGACCCTTCGCGACGGCTAAGAATGAGATGAAGCTGACGACCCCGTTAGCTGCTATCTGCGCGCCTATGCCAGTGAGCCCAACGAGCGCTGTGAGGACCAGAACCTTACTTCTAGCCAGGGATACTGTCTCGCGACCGCGCCCGTCCAAGAATGCGCCATTAGGCCTAGCCCCCTCATACTCCCCAATCCTGATGACGAAGTATAGGATGAGTAGTGCTGGTAAAGCAAATACTGCTAGGCCATAGAGACCCCACTCAACTGTCGCGCTCAGGGCTAGGAAGGGGGCCACGGCCGCCCCAATCCTGCCGGCTATCATGAACATGGAGAAGAGGAGGCCCCGTCTCTCGGAGCTGTATGATGAGTAGGCAGATGCTACTGGGTGGAATATTGCTGAGCCTGTCCCAGCAACAGCGACGCAGAGGAGGGAGGCCTCAAACCCTGTGGCGAACCCGACCGCTCCTATGCCAGCGCCCCCCAAGACGAGTGATAGTGGGAGCATGAACCCACACCTATACTTGTCGAAGACGTATCCGAATATGGGCTGGAGGAGGGCGCTTGAGAAGAGGTAGGCCGCGGTGTAGAGCCCTGCAGAAGCATAAGTCAGGCTATAGATTCCCGCCAATAATGGATAGAGCGGTGGGAGGACACTCCCATACAAGTCGTTGACGAAGTGGCCCAGCGAGAGAATAGCGAGCTGCCTCCCCCTACCCATGCCGTTTAGCCTCAATACAATGAGATTCACATTTAAACATTGTTTAACTCTTGGCCCGGACTAACAGGTCTCCACTAGTTGCTCCTTAAACGACCTTGAATCTTGGCAGGAATAGTCGCGGAGTGGAGCTTAGGAATCAAGAGAATGATTCCCCAGAAGGCGGCGATAGACACAGTTATCAGACCCCCAGTAAACAGCATCTCATCTATGAGGGGGTATAGTCCGGCCGCCGGGCTCCAGCCTGTCAGGAATGGCGGCCAAGGCACCAGCTCCCCGTTGACAACATGGTCTGCCATAAGACCAACGGCTCCACCCCACATCAGTAGATTGAGAGGCCCAACCCTCCTCCCCCAGCTCGGAGCAACCCTTTCAAGCATGCTCAACAGAATTGCTACAACCAGAGGTGTGATGAAGCATGCCAAACACCCTCACCAAGCCTACATCCCCTAAGATGCTATTAAACTGGATGACAATCATGCACACTTTTTCACGCCAATGCATGAACCCTGAATAGGATATAATTTGGCTAAATTCTCGAATGCTAATCAACCCAGGTTATGACCAGCGTAGCCTTTCCTAGCTTTTAATGGTGAACGCCTTATAGCCCCCGCGCCCGGTTGATATCCATGCCGCGGAGACCAGCCTCCCCTTTCAAGAGGTCCTACAGGCTCCGAATAGGCTACGAGGGCGAATACTATCTGATGAAGAAGTTCACAACCCTCAACAAGCCCGGCTACTATGCAGTGAGGACGCCGGGAAGTGGGACAGGGAAGACATACAAGCCCGACCTACTAGTCGTCGAGGACGGGGAGCTCTACGCCATAGAGGTGAAATCCACCAACAGGGCCTCAATATATGTCAGGCCTGACCAGCTCGAGAGGCTGCTCAAATTCACAGAACTCTTCAGGATCAGATGCCCCCACTGCGGAGGAGAGTTCAACCCCAAACCAGTCCTCGCAGTCAGGTTTCTGGGGAGGGGCTGGCTCTTCCGTGAAGTGGACTCCGGGGGAGTTGTCCAAGTCTCGCTAGAAGGTGCCGGGGCATCCGGCCGGGATAAAGCTATACGAGACCCAGCCGAAGTGGATGATTATGCTTCTAGAAAGGAGGCGGGCACTAGTAGCGGGGGCCACGAGCGAGATAGGCCAAGAAACCGCGAGGGTCTTCACAGAACACGGGGCGAGGGTAGCGTTGGTGGCGAGGCGCGCAAGCCTGTTGAAGAGGCTGGCGTCGGAGATAAAGTCGCGGGGAGGCGAGGCAATACCTATTCCAGCCGACCTAGCCAGGCCGGGCGAGGCGGCCAAGGTGGTGGAGGCTGCGGCACAAAAACTGGGTGGGCTCGACATACTGGTCAGCTACGTGGGCGCAAGACTAGATCCAGCAACATGGTATAAGACCATCGACAAAGTAGACGTCAACACTGTGAGAGAGATAATGGACGCAGACTTCTTCACCGCTCTAAGCCTAGCCCGGGCGGCCATACCGATAATGAGTAGGCGAGGAGGGGTAATGATCTTCACAACCTCCACACCCGCCATAACATGGTACAGTTATGGGGCCGCCTACTCCCTAGCCAAGCTCACATTGATCGGGCTTATGAAGTCGATAGCAGCAGAATACGACAGACTCAGAATAAGGGCGTACGCCCTAGCGCTCGGAAACATAAAGACCAGCGCGACCTATGCACGGCTCAAACCGTCAGAGAGGAGGCGGCTCGCCCAAGAGTCTCCGATGAAGAGGTGGGGGGAGCCGCGAGAAGTGGCAACCGTAGCTCTCGCACTCGCCTCAGACCTCTTCAGCTACGTGAACGGGCAGGTGATAGTGGTGGACGGTGGAACCGTGATGCTCAGCTAATCTTCTCTAGTGCAGCCTCTACCTCCCTGTAGTCCGGCTCCTTGGCGGGGTCCTCAGAAATCCAAGCATACCTCACTACACCATCCTTATCGATTATGAAGACCGACCTCTTAGCCACCGAGTACCCCCTCATCCCGAGGAAGTCCTCATGCACCCCGCCATACTTCTTAGCAACCTCTCTAGTATAGTCTGAAAGAAGTGTGAAGCCAAGCCTATTATGCTCCGCGAAAGCCTTTAGGGTAAACGGGTCGTTAACACTTATTCCAAGCACCACAGCGTTGAGGCTTGATAGCTTGGAGAGGCTGTCCCGGAATGTGCACATCTCCCTAGTGCAGACCGAGGTGAAGGCGCCTGGGAAGAAGGCTAAAACAACCTTCTTTCCGCGGTAGTCAGAGAGCCTCCTGACACTCCTGTCCTGGTCATACAGTGTGAAATCCGGTGCTCTATCCCCTATTTTGACTGGCATGCCTCAACCCCTCTCCACAAAGCATAATTTCTATTTATCCACCCTACTCGCCCTTAACAAAATGGAGCATCGAGAAGCCGGATACTCGTATTATGGTATATATGTGAGTGCATATCTTTAGAGCCGAAGCGCCTTGAATGTAAGAATACATCTACTCAATAGTGCCTTGCTGGCCATATCGATGCTGCCTGTCGTATTCGCTGTTGAGGTAACGTCCGACATATTTAGTAAGGTCTTCGCCGCCGCCATAGCCTTCAGCGCAGCAGTCCTTGCATCCGGCTTCGCGATATCCCGCGCAGGCTCGGCCGGGCTCGCGGCATCTGCCGAGAGGCCCGAAGTCAGAACGGTGGCCATAATCATTGCCGCTTTCGGAGAGGCACTAGCCATCTACGGAATAGCCATCGCATTCTTCATACTCGGAGCATCATAGACACGCCCAAACACATCGATAGCATCGTCGATATACGTATTTTTCGACACCAGAAACAACCCACAACAATGGGGATATCTAACTCTACATTACAAGCCACTTGACACGATGTAGGCTCTTTGGGATTAAATGAAGCTGTTGCGATATGGTGTCCATGAGCGGCGCCTCTTAGGCCTCAACAATGGAATAATTATGCAAGACAAAAAAATAGTGTGTGGGAGATATAATATATATTCGAATAAATGTGAATATGTTTCACAAAACTTATATAAAAAGGTTATTATGCCCGGAATAATTTCATGGTCGGTGTGGCAGCTGCTGACAATGTTTCTGTTTTGATGCCCATCAGTATGCTTGGAATCTACCTGCACGCGGTATTCATAACCGTGACGCTGGGCTTTCCCTTCGTAATTTCGGCATTACTGTATAAATGGAGCAGGACTAGTGATAATGACTACTACACGACGGCACGTATTGCTACGGGTGTTTTAGCTGTCAACTTCGCGCTCGGCGCTATTACCGGTACGTTGGTAGAGTTTGGTCTTGTTCAGGCATGGCCAGGCACCATCTATGCCATAGCAACCGTCGCCTTTACACCTCTCGTACTAGAGTTGGTTGCTTTTGTCGGCGAAATCGTTTTCCTCATAGCCTTTATCGTGACACTGAGATGGGTGAGAGTGTGGGTCAGCATCGGTTTGATGGCTGGATATTTCGTTTTTGCGGCCTTTTCTGGAATGTTGATAACCATGGTTAACAGTTGGCTGAACGTCCCGTGGGGGGACTGGAGCGCTGGCCTCCGTCTTATACCCCTTCCTCCCTGAATACGGCCCGGCTGTATTCCAAATACCCGTCCTCGTGACGGTTAAGCTAGCTCTGGTCGATAACCTCCTCACAGTAGGCACAGCCTCGCAGATTTTGCAAAACCCCGCGGTCGCCAAGGCCGTCGGCATCTCACTAAACGACCCGTACATAGCCCTCTCATCCCCATACGCTCTTGCAAGTGTCCTCCATAACGTAACCGCGGCCGTCATTATAGGCATAGCCCTAGCAGCTGCAGCGCTCGGATACAAACACTTCAAGACTGGAGATCCGAAATACGTTAAACTCCTCAAGTCTTTCATCCCCATTTTGCTTGTGCTACTCATTATCCAGCCGATTGTCTTTGGCGACAATATGGGAAAAGCCGTCGCGTCCTTCATGCCTACGAAGTTTGCAATGATGGAGGGTGCCGAAACAACGATCCAAAATCCCATAGTCGCCTTTCTAGCTTACGGTGACCCTTCAAGACCAATATACGGGTTTGACGAGTTCCGGAGAGCATGTGAAAAACACAAGGATTTAACAATCGCCGATGTTGTACATGCAGTGGTTCCAGGCTATAAGCCAGGCCCCTCCGGGGACATCAGATTGCTGGACCTCTGCCTCCAAGACCTTGCTAAAGCCGAGGCAAGACTGTCTGTGATAAACTCTGCATATTACACAAAAATAGCTGCAGGGGTCATGGCGCTCGTCTCTGTCGTGGCGTTATCGGGATCCATCTATAACTTGGGACCTATTTCTAGAGTAGTCCGAGCTATAGAGAGAAGCTTAGGAGGGAAAAATCTGTTGTTCCTTCTAACTCTGCTGACCTTGCTAGGCTCAATCTTTGCCTCCGCCCTTGGCTGGTATGTGCGTGAAGTCGGGAGAAAACCTTGGACTGTATACGGTCTCCTCTACCCTGAGGAGCTTGTAACGCCAGTGGCTATTTCTACTCCTGTAATGGTGGCGTTTACTGTTATCTTCACGGCTACAGCTTTGGGAGGCATCTACGGAATCTATCTAGTCGCGGCTAGGCCGCTTGAGTTTGTTAAATTACTGAGGAGAGGGGCGGGTGTTGAGGAATGAACGCTATAGAAATTTTCAGCTTCAATTTGCTAGGGTTGGCCACGTTGGTTCACATAGTCTTCGTCAACATCACAATAGGCACAGGCTGGATATCTGCGATGGCGCGGTTTTTAGCATGGCGTCGAAACGATCCATCACTAGAAATTATGGCGAGACGTGTCTTCAAAATCCTTGTCATACACGAACTGTTCAGCGGTGTATGGGGGACGATCCTCACCGTTATCCTTGCTGGGTTATTCCCAACCATCTTAGCCATCGCCACAGACACTCTCTTCTACCCTATCTTAATTGCATTATCTGCGATAATCATAAGAATACCTAGTATAGCCTTGTTCTGGTATACGTGGGGCAAAGTAAAGCCCCCAGCCCATGTAGCCATCGGCTTCATAATGGGGGTTTCAGGCTTCATGGTTCCCATGGGCTTCAGATACATCTTCACAGAGATAACTTCTCCACATGGAGTCGCCCTAGCGCTGCAGGGTTCACCAGAAGTGGGGCGGATCCAAGTTTTATTCAACCCGCTTTACCCGCCCCTAATACTTCATACACTGGCTGGAGCTATGTCTGTAGGCGGATTCATAACGGCATCGTTCTTCACAATCAAGGGCAACACCTCACCCAAGTTCTTATGGATTGGTCTTTGGCACGGAGTTCTGTTCCTCGCACTACAGCCAATTTTCGGACTGTGGTATCTATCATCCCTCAGCGACAGGTCCCCCATACTATACAGTAACGTGGTTGGAGGGGCGCAAGCTACTTTTAACCTCCTACCGGTGTTCTCTGGTAAATTGGCGATCATCGCGCTACTAGCGGTATTATCCCTTGTCGTCTGGAGACGTGTCAGGCGAGGAGTTGGAGAAGCCACCCGGCTAGCACTCGGTCTCGGCCCTCTAGCCATATTAGCAGTAATTCTCGGTGAATACATTAACGATGCTGGAAGAGCCCCATACCTTGTGCTGCTCGGAGAAAAAGGTTTGCCACCATCCGTCTTCTTAAACCTCTATATCGAGATACCCTCCACGCTTGTTTTCACTGTGCTAGGAATTCTAGTTGTCTTCCTCTTCGGCTTCATGATCACGGCCTACTATGCATTAAACAAACGCTTCCTCACCGACTTACCAGAAGTCTAGCGAAAACATCACTGGCTTAAAGATACATGGATAGGCCCCAAGGCACTGACAGCCCCTCATCTACATGCTATATCAGAAACCTATATCAGAAACACCATCCAAACCCAACCTCTTGAAAGTCGGCTGGTTGGCTTATTTCACAGCGTCTAAGATATTTTCTCACAAGGTGTCGAGACCTAAAGGATATGGCCTCTCCTCCCCTTCTTTCTTTCATCAAAATCCAACCCTGCTTACGCCCACTATTATACGGATGATGCGGGGGGTGGGATTTGAACCCACGAACCCCTACGGGACAGGGGCCTCAGCCCTGCGCCTTTGACCAGACTTGGCGACCCCCGCCTCTCCACGCTCTATTTTTGCGGGGGATAAATATTACGATATCCCCTTCAAGAGGCGTGTTTATCGGCTCCCACAGCGCGTAGCGCTGCGCCATGTAGTCTAGAGTAGTCTTTTTTAATTGGGGTGGGACGTTTTAGTTGGTGTATGAGTGTTGGGTAAGACTGGCCGATCTATAGTTAAGGCGGATATTAAAGAGGTCTTGTCCGACCTGCTGAAGGCCTACGCTGATGAGTGGCTGGCGCACTACCAGTACTGGGTTGCCGCCCAGTGGATAAGGGGGATTGATGCGGATACGCTGAGGCCGATTCTCCTCAAGCAGTCTGAGGACGAGCTAAAGCATGCCGAGAAGCTGGCTCAGAGGATAATCCAGCTTGGAGGCGAGCCGGTTCTAGACTTCGCGAAGCTCCTCGAAACCTCGGGCTGCGGCTACATAGCGCCGCCCAAGGACCCCACCAACATTAAACAACTAGTTGAGGACGTTTTGAAAAGCGAGGCCTGCGCAATCAGATTCTACGACGAGATGGTCAGGAAGTATAGGGACACGGACTACGTTACCCACGAGCTCTTCGAGGATCTCCTCGAGGACGAGGTTGAGGACGAGGAGGAGTGGGACAAGATATACTCCAAGCTCTAGAAGAATAGTTTCTGCTCCTCAGATAGTTTAGATGTTTTTATCAGTTTGGCTGTCTCTGGCTTAGCTTTTCTCAGCACGGGGAACCCGCAGAACGGGCATCTAATGCCCGTCCCCTTGAAGACCCGCTCCTTCTCGAAGACTTTCCCACACTTTACACACTGGTATAGCACTCGCTGGCCCGTACTCACAGGATATACGTGGTGGTGGTTTTTTATATAAAGCTTTTACAGACACACATTCTTATGATTAACCCACCTATACCGGTCTAAGTTATATTTTTAAAATGGAAGGAGAAAAAGAAGGAGAGGTAGGCTGATGGATCCACGACCAGACAGTGTCTGGGAGAACCGTGTGAAGCCGCAGCAGTATATGCTTAGGCGCCTTGAGCCAGTCTGGCTCTCAGCGGTATAAAAACCGGTGCCCGGCCTTCACACGGTTCTCTTCCCAGCCATCAGGCCAGTCCACCAGCTACCAGTCTCCTGATGGTCTTCAGCAGTTCAACCTGTTCTTTTGCACTCACCTTAAATCTCTTGTAGTAGGCTATTGATAGGCTCTCCAGTGCTATCTTCATCCTCTTATTGTAGTATCTTCTGTTATGCTGATGACGCCCAAGGTAGCTTAGAATCTTCCGAAGACCCCTTTTGAAGTCTATGTTTAGTAGCATATCTGCAAGAGCTACTTTTCCATATAGATTACTGCGGGATAGCCGAGTGCATAAGGCTCCTTGAGGTAGTTAGGGATAGGTTCAGCGGGCTGAAGAGGGGATAAAGCAGTTCAACGCATGCTTCCCAACATACAGGCCGAAGGTATCAGAGAAGTGGATAAGGGCATGGGTGACCTTAAGTTGACAGTCCCATCCATGACCTAATAAAACTAATATCAAACAATTCGGCCTTGAGGATTAGGGTGTATAAGCCATCCAGCACAACAAACCAATCATACAGGATTCTTTGCATCATTGCCTATACTAAGAAATGATTGATAGGACACGTAATAGCGCCCAGATTACATGATGGCGAGGAATGGTAGCCTATGGAGGATAGCAGTGAATAAGACTAACTCCTTATGTCGCAGAATCCTCTGGCTCTAGAGGGGGTCTGGCCGGTGTGGGGCGGAGGAGGTTTAGGCTCCTAGCTCTGGACATGGATGGAACGCTCTACTCCTCCCGCAGCTATGTGGAGGAGCTAGAGAGGGCGATTGTAGCACTGATTGCTGAGATGCTTGGCGTGACCACTGAGACGGCTGCGAAGAGGTTGATTGAGGCGAAGAGCCGCGTCCTCACCACCAGCGCGAGCCTCGACCTTCTTGGAATTCCGCGCTCAGAGTTCTATGAAAGACTGTCCCGGATGGTGGAGCCGGCCAGACACATCAAGCCGCGGCTAGGAGTTGAGGATGGGTTGAGAAGGATTAAGGCGCGCGGAGTTAAGATCGCTCTCCATACCAACGCCGGAGGGGCTTTAACTAGGAAGGTCCTCTCCGCCCTCAGCCTGAGACCGGAAGTTTTCGACATCATAGTGACCAGCGAGGACGCGGCGCCAAAGCCCTCCCCACAGGGCTACGAGCTTCTCCTACTGTCGGCCGGCTGTAGGGCTGAGGAGTGCATATATGTGGGAGACAGGGCGATAGCTGAGCTGCGGACTGCGAAGATTATGGGGATGTTTACGGTGAAGGTGGGTGGGAGGGCAAGTATATGGGCAGATCTTCACGCAGGGGATATTCTAGAGGCGTTGAGTAAGGTCGAGAGACTCATAGAGGGCTCGGCTCTGGACGGGGTGTGAGTATCGTGTTTATATCCTCCGCGCCCTTGGCTAGTGACAGGTGGTGGCTTTGAGCAAGGACGACGTGGTCAAGAGGATGAGTGAGGTGCTCAAGGCGGGGGGGAAGATGCTCGCTCGGACGTGCCCCGTATGCGGCAACCCGCTCTTCGAGATAAAAGGGGAGCTGCGATGCGTTGCCTGTGACAAGCCCGTAGTGGTTGTGAGGGATCAGGCGGAGTCGGGGAGAGCCCTCCTACCCATCGTCCTGACCAGCCTCGAAGGCGTCGTGGTCGGGAAGATTGACGAGCTGACAGGCAGGCTTGCCGAGTCCGTGGACCTGAGCGAGATAGAGGAGACTGCCCGGGCTATCGACTCCCTCTTAAACGTCTTGAGGAAGAGCGAAGAGATTAGGCTGGCTGTTAAGCAGACTGAGTAGGCCCATAGACGTGGAGGTCCTCGTATATCGGGCCTTCAGGTCTAAGCGTGCTCTTCTTAAGCTTGACCCTATCTACAACGACCTCCCCCACGGTATGGGAGGAGAGCTGGGACAGCCTCGATAGGACCTCCGACTTATTTCTGACGCCCTTAACTCTTAGAATTGTTATGTGGGGCTTGAAGTCTTTGTCAGGTTTGAATCCCAGCTCAGAGAGTCTTGAAACCACTTCACGCTGGACAGCCATCAGCCCTGAATCAATATCCTCGACGCCTATCCAGATGACGTTTACCCTAGACCCGCCCGGGAAGTATCCGACACCCTTCAATAGGAGGCGCATCGGCCTAACCTCAATTCCGGATAAACGCTCCCTAACCCTCTCAACCATCGGCGGATCCAATTCTCCGAGGAAGATGAGCGTTATGTGGAGGGTCTCGGGATCTACCGGCTTCCCCAGGATCCCCGCCTCCTGCAGCTCCTGTTGAATCGCCCTGACCCCTCTGACAATCTCCGGTGAGAAAACATCAACGGCCACAAAGCTCCGTATAAGATGCGACGACATGTTGCCTGCACTTCTTCGAGGAGACGAGTTGCCTAGCTTAGAAATTAAGGTTTTCGCGCATCTTGTGCTGATAAGGCCGTTGCCCTCAGCTCGACCAGCTTACACGCAGTGGAGTCGGCAAGCTCTTCGAGCATATTGGATTCATTTAGGAGCTTGATTACTTGGCCAGGCCTAGACTTGCTGAACTCGTCATATATCTCTCTCACCATGTTCTGTAAGACTGTGTCCCTCTCAAGCACGCCTTCACGGCCCCGCTTCCCCCGAAGCCGCCTGAGCCTCTCCTCCTCACCAACATCCACTATCAAATAGACATCTGGGGCGAGGTAGTCAGACTTGCCAAGCCTCTCTAGGAGATCGATCAGCTCAACTATTGATGGAAGGTCTTGGAGACCCCGCTGATGCCTAATCAGTGCGACGCCATAGACAGCGGAGCAGAGATAGTACCTGTCTATGAAGAGGAAGTCCGGCTTCGACTGCATGATCTTTCTAACCATCGCGCCAGTCTCATCTACCGTGTTTGCTAGGAATAGTAGCATCCGGCTCAGGGGTGAGATCCTTGGGCTGTTGCCGTATGAGACCGCGAATCTACCGCTCTGCATGACTCCCGGCGTCTTGTGTGTGACCACCCTGAAGCCGCGCCTAGAGAGGATCCGCGCTACACGCTTCATCAGTGTCGTCTTCCCCGACCCGTCCGTCCCCTCCCAAACCGCGATAAATGTTGTGTTTCTCAACCGTCAAAGGATATACACTGGCCGCCTGTTAATAACTGAGAGTGCTTCCCGGCAAGGTTGAGGGAGCCCCTCAGGGTTTAATTCAGAGAATGCCCTTCTGGGTTGACGGGAACATGTATGTGAAGGTGAGCGTTAGGGCGGAGGTTTTTCCGACGGAGGATGTGGAACTTGTTTTGAGGGCTGTTAGGAAGATTTTTCCAACCCTCGAGTTTAGGGTATTGGAGGAGGGTGGGAGGACCTTCGTAGAGGCCGAGTCGACGGAGCTCTCAGCCCTGAAGTATCTCAAGGAGAACTGGAGGATGAGGAGGGTGAGGGCCGCTGCCGGGAGGCTCCTACGCTCAGGGTCGAGCGAGGGCATTGTTAGGGCCCGGCTAAGCAAACACGCCGCATATGTCGGGGTGGCGTCTATTCTCGACGAGGATGAGTGGCCGGGTTTGGGCGACATCAGCTTGGAGATTGAGACCGATGACGTGGAAGGCCTCATAAAGTGGCTGACGAGCTAGGCCCTATGGGTGAGAAGTGCTCGTGGACGATTTTCCATGAGCCCTCCTCGCGGACCATGACTGTCGTACAGCGGGCCCTCCTCACCCACCTCTGCCCCTCAAACCTGTACTGATAGACAAGTATGCCACTCATCTCGAGCTCGTATGCAGCGCAGGCCACATCACCGTAGACGCTGAGGTGTAAGTCTCGAATCTGATATGAGACGTCCTGAACCTGGTTTAGAAGGCTGAGCTTTAATCTGAGCCCCATCTCGTCCTCTAAGAGCTGGTATGGAGGTGCGTCGTTGAAGAGTGTGTATCTTTTGGTCGAGTGTAGGTCTAGCAGCTTGGCGTGATCTTTATTCTTGATGGCATCGAAAACGGAGGTCAGTGTCTGTATCGCCTCGTCCTCTATGGGGCTCACGATCATGAGCATCCGTCCCTCGGATATAGATTTAACACATGGCTCCTATCTTATGCCCCTATTCTTCGAGGAATCGGATATCTCCGCTCAGCTTGAAGTTGCCTTCCACAATTCGTCGCTGAACCTCTGCCAGAATCCTCTCAAGCTGCTCCCTAGAAACATCCTTGGAGAGAAGCTCAGCCTCCGCCTCGCTGGATAGTGAGATGCCGACTGTCGGTCCCCCGATCGTCATGACAGCTATGCCATTGAATCTGTATCTTTGTCCTCCGATGAGGAAGCTGCCTGAGAAAGTACTGACCCTGCCCCTCGTCTCGACTGAGTCTATCTCGACACTCTCGGGCAGCTCTTCGCTTCTCATGGCTTTCGCCTAGGCAAATATCCGCCTAGCCGTCTGCTGGTCTATCTCCAGCTCGCTAAAGCAAATACCGCACACATAGACGTCTCCCCCCATTCTTTGAGCGCTTGATAGGTCCCCACCGCATATTGGGCAAGCCCTTATAGGGTCGCTGCTCTTAGTGAATCTCTCCCCACAATTTCTACACTTGGTCTCACCGAGGGGCGTTTCAAACCCGCATTTCGGGCATATTAGGGAGAGTCCAGCACTCTTCACCTTAATACTCCTCTTCAGAGACTCCTCCTCAGAGGGGCGTAGACGATCCTCGAGTGTATTTGCACTCCCCTCCCTTATCACCCCCCTTTCCTCAAGGCTCTGTATGACAGCCTCCCTGTCCAGAGAGACCATCCTCTCTGCTGAGAGCTCCTCCCTAACACCCCTTCTGAAGAGGTAGAGGCCTGACAGGGCGATTGGGACCCCCACAACAGAGAGGAGGAGGTGGAGTGGGAGTCCAGGTGCCGCTTCAAGCGCTAAAACACTCTCGATGCCGCTGGAGACCATGGCTATGTGTATGAGTGGCGCTGCCAGCGAGATAGTCATACCGGCGGCAGAGAGTGTAAGCCCCAGTGTGATCTTTGACGGCATCGCTGTCCCATGTCGTCTCTCTCAGCATATAAACCCTATACACCGAGGATCTGGACTCTGTAGGCGGAATTAGGCGTGAGAGAATAGTGAAAAATTGCGAGATGCTCTCGATATATGATCTCGTTGAGGCGGGGGGTTCGTGGTGCTGCGGTGGGGGAAGTGCTTAGGCTCTTGGAGATAGCCCTCTCCACGGCAGATGAGGCGCTGAGGAGGGAGGCTATGGCCCACGCTGTGGAGTTGTCGAGGAGTTTCAGGGTCAGGATACCTAGGAGGCTTAGCCTACTGATTTGTAGGAAGTGTATGACACCATACAGGTTTGACGTGTCGAGGGTCAGGGTTCGGAGGGGGCGGGCAGGCTTAACAGTCACCGTGACATGCGGATCATGTGGAGCTGTAAGACGGATACCTCTTAAGCCTTAGACTCTATCGCCCCAGCAAGGATCGATACTCTCTCCACGAGCCTCCTGTTCTCCTCCTTGATCCTCTCAAGCTCCTCCCTCAACTCCTTATACTCGACACCCCTCTCCAAGCTCTTCCTAACCCTCTCCGCAGCGTCGCGAGCAGCCCTTCGATTCATCTCGTAGACATCGTTCTGCGCAATATCCTCAAGAATCCCTATAGCCTCACTGCTCAGCAACTCCCTGCAGGCCACTACTACTGCCCGTCTAACCCTATAGTTCGGATCTCGCGCATAGTGTCGGAGAGCCTCCACCACCTCTCTCCGCCCCGGAAACTTGCCGAGCGACGCAACTGCCGCAGCCCTCACGGGTGACTGCTTATCAGCCTCCGCATATCTTAAGAGAATCTTCAAAGCCTCATCGCCGCCCAGCTCAGCAAGCCCCCTCAAAACCCCCACGGTTATCGCTGAGGCGTGGGATGGTGTGTCGATGTGTCTGAGGAGGATCTCGTAGACGTCCTCCTCCTTAGTTCTCCCAAGGCTCATGGCTGCGGCCTGCCTGACGTAATAGCTCTCCTCACTGTTTGAGAGGACCCTTGAGAGGGCCTCGACCACTTCACGTCCCCTGAAGTTTCCTAAAGCCTCGCAGATGGGCCTCCTGACCTTCGCGTTGGTGACAGTGGATAGTGCCTCCAGCAGCGCATTCTTGGCTTCCTCTGTCCTGAGCTCACCGAGGGCCTTCGCCGCCTCGGCAGAAACTCCCCAGAACCTATCTTCGATCAAGCTCTTCTTCAACGCCTCAACAGCCTTAGCCCCGCCAAGCCTACCAAGCGCCCGCGCTGCCAGGACCCTACAATAGACATGCTCATCCCACTCCAAGACTTTGATGTGCTGCTCAACCCCCCGCGCCAATTCTAGTGTCTTAAAGACCTCAAAGCGTGGATCTATACAGACAAGCTCCGGCTGCTCGTCCAGACTTATAACGTGTGTAACCTCCCTCTCCCTAAGCTCCACGGTGAACATCTTCTCGGAGGTCTTGGTCTTGACCCTCACAGGTATGTCTAGGAGGTAGACTGGGAGGGAGTCGTCCCCCTGGGTCTGCTTAAACCTCAGTACCAGCTGCCTAGTCCCGTCCCTCCACTCCTCCTCAACCCTGATCGCCGGGTGGCCCGCATTATAGAAGAACTGCTCGAAGAACTGCTCCAGGCTCCTTCCCGAGGCCTCCTCCATGACCTTCCTGAAGTCCTCCGTGTCAGCGACAGAGTAGGCGTACCTCTTGAGAAAGAGGTTTAGACCCTTTCTGAAAGTATCCTCGCCTAGGAGTGCGCGGAGCATGTTGAGTATGACCCCACCCTTCGGGTAAGCATGGGCGTCGAAGAGCTCGGCGGCATACTTGTAGACGCGCATGACTATCGGCCTCGCATAGTATTCCCTATACTCGCTAAGGTATGCGTCCATGTCCCTAATATTCTCGTACACGAACTCGTCCTCACCATTATCATGCCTCACAAACAGGTTCTCTAGGAATGTGGCGAAGCTCTCGTTAAGCCAGATGTGGGGCCAGTCCCTACACGTGACTAGGTCTCCGAACCACTGGTGGGCCGCCTCATGGGCTATGAGTGGGTCGCTGGAGAAGTCGATATGCGCCTTCTCATCGTGCAGTGTAAGCTCGGTCAGAGTAGTTGCTGTTGTGTTTTCCATCCCCCCGAAAATAAACTCGTAG
This sequence comes from Nitrososphaerota archaeon, assembly GCA_038741355.1. Classification (GTDB taxonomy): domain Archaea; phylum Thermoproteota; class Nitrososphaeria_A; order Caldarchaeales; family Calditenuaceae; genus HRBIN02. Next base: position 28,195 of record JAVYLC010000001.1, read on the forward strand.
ACTGCGACCTGCGCATACTTGCTATAGGGGTATGGATAGTCTAGGTACTTGGAGAAGAACTCAAGTATTTTCGGCGTCTTCTCGAAGCTGAGGCGGTAGTATTTTCCATAGCCGGGTGGGACATAGTAGCTCAGCTTCACCCCGTTAAATTCTTCGCTGTGCTCCTCGAAAACACCGGCGACAACGCTGATGAGGTATGGTGAGTGTGGCTTATCCATCCTCCAGTGCCAGTAATCCCACCTCTCCCTCGAGCCCCTGGAGACCAAGTCTCCATTAGAGACTGCTATGAAGCCTGGTGGAACATAGATTATGATTTCGGAGGTGTGTTTATGTGAGGGGTGGTCGACCAGTGGCAGCCAGTATCTGTTGTACTCTGTCTCGCCTTGGCTCCAGGCCTGGGGGGCTCTCTGGGGGTTGGCCTTGTCGGGCTTGACGAAGTGGAACCCCTTCCTAGGCTTCGCCTTATAGGCAATCTCTACCCTTCCCCTCCCCGAATCCAGCCGGACTCGCAGCTTCTCACCATCATACCTCCACTCAGCCCACCGCCCGTCGACCTTCACGCTGTCAATCCACATCTCGCAGGCATCAAAAACAACCCAGCCACCACCTGCGCCGTGCTCGACCTCAACCTCCTCCAAACCCCTGAGCGACTCCCCCTCAAAGTCTACCCATAGCTCCAGCTTCAGATGACTTACGCGGAAATTGTTGACTGGTGGAAACCGGGATACGTATTCTGGATAGGTGAATCCGCGGCCGGGCTTATAGTAGGGGTATATGATGGTCATGCTCATCAGAATCGAAGAGCGCAGATATATATCCGCACTCCCCCCACCTCCATGCCCCCATAGAGGCAAGGCATCGATTCTGGCAATAATGATGCAGGCCCCAGAACTCTCGACAACGAGGCCCTAGCATCTGCGTGATCCAGCAAGTAGTGGGTTATTGGTTGGGGTTTTTATCATGCCTCAGCCCAACTAGCTTGCGGGAGATGGCTGTATTGGAGCTGAGGGACGTCTGGGCTGGCATCGAGGGGAAGACGATACTGAAGGGTGTGAACCTAGTAGTCAGGGAAGGTGAGATTGCCGCTCTCATGGGTCCGAACGGGAGTGGGAAAAGCACGACCGCGCAGGTCATTATGGGTCACCCGAAATACACCGTCGAGAAAGGTGACATACTGCTTGACGGAGAGAGCATACTCGGCCTCTCACCCGACGCCAGGGCGAAGCGCGGATTGTTCCTAGCATTCCAGTACCCAGTAGAGATAAGCGGCGTCACTATGGCGAACTTCCTAAGACGGGCCTACCTCTCGGTCCACGGGGAGAGTACCAAGAAACTATCGGTCTCAGAGTTCCACAAGCTGCTCACCGATAACTTCAGGCTCCTCCAGATGGATGAGTCTTTCACCAAGAGATACTTGAATGAGGGTTTCTCGGGTGGTGAGAAGAAGAGGAGCGAGATTGTCCAGCTCGCAACACTGAATCCACGTATCGCAATACTCGACGAGACGGATTCAGGCCTCGACATAGACAGCGTAAAGATAGTGGCTGACGCTATCAAGAAGATAAACGAGGATAAGGGGACAGGCTTCCTAGTCATCACCCACTATGCGCGGATACTGAACTATCTGAGGCCGGACGTAGTTCATGTCATGCATGATGGGAGGATAATAGCGTCTGGGGGCTTCGAACTGGCTGAGGAGCTTGAGAGGAAGGGATACGCGGCCCTTAACACCACCTAACGGGAATTCGCGTCACCCCTCAGATATCTTATAACCTCTTCGTCGGTCACTTGCGCGAAGTTATCGTAGAACTCGCCTACAGCGTAGAACTCCTCCTCAACATATGGGCAGACAACCTCATCTACGAGTGGTCTAAGCTTAGAGGCTGCTGTGGTAGATGCCACAGGAGCCGAGGCTATTAGTCTCGAAGGCTTCATCTTCTTGATTGATTGGACTGCCGCCACCATCGTTGTACCTGTGGCCAGGCCGTCATCGATGATGGCTACAGCCTTCCCAGCCGCGTCTATGAACCCCCTCCCACCTCTATAACTCTCCGCCCGCTTCCGGAGGACAGGCACCTGCTCTGAGGCCCGCTTCAATATCTCCTCCTGCGAAATCCCGTAGAATGCCACTACCTCATCCTCCACCGCCACGTCCCCGAACTCTGTGACCGCCGCGGCGGCCAGCTCAGGGTTGAAGGGAGCCCCGATCTTCTTTACGACGATGACGTCAAGAGCGCAGCCGAGTCTTCGAGCCACAACGCCCGCAACCACAACTCCGCCCCGCGCAATACCATAAACCACGGAGCCAGGTCCCAGACAGTCCCTTAACCCTTCGGCAAGCCTTAGGCCCGCATCGACCCTATCACGGTAAATAACTCTTTCAGATATCGGGGAACCATTCACAAGGCTGAATATTTTTGGAGGGCTTGAAGGATTGATCGGTATTAGGGGGCTGTTGACGTGGATGCTCATATCGTCATTTATCTCGGGCATGCTGACTAGGTATGGTAGTAGCCCCCCGTTAAAAAGAATCTTTTTTATTACGCCTAAAACAACCTGAGATGAGAGCCACAATATCCATCCAACCAGAAGAAGCCTCCCAGCCTTTAAATATAACCTTTATCCGGACACTATCTTCTTTGAAGAAGGGAGAAATAGGGGAAGGTTTGGCTGGGGGCAACCAACCAGAACAACATCAAGGAAACCCATAAGAAAGGCCGGACGTAGTTATTTACGGCCGTATCCCATAGGATATGGTACTCTCAAACCCTCCGCCCCGAAACCGAGACGGCGCAGGTGGCATTTACACGTTTACAGCGACGGCTCTCTCCTTCCCCGTCATACAATATGTTCAGTCTAAGATGGCTATTGTCGAGAAATAAGATAAGGCTAATATATTGGCAGTCCACCTTGCGGCTGAGATGCTGGGCACTGGATGGGGTGCGGTATTGCTTCTGCTCTACCTTACCTCACCCTTCCTAGTCGTCTTCACACTACTCCTGCTGCTGGCTTTCAGGAGGGGTAGAGGCGTGGTGAGCGCGGGGCTGAGAGAGAGGACTGCTCGAGCGGTGGAGGTCGCCTGGCTAATAGGGGTAGGTATAGCTTGGACAGCCATCAACTTGGTCAGCATTCCTTGGGTTCCATGGCTCCAGCCACTATCCATTACTCCTACTGCGTCTTCCTCAGAGCCTGTGCAGATCGTCAACGTTGAAGCCTTCATGTGGGGATACACACTTGACACCTACGAGGTCAAGCCTGGAGCAGTAAAATTTGTTGCCGTCAGTCACGATACTATTCACTCACTTGCAATTTACTCGCCGCGAGGTGAGGTGCTTACGACGGTAATGATTATGCCTGGCATGAGAGAGGAACTGGTCCTATATCTGGGGGAACAGGGGGAGTATACAATCAGGTGTCTGGAGTTTTGCGGCGATGGCCACTCAGCGATGCTCTCAAAGTTCAAGGTGATAGGGTGAAATGGCCTCGCATATTAGGCTTGAAGACTTAACGCGTTATCCTAGGTTGATGGTTCTTTCCTCAGTTGCCTGGTTTTTCGCAGGCGGGATAGCAGGCCTGGCAATGGTGATCGCGCACCTGTCAGGCGTACTTGGTGTCCCGGACTATAATACTCTCCTCACATTCCATGGGGTAGCAATGCCTTTCGGTGGCTTGTTCCAGCTCATGATGGGTCTCTCCCTTTTGAGGGCGGGCGCCTGCTACGGCAAATCTGTCAGGGGGGTTCTCATAAGGGCCTCGTATCTCATTCTCAACTTTGGAATGATTCTATTACTTGTAGGCATATTCGCGTTTAAAGTGAGGACAAGCTATACACTGATGTTTCCACTCCCGGCTGCAGGTGCTTTGAAGGGTCTCTGGAGGGTCTAGCCATATTTGTGTGGGGCATCATCATGGTCCTTGTAGTCATCATTACCCTATACCCTGCGGCGCTCGCGAGAATAATATTCGGCGGAAAGACCCAAGAGGCCCTCGTGCTGGAGAGGTTCGTGGGAACGCTTAACCCCTCAGGGATGGCGGGTATGCTCCCCTACATCTTCGTCATTCCCCCACTCGGCTCCGCCATCGCCATCGGCGCGGCGGCAATCGGCCTCGCACTTCTAGGCACAATCCCCCTGAGCTCGGTAGGCTGGGCCCTACAGCCCCTAAACTTCAACTACCCATTCTGGATCTGGGCTCACAACCTCATGGAGGCGATGGGCATTATGGCGCTAGGCACAGTATACTGGCTCATTCCCCGCTACACCGCGGCGCTGAGAAGTTCTGAGAAAGTGGAGCCAAGGCTCTACAGCGAGAAGCTAGGGATCCTAGCGATAGTGTTATACTCAACTGCAGCAGTCATAGCCTTCCCACACCACCTCTTCACCATGCCCACATCACAGCCAGTAGGGCTCAGCTACACGGGCCAGGTAGCCAGCTGGTTGACAGGCTTCGGGGCCGCCTTCTCCGTCTTTAACGTGCTAGCAACTGCATATGCTTTCGGGCTAAGGCTGACACCCGCCTCCCTAGCGGCCATGCTCGGGTTTGCAGTCTACATAGTAGACGGCTTTCTCGCAATGCAGCTGGGGACAATTGGCTGGGCTTACAGGCTCCACGGAACCTATGCGGTAACTGCCCACCTAATGACGTTACTCCTCGCAGTATCCCTGATCTGGATAGGCGCCCTCTACCACAGCTACAGACTCCTCTTCGGAACAGAAGTGAACAAGAAGCTGGCATACATCCACATAATACTGACAGCTGTGACGGCGCTAGGCCTATTCTACTTCATGGCCTTCATGGGCGGTGCCGGAGCACCGAGAAGAGCCTACCCACTCCCAATACCCAGCGATACTGGTGTATTGGGCCTTGTAGGCTTCGGGGTACTCCTAGCAGCGGCCCAGGCCATATTCTTAGCCCAGCTCTTCAAGTCCCTGAGTAAGCCGCATCAGGACATAGGTGATACGGTCTAAACCCCTCCCTATCCACCCAGGCTATGCATCATATGGAGTGTCATTACTATGCCGCTCAGGTAGAGGGCCGAGGTTACTATTGTTACTAGTGGCACGCCCGGCGACCCTGCTATAAACCATACAATCCTCAACACGTTGCCAGAGTTGAGAAGGGCTGCAGGATAGAGTGTGAGGCCAGTATAGGGCATTCTCGCCGACATGAGGCTGGGCATCAAGATTGGCGAGTATGCGAGGATCATGTTGCCTACAAACCCGACGGCTACGGAGTGTATGTATGCGTCCCTGAGGCTGAACCACAGTGGATGCGCCAGCAGCAAGCTGGCCGAGTTCAGCACCGCTAGGACACACCCTACTAGGAGCCATATCGAGGCAGCCCTATACAGAGCCGAGAAGTAGAGATACCTGACCCTATCCCTCTCCCTCATCCTAGCGTACTGCTCGCCCGACTTGACCCGTCTGAGGGCGTCGACAGAAAGCATCCAGACAGCAGATGCTAGGAGATAACCTAGGGATGCGGCCAGCTCCAGAGCCCCACTGCGAAGTAACACAGCAGCATAAGCAGCTGAAGAGGATGCGACATGAAGAGGCGTGAGGAGCCACCAAGCCCTCCTCCTCAACCTAATGTTCACCCGGAAGTGGACCGTCTTTATTCCAACACCCATCACCATTCCAGCCGGCGTCCCAAGGAGGAGTAGCAACGGCAGGCCAGGCCTGCCGAAGACATAGACACCATCGAGCTCCGCGAACATGGTCAAGGCTAGGGTGAGAGGCATAAGAATCATCGACGACGATATGAGGGGGTCGGCTGCAGCTAGTGGGCCCGACGGCCTACCCAGCACCCTCACAGAGTAAATAGCAGCAGAGGAAGCGCCGGCCACTGCGGCCAAGTAGCCGAGAAGCCAGACCATGTTGCCCGGCTCCGCAAAGGCAGAGAGCAACACGCCCAAAGACATGGCGATCGGTGAAGAGATTCTGAGGCGGAGGTAGCTCGTGTGCTCCTCATTCCTGAAGCGCTGGGCAAGGACCATAGCCACGGAGGCGATGAACACGTAGACGAATCCGAAGAGCATGAGTTTGGGGTGAGACAAAACTGAGGGTGTGAAGGGTAGGAGGCCCGAAAGCGAGAGAAGCCACACCGCGCCCATAACAGCCCCCAGAACACCGCTAACCGTCGCCAAAGCCGCACCAGGTATGAGTACGAGCCGGGCAGACCGGAGCCTCGCCCCCAAGACCGCCAACCAGATCTCAGGCGTCAAAATAAATCTCAACCAATCCCCGCATAATTCAATGCTCTCCATGGAAATCTCAGCTAAGCATTGTTTAGCGCGGAAGAATGTGCCGGCTACTCTTATAAGCGCCTCTGTGCCTCTCACGTAGAGGTGTCCTTATGTGTGATATCCTCGTAGCAGCGCCAAAGGCGACTAGGGAGACAGTGATGCTGTTCGCAAAAAACTCTGACAGAGATCCTAACGAGGCACAGGTCCTAGAGCTAATCCCTAGGCAGAGGCACGAGGAGGGTGAGGTCAAGCTAACCTATGTCAAGTTCCCACAAGTAAAGGAAACGTATTCTGTAATTATCTCGCGCCCCTGGTGGACCTGGGGGGCTGAAATGGGTGTAAACGAGTTCGCCCTAGCTATAGGGAACACAGCTATCTTTAGTAGAGAGAGGCTTCCCGAGAAGGGGATTCTCGGCATGGATATTGTTAGGCTGGCTCTGGAGCGCTCTAGAAACTCTGAAGAGGCTTTAAAACTCATAACAAGTATCGTAGAGGATCAGGGCGGGAGTGGTAGCTGCGAGCACAGGCTCATCTACAGCAACTCCTTCATCATCGCAGACCCAAAGGAGGCTTGGGTGTTGGAGACGGCTGGCCGGCATTGGGCCGCAAAGAAAATTGAGAGCGTATATTCCATATCGAACGCGCTCACAATAGAAGATGACTGGGACCTAGCCTCCGACAGTGTTGAGAGCCTTGCGAGGGAGCGTGGCTTCAGCTTCTCCAAACACTTCTCAGACAGATTTTATACGTATTTCGCCCACGGGAGGGATAGGCGAGCCTACACATACAGGAAGCTGAGGGAAAGAGAGGGAGACATAACACTCGAATACATGATGGACATACTTCGGGCCCACTCCTTCGAGCCCTATTTGCCACACAAGGGGTCGATGAGGGATGTCTGTATGCATTACGGCGGATTGACGAGGCCGAGCCAGACCTCCTCATCCCAAGTATCCGAGCTTGGCGAGCCAGGGATCCACTGGTTCACCGGAACGTCACTACCCTGCCTCAGTATATTCAAGCCACTAACTTTCGATACTGAGCTACCCTCAATGGGAGCGAAGCCCACAAACAAATACGATCCCAACAACTATTGGTGGAGGGTTGAGCGCTTCCACAGAAGATTCCAAACCTGCTATTCCAACATACACCAGTTCTCGATGGAGAGGGATGAGCTGCAAAGAATGGTGCTGGAGGCTGTCCAAGAATTTAGGGGAGGCCCTGACCTCTCAACACCGCTTAGACTCGCCTTTGAGAAGGAGAGGGAGCTGATGGAAAGGTGGGATAAACTGATAACCCCCGCCAGACAGCCCTTCCCATACAATATCCGGTGGCGAAAAGTCAACAAACTGGCCCAGATAGTACTCTAGCCCACAAACACCTCCTTCTTTAAGACATGGAGCCAAACCGGCTTAGCCTGTACCAAGTGTTCAGTGGCTTCTCAACCAGGACCTTCCCTAAGTTTTTCAGCCCTCTCCCTCATCAACCTCCTCAACTCTCTGATATCTCTTGGTATCACTAGTGCAAGGATGGTGAAGAAGACTCCACAAACAATCCATGTAGAAGCGGAGATATAGAGTATCCCAAACCCGAGGCCGTACCTGTCAGCCAGGTACCCTGCTATAAGTGGGGCTGTTGATGAGCCGGCAGACTCGAATATCGCGAGGAGGGAGTATGCCGAACTCCTCGCCTCGGGCTGTGTTACGTCTGTGACGGATGCCGCTACGTTTGGACCTGCCATGGGGAGGATGAATGATGTGACCGCTCCCAAAGCTATGAACCCACTGACATCTTCAACGGGCCATGTCAATGTGATGTAGATGGTTAGTGCGGATAGGAACACGACTACAGCACCAACTACAGCGCGCCCGCTAGGTATCCTTGAAAAAAGGGCGTCGCCGATAGCCCCTCCGGCAAAATTACCGAAGATCATTATAACCAGCCAGATGAACATTGCTAAGAGTGCCATCACTTCGTCGAACATTCTCTCCCTCAACATGTATGTGAAAATCCAGGCTTGGAGCGTTGTCCAGGGAAATACGCCAAAGAAGCCCTGCAGGCTGAGGAATAGCATGGACGGCTTCTTAAGCGGGCCGAATATTTCTCTAAACCTTATTCTGTATAGCTCCTCCTTTATTGTCAGGCCTGAGAGCTCAGGCTCTGAGCCTCCCCTCGGAACATCCTTTACAGCAAGGTATACAACCATTGCAGTCAATATGCCTAGGCCCCCGGTTATCAGGAAGAGGAACCTCCAACCATACGCGTAGCCTACCAAGACTCCAAGGACTGTCCCTACTAATGCCCCGGTTGCACCCGTTGCTCCGATAAGCCCTAGGGGCTTACCCCTTTTCTTCGGTGGGAAGTAGTCGCCTATCAGACTCTCAATGCCGGATGGAGGTGTATTGTCTATCCCCGTCAATGTCCTTGTTATAAAGAATTCTGTGAAGCTTCGTGGCAGTGTATTAAGCCATGTAGTGAATCCCCATATGATGCCTGCGATGGTTATCAGGAGCCTCCTCGAATACCTGTCAAAGAGATATCCCCAGACAGGGAAGAGAGATACGGATAAGACCGTGGTAGCCGTAATTAGCGCGCCGCCGTAAACATAGGTGATCTGGAACTCATCCAAGATTTGGGGGAAGACGACCGAGATGACATAGATGTCGGCTACGTGGAGGGATTGGAAGAGGAATAAGATTATCGCTACAAACCAAGCATATTTTAAAGAGTGTGGAGACATGGGCGGCCATAGAGCACCTAAAGTCCCCTATAAGACTTATCTGACAGCAATCGGACAAGGCATTGGAGCATTGGCATTTTTGGGCTGTGAGACAGTACACCGTGTCCTCTCTTACGTTGTAGAAAACTCTTGGATGATTATAGCCAAATAGGCGAGAAGCTGGTTTCAAGCTGGCGGAAAGCTGCCTGTCCACAGGGGGCGTGCGGCCCATAGCCCTCCTTCTGTTTTAGGCGGGATTGGTCTTCTCGGTTCTCCGCGGGCCTCGCCGGTGCGCCTCATAGGCCCGGCGCGCCTTTCCCCGTCAGGGTCGCCCGTTTCATCCATTCTCCACCACTTGTCGCCCCCTTGGTTTGGTGGGTCATACTCATTCGTGGTGGAGGGGTTTCGTTTCTGTGGCGTTGCCGCGGGTCTCCCCGCCCACCTCGCGGTGGCTGACTGCACCGGTTGGGGGGAGGAACTTCCTCGGGAGCTCCCCGTGACCCGCCCAGCCGCTCGCCCCCAATAAAGAAGGTGTGGGGGGATGGGTTTATTCCTTGTTTTTGAGAAGTGTGGCAGGGGGGTCACAGGATAGCCCGCTTAGAGATATTGTCGTCTCGGACTTTTGGCGTGTTTGGGGCTGGGCGGCGGCCTCGGCCTTCTTGGCCACAGGCACACTTCTGATTCTCGCCACGATCTCTGCCATGATAGAAAGGGCTATCTCCGTCGGCATCTTCGCGCCTATATCGATACCCGCAGGCGTGCTTATCCTTGCTATGAACTCCTCGCGTACACCCTTCTCCCTGAGGAGCTCTAGGTCTCGAAGAGCCCTCTTCCTACTGGCCATCAACCCCAAATAGAGTGGAGTCTTCCCCGCGATGGCCTCAAGGACCTTAACATCCCTCTCTCCCTTAGTCAGGACTACGACACAGTCCCGGGGCCCTATATCGAGCTTGGAGAGGTCGAAGTCTATATCCGATATCAACTTGTCAGGCTCTGCCTCCAGCATAGGCATAGGGTCTATGACCCAGACCTCGAAGCCTAGAATCTTCCCAATCCTGACTAGGGCCTCCTCCACATCGTCCTTACCGCCCTGGCCTATAATGAATAGACGCCTCGCAGGGGTGATCGGGTCGACAAAAATCTCCATAGTGCCTCCGCAGAAGGTCTCGACGAATATCTCATCCCTGCTACCCGAGGTGGCCATACCTCTCACCGCCTCCTCCGTGCTCTCGAGATGCACCTTAACCAGCCTCGGCTCCTCCTCCCTTATACACTCTAGCGCCACAGAGATGATGGGGCCTTCCGGACAGACTCCACCCAAAGTACCATAGACGATCTCGCCCCTATCATCAACCACCATTTTAAACCCTGGCTTACCGAGGCTCGAGCCGGAGACCCGGACAACTGTTGCGACTGCATAAGGGCGTCTCTCAGCCTCCAGCCTAGAGATCGCCTCAGCCAGAGACCTGTATGGCATTTTAATCCACTCACTAAAACAGCCCGCGATATATATGACTTCCAGCTTCACAACGGTTGTGTAGGTGCTTCGTCCCAACAGCCCTTTTACCGGTTAATTATGGTGGATAAAGGTTATCTATTAGTAGAATTACTCGATTCCAGAAGATGACGCAGGTAGTGCTGACATACGACCCCTCACTGGGACACATGTTTCACAATTTTCCGCTCCTCAGCTTTCTACCCTGCGCCCCAGTCAGATACGTCCCACCACCGATATACAAGTATCTGAGTAAGCCGGACGTTCCCGCAGACGAATATGGGCGCTCCATCCTAGCACCCTACGGAATCAGGAAGATTGAGGCATGTCTCAAGACGAAGTCGAAGCTGCGGGCCGAAGTCATCCATCCCAATCATATGGATAGACACATCACAGAGGATACTAAGATAATAGCCGTTAACACGATGGACCCGTTAGGAATCGGGCCTCTAACAATAATGTTCAACAACTGTGGACGTGAGAAGTCTTGGGTCGCATACGAGTTTGAGAACCTCATACACACGATAAACGTGCTGCGTAGGAATAGATGCCCCAAGGCTAAGCTTATAGTGGGTGGAGCTGGTGAGTGGGAGTTTGAGATTAGGCCAGAGATGATAGACGCGCTTGGAATAGACCACGTAGTTCAGGGGGAGATGGACGATATAATCCACATACTCTTCGAGGGATTGATCGAGGACAGTATCGACAACTCCATATTCTTTCACGGCTTCAGATCAACTGTCTTTAACCAGCATGGGCGTGCGACAATAACATATGTGAAGGACCCGCGCGGGCGCTTCATAACGCGCCACCCATTCTCTAGGTTTAAGCTTCCCAAGATAGACGACATTCCAACTATAATTGGTGGTACTATTAGCGGCCAAGTAGAGATTATGAGGGGTTGTGGACTTGACTGTGACTTCTGCGAAGTTACTACACGTCCTCTCCGGTATTATCCGCCTGAGAAGGTCCTCGAGGAGGTAAAGGTGAACCTGAGGTATGGTGTTAAAAATGCGTGGTTTATCACAGATAACCAGTGGGCCTACATGTTGAGGGATCCCGACTATTGGCCGAATAGAGAGGCGATCGAAAAGCTCTACAGAACCGTAATGTCGCAGAATGGTGTGACACATGCAAACCCCATGCACGCGACGCTGGCTCCTCCTGCAGCAGACCCAGAGCTGCCCATGATGATTTCCAAGATTGTGGGTGCAGGTCCTGGGAAGCATGTGGGGGTTCAGATAGGCTTGGAGACCGGGAGTGACAAGCTGATCATGAAACACATGTCGAGGAAGGCCCTCCCCTTCCGTGTCGGCGTAGATGCAACTTGGTCCGAGATAGTGGTTGAGGGGCAGAAGGCTTTAAACGCTGCCTACTGGCTTCCAGCCTATACAATAATACTTGGACTCGGGGGTGAGACAGACGACGACATCTGGGACACCATCGGCCTTATCAACCACATGGCCTCCATGGGGCTTCTCTTCACGGTCACACCCATGGCGCTCGTAAGCCTAGGCTCCCTGAGAGGAAACCAGAGCCTCACCGACGTTTATGCCAGCCTAACCCCTGCACAGGCAGCCCTAATCTATGTCAGCTGGAGGAATACGCGGAGGATGGCCGAGCTACTCGCGTGGAGGCTTGGGAGTGATAATCCGTTACTGAAGCTTGTCACCGGTGGCATTCTAACATTCGGCGCAAACTTCTGGGTAAACTCGATTGAGCGCTATTTCAGGAAGGTCAACCCTGAGGCAGGCAGAGCCATCGAGAAGGCTAAAAACTACACAACAGTTTATTCAAAGGGCACAGACTTCAGCAAGCTTAGAGAGAGGTTTAAGGAAATCAAGAGCAGGCCGACTATAATTAACTAGCTTCCCCGACTAGCGCCGCACTGCTCTATGCTTATGCTCGAACACCGCAGTAACTATGCTCTCCCTCACCTGGCTTGGGAGAATCGATGATGATAGCCACATGCCGAACGCCCTCTTCTCATAAACATTCATAGGCCTCTTGAACACGATCAACCTTCGGATAGCTGAATATACGCGATTGCTACTATGAACCTTCGGAATATAGTATACCCTTAGTAGCCGCCGGCTCCCAACCTTTACACGAGGCCTTGCAAACCTCCCTAACCTCATCTCCACAAAACTCAGAAGACCATTATAAACGAGCTTATTCAACGTGGCCTGAGCTGTGGCGACCTTACACTTCGCCTTACGCGCGATGAGGGGCACAGGTAAAGGCCCGTACCTCTTGAGGGTTGTAATAACCCTCGCCGTGGCTGGCCCTCTGATCATTACGCGTCTAAATATATTTCGATATACTTTGATTTAAATTTGTTTGAGCGCCCTAACGAGATAATACGTCTGTCAAGAGGCCAGCTTTCCTTATAAGACTGCGTATAAGTCTGATGTTATTAGCTGGTCAGAACAGTTTTATCCTTGAGGTGAGCCGCCACGAGCCTCCAATCCGGACGCAACATAGACAGGCTTGCCACAGGTATACGTAGTCTCGACTCAACGCTCGGGGGGCTGGAGGCTAGGCGGCTCCATCTTATCGTCGGGGAGGAAAAGAGTGGGAAGACAACTCTCGCACTACAGGTTGCATCAATAGCATCGGAAGTGGGGTTTGAGGTCCTATGGTTGGATTGTGGCGGCAGGCTCCATCCAGCTAGGCTAAAGTCCCTAGCAAGCCATTGGGGCGCAGACCTGTCTAGGATGAAGATCTCCATACCCGAGACATTCTCTGAGCAGCTTAGGCTAATAATCTGGGCCTGCGACTACGTCCAAGAGCCGGGACTAATAGTTGTGGACGACTTCACATACCTCCATAGAGTGGAGGCTTCGGGCGTCTTACCTCACGATAAGTGGATTTACAAGATGCTCGCACTCCAGTCCGCTCTCCTCAAAGAGGTGACACGATCCCGCAACGTCACTTCAATAGTTGTCTCGGATGTTCATGAGAGGCCTGGTCTAGGGCAGCCGCAGCCGGTGGCCAGCGCGATCGTCTCCTATTACGCAGATAGTGAGTTGTGGATACAGTCTATTACAGCTGGTAGAAGATTGTTAAGACTGCTCATGAACGATCAATCAATATCGCTCCGCGTTAGAATATTTGAGGGCGGGATTATAGAGGATTGATCATATCTTGGCAGAGAATCCAGCGAAGAGTCCGAGGGCTGATAAGAGGATAAGGAGCGACGCGCCGAGTGTAGCGTATCCGGCCGCCCTTTCAGTTAGGCGTCCAGTCGCTGCAAAGTAGAAAAGAGCTAGCCCGGTTAAGCCCAGAGCGTAGTACAGTGAGATGACTATAAACTCTGCTACAGTCTGGATTGTTTGTGTTGGGGCGAAGATCTGGCGGCCATAGAAAGTGGCTACATGGCTCATGGAGACGAAGACCACCCCGCTCATAACAAGTATCATAGTGAACATCAGGATAGCAGCCAGTACGCCACGCCCCTTAACAACCCAGTCTAGCGAGAGAACAGTGCTCAGAGTTCTCTTAACCCTCTCCAATCCATGGAGAGGGCCAAGGGTCTCAAATATAACCCTACACAGTCCACCTCACCCAAAGAGTAGCCCGGCGAAGTTTATGGCCCTAGAGAAAGCCTACCGCCACAGCAGGGAGTCCTAAGTGGTAGATGACGATGCCTTGATAATAGCGGCGGCACACGACTGCCAAGTCGTCGAGATAGATTTTCCACACATGCATCACGATGCCAACGTTGACTATACCGTGTAAGAAGATTATTAGGACTGAGGGGACTGTGAGAAAACTGCTCGGCATCGACCGGAGGATACTTTCAAGGTTGATGGATATTTCGCGGGTTGTGTGATTATCCCTTTATATGGTGCTCCCCTAATGGTTTAGGGAAATGGCCGGCTCGGTGAGGGCTTTCCTCGGTAGGGCGTCGGGCGTTTTCTTAAGCTTGGACAGGAGGATTGGTGGTAGGGAGTTCTACGCGCCTCTGGCCGTGCTATTTATAGCGATGACGGTGACTTTCATGTCGAGGTCACTGCCGGCTCGGTGGGGCTTCATTTTGAGTGAGTTCGATCCTTGGTGGCACTTCAAGACAGGCACCATGATTATTGAGAGAGGGTGGGCGGGGTTCTTCGAGTACGCCGGCCTCGTCGATAATAAGAGCTGGTATCCGACAGGTCTCCAAGTTGGCAAGACCTTCTACCCTGGCGTCTCATTCACCTTCGCATTCATCTACCTCGTCCTCTCCTCCATCGGAGTCAATGTGGATTTAATCGAGCTTGCCTCCATCCTCCCAGTCGTATACGGTATCTTGGCGGTAATAATCACCTTCTTACTTGCTAGATATGTTCTGGGGACAGGGCCGGCCTTAGCCTCGGCCCTACTCCTATCCATTAGTTATGCACACATCTCTAGGACACATTTGGGGTGGCTTGATGACGAGGCGTTAGCTATCCCGCTTATGCATGCCGCTTTCCTGACGTATCTCGCGTCGATCAACGAGAAGAGGTCTATGAAGGGCTCCCTCCTCCTAGGCCTGCTTACGGGTCTCCTCCTCGGTTATACTGGGGCGACATGGGGTGCACATAGATTTCCAGTCATGATGGTCTTCCTGTTCACAGGCCTACTCGTCTTCATGGGCAGGTATAGAAGGCAGCTCCTAGCTAGCTTCATACCGCTACTCACGTCAACATCAATAATACTGGTAAGTGTCCCGAAGCTAGGTCTCTCATACCTGTTTGAGATCACGCTTCTATCAGGGTATGCGGCGTTGGCGTACATCGTGCTAGCAGAGGTGCTATACAGGTATTTGGGGTCTCAGGGAGCGGTAATAGCGCTAAGGGGAGTTGCGCTCGGTCTCATACTGCTCATATCCGGCTTGGTTGTTGCAGCCATAGCCAATCTACCAGGGCTAAAGTTCCTCTCAGTAGTGTTCCCTCAGCTCAGAAGCGAGCTCGTGATAATAGCCTCGGTGGCTGAGAACCAGGCTGCGACCTGGTCAACACTCTTCACAGACTTTGGACCAACACTAATTCTAGCGCCCTTTGGGGTCTACCTCCTAGTCAAGAGGGCAGGGGACGGAGACATATTCTTCACACTCTACGCAGTCCTCTCACTGTACTTTGCCTCCTCGCTTGTCCGGCTGGCCCTACCCACCTCGCCCATCGTCACCATACTAGCAGGCTTTGTCCTGACAGAGATGTTTGCGCTCGCGTCGCGAAATCTCGCCCCACCCCGTGGACCTAGGTTGAGAAGGACGGGTGAGAGGAGGTTTTTGATCGCCGTCCCGCTGATTGTTTTGGCGCTGATATCGATTCACTATCTCCCCCAGGCCATGGGGAATACCTGGGCATTCTCGTCGCTTGACGCTGCTTACACTCCCAGCACGATAACATCCGCATCACTTCCAACAGGCAGGAACTTGGTCTTGAATGACTGGTTGCGCGCAGTTGAGTGGATGAGGAACAACCTTCCAGACAACGCGGTCGTAGCGGCGTGGTGGGACTACGGCAACTGGATATCAATAGTGGCTAACAAGTCCTCTCTGGTAGATAACACGACAGTAGACACTCTAAAAATAGCAAAGGTCGGGTATGCATTCATGGCGCCAACCAACGTTAGCTTGAGGATCTTCAAAGAGATGGGCGCGACGCACGTCCTCATATTCATCACTCACAGACCCCAGACAGGGGCTGGAGACTACCCCAGGCTCCTCTACTATGGCGACGAGTCTAAATGGTTCTGGATGCTGCGGATAGCTAATCAGCACGCACGTGAGCTGGGGCTGACGCCAATAGACGAGACGGCGATCCTCGGCCCCAACAGGGACCCGACGAATCCTACAGAAAAGTTCTGGACAGATACTACGCTCGGTCGGCTGATACCGTTCAAGCCCAGGCAGACCACAGACCAGTTTGGAAACATTATCACCGCATACTATTATGAGGAGCCTCAGGTTGAGGGTTATAGACTGGTATTCTCATCTTCAGCACCGTACTCCAGCCTAGCGTATGTATACATCTATGAGATTACTGGCTAGCCGATGTAGGAGGGGGCGCCTCCCCTCCTCTCCATCTCTTCGAAGAACCTGCTGGCCTCTCTCAGGAGTTGCTGCTGCTTCTCGATCTCGGCGTCGAGCTTGGATGTGTCGACAGGTATCTCGAGATACTCTGAGAGTATCGCCAAGACCTTTTTCGCCGAAGCTAGGTCGGGTGCAAGGCCCATAGTGTCTGATATCAGGAGGTCCATGGGCACGCGGTTCAGGTGGAATCTGAGCATCAGTGATGATGTGAGTCTATCGACTGGGAGAGTATCGATGTTCGTTGCAGCCTTTGCTCCTAGGCGGACTAGCCGTCTGACCCTATCCATGTCCGTGGAGGATGCATAGACTTCGCCTGATGCATTAACTCGCCCGCTTGTCAGGACTACAAGGGCGCTGATCTTCGACGAGGGGAGATAGTCGAGCAGGATCTCTGAAATCTCTTCACCCACTTCAGTAGTCTCAACAATGAAATTCCTCGTCACTATTAGTAGTGCCTGCCTCTGGTTTGTGCGATGACTCGCGAGGTAGATCTCAATCTTGGGCGGAGCGGCGACGCCTTCATTGTTTATCAATGTGACTTGGGGGAAGTGTGGCGAGAGGATCTCCGCTGCCTTAACCGTTTCCAGGCTCTCCTGCAAGATGCTTGAGACGATGAGTGCAACAACCCCAGGACCACCGCCCGCATCTACGATGGTATACTCTATGTCGTCCGCTGGCATTTGGGTAAGCTTATTAAGTCTTGTCTCCCTCAAGCCCTGTCATTAATTGAGGATCTACAGGCTATTAAATCCATCAAACAGTCCCGCCCAGTTGTTCCCCTCACTTTTCGCCAATCATATTCGTGTAGATGTATATAATTTAAATATCTCGATAATAACGCCGTAATACGATAGCACATGGGTGAAAGGCAGGATTTGCCTGTTCTAGTCTCTACCGAGTGGGTTGCGAGGAACCTCGACAGGACTGATGTCCGTGTAGTTGAGGTAGACTATGACCCGCAGACAGCCTATTTTCAGGGGCATGTACGGGGGGCTGTTTTGTGGGATTGGAAAAAGGACATCAACGATCCCATAGAGCGTAATATTATCAGTAAGGAGGGGTTCGAGCTTCTCTGCTCTCGGAGCGGGATCTCAAATGACACGCACATAGTTCTTTACGGCGACTTCAACAACTGGTTCGCCGCCTTTGCATTCTGGGTTGCCAGACTATACGGCCACGAGAAGCTGAGCATAATGGATGGTGGCAGGAAGAAGTGGATAGCTGAGGAGAGGGAGCTTGTGAAGGATATCCCAAACCCAGCACCGACCACTTACAGGGTTACCAAAGTACGGTACGAGTATAGAGTCCTTCTGCCTGATGTCCGCGCAAGGCTTGGAAGCCCCACAGTAGCTCTAGTTGATGTGAGGTCTCCTGACGAGTACACTGGCAAAATCTTAGCGCCTCCCGAGTATCCTACAGAGCATGCGCAGCGGGGAGGCCACATCCCAGGCGCGGTGAACATACCGTGGGCGAAAGCGCTTAACGATGACGGCACCTTCAAGCCGGTCGAGGAGTTGAGAAAGCTCTACCAAGGTATGGATGTGACGCCTGATAAAGAGGTGATAACTTACTGTAGGATAGGTGAGAGGTCGTCTGTGACGTGGTTCGTCCTGAAGGAGTTGCTCAAGTATCCTAAAGTCAGGAACTATGATGGGAGCTGGAGTGAGTGGGGGAACGTAGTCGGTACCCCAATAGAGAAATAAGTCGAAGGAGCAGGTATCCCTGAGTGGGATGGAGGAGTTCCTCGGCTGTAGCTTCTCGAGCAACAACCTATACTTCCTCGATGAGATGCTATGGATGAGCCCGATTCAGGATAGAGTGTTTCGAGTCGGAATACTCCCGATTACTCAAGCGCTGTGGGGTAAGATAACATCGGTAAGGGTTAAGCCGCCTGGTGAAGAGGTCGCTGCAAATAGGGCTCTATGCCTTATCGAATCCCGGAGATTCTTAGGAAATATCAGGGCCCCCTTCGACCTGAGGATAGAGCGCCTCAACATGGAGGCCGTTGAGCGGCCTTGGATTTTGCAGAGGGGCTTCGGCGAGGCTGCCTGGCTTTGTGAGGTAGCCGCCTTGAAAGGTGACTACTTGGCCAAGTTGAAGAGGTGGAGTGAGATCCGAGAAGAGGTAGAGAAGATGATTAGTGAGAGGGGGATAGTCTGTTTCAGAGAGGTGCCAGACTATGTGCATGCAGCGATTGGGATCGACTGCAGCCAGCTCCTTATGGTGCTCTCCGACAAGCTTGAAGGGGTTCCTGAGGGAAGCATCATCCACGTAGTGGCCGACTATAATGAGGGTGCTGAGAGAGATTTAGAGAAGTGGAGCCAGATCACTGGGAACGAGGTGCTGGACTTTAGGGTTGAGAAGAAGCTTGCCCACGCTTTGATTCGACGTAGGACCCAACTATAGATCGGGAATTAAATTTAATAAAGATAAACCACCTTCTTTGAAGAAGGGAGAAAATAGGGGAGAGTTTGGCTGGGGGCAACCAACCAAAACAACATCAAGGAAACCCATAAGAAAGGCCGGCCGTAATTTTTATTGGCCGTATCCTATAGGATACGGTATTTGATTCCGGCGCCGGCCTTTCCAGATGGGTTTTTTCCCTGCTGTTCAGGCCGGCGCCTCCAGCCTTTCCCGGGTCTCCTTAACAGTCTTCCAAATCATCCGAAGTATTCTTTCTTCGTCCCTTGCTCTGTGGTGTGTGTTTTTCAGAGCCGCTGTTGTCAGTCTTGACAGCGCTTGTCTTGCCTTTTTGCTATAGATTTTGTTGACCCCCTTCCTGGCTTTGAATAATCCGAAGAAATTTTTGAGACGGCTGAAAGACCTGGTTCTTTCTACGTAAGGCATTATCTCTGCCAGGGCTTCTCTCGCCATAAGATGATAATCTCCCCCGATTCCCAGCGTGTCAACAACCTCATCGTAGGCTGGGATTCTCCTCCCAGCCTCATCGACTATAATCTTCGCCATAGCGTTCAGCTGCTTCTCCAAAACGTCTACAGCAACCCTCAAAACATCCCTCTCAGAACCGTTCAATGCCTTCATCCTGTTAGTCAGAGAAACATAGCTTTTTAGAAGACTTCTGTAACCACTGATAAGTTTACGAAACACCAGAAAATCCTCATCAACCTCTCTGAACCACTTAGACTCTAAAGCCATCAACACCTTGACGTCGTTCTTCGCGCTCTTGGTCTTGATGCCGAGCTTTTGGTACATCAGCCTGAATAACGTCAGTCGTCGGACGTAGAAGACCCTGACCCCGCGTCGAAGAACCTCTACGAACTCATCCGTGAGCTCTACGGGAATTGTATCCACGTAGAGCTCGTCACTGGGTTCTGCGGGAATCTCTGAAACCCTCGAAACCCTGTAGAAGTTCTCCCCGTCATTGGTATATACATGTTATTGTTCATCGCTCTTCCTTTTACGCTTCTTGTTAGCCATCCGGTGAATATCGGCAAAAAATCGTCTCTTCTCAGTCATTTCCCCCCACCCTCCCCCCTGCGCGTCCGTCCGCCCCTACGGCCGCGCCACTAGGCGGCCAGTCCGTGGTGGGGAGGGGCGGTGCCCCACCACGGGCGCCCTCCACAAACATATTAGCCCCCCGGGCGCCGGGGGAAAACATTTCCCCTGTGATCATGGCGTTCCCGGGAGGCCCCTAGGCCGCCGCGCTCCCCGACAGGAGGGAACCCCGCCGGAGAACGCATGCCTCCGGCCGAGGGTCCTCCTATCGGGGCCTAAGTGGGTGGAGATCCGCATAACAGTTATTTATCGATTGTCTAGTGTTTATTCTGCCTTCTCCCGATGGCCGTCAACATCTCCGGGGCTGCCTCAGCTGCTCGGAGAGGGGTGGAGGACCCCACCCCTCCACTCTGTGGTCGTCATGGATTGTCTCCGGAAACCTCATTCTCTTTCTTCTTGTCTCCAGCATCCATCCACAAACCCTTCTCAAACACCTCCATGGTGTCTGAGGAGGGCTCAGCTACTGTGTAGAGGCCCCATGCCTCCCCACAGCATCCCAGACACCCCCATGGCGTCCGGGAAACATACATGGAATGGATGTGGAGAACGTCATCAAGCAGGCCATCAGTATTCGTCAGAGGTTGCCGTCCCCGCCCCCGGCCGTTGTGCGCGGCGCCCTAACCCTCCAGACGGCAGCGCCTGAATGGGGGCACGGAACGTAGCGCCGGCGGCTGTAGCGGGGCTTCAAGCCTCAAATGGCCCACCCGGGCTCACACGTGCGGCGCAGCCCCCAAACGGCAACACCTGAATGGAGGCCTAGACGCCCAGACAACTACCCCCGAGTCAGCCGTCGGCAACGCCTGACCGGGGCCAGTTCCCAACCAACCCTCCCCCCGCCACCCCAAAGAGAGAAATAGAGTAGGGGTGGTCGCCCGTATTAGGGCGAGCTCGGGGGAGTGGTACCGGTCTCTGATGATTGTCTATACTCTCTGTCCGGGCCTTTAGCCGCGTCTTTTCTTCTGGGCGCGCGGCCTCAGCCCGGCGGTGGATGCCCAGCCCCGCGTAGGTGTGGGTGGCTCCACACCTCCGCGGACGCTCCTACTGCCGGCCGACGCTTCTCCAACCCTCCGCCCACCCTCGGAGGAGGAGCCTAGGGCTAATTATCACCCCCCTGCCCTCACCGGTCACTCGGCCGACGGGGAGGACAGCCCCACCAAGAGCCATCCATCCGAGAAGTAGAGGCTTAGGTGTGAGGTTTATAAGTGTTTCGGAAAAACCCGGGGGACTGTCAACTTAAGGCCACCCACGCCCTTATCCACCTCTCTGAGACCTTTGACCTATGCGTTGGGAAGTAGGGGGTGGTGGTTTGGTTCAGCAGCTTACCTTGGATGTTTTCCTTCCAAAAACCGAGTATCATGCGGCTAGGGATGGTATGTGAGGAAGGAGGCTCTATGAGGCTTAAACTACCCAGAACAGCTTGGCGGTCTTTAAACATACCCGATAAGGGAGACTATATCGGTGTTGTTAGGGAGAGATACGACATTATAGCAGGATGGAGGCTGAGAATACCAAGTATGTATAAATCGCTGTTCTATTTAGAGGCTAACGACGGGGGAGAGTTAGAATAGCCCTATGGGTTGAGGATGGAATACCATGTTTCAGCTATGGAGAAGATGGGGAGTCTCTGTTTATTCCATCGGGCCGTCAGCCACAGTATGAGAGGGGAGAATGGTATTGTAGCAAATGCAGTCAAACCTTCCCCAACAGCGATAAATGCCCAACTCCAACAGAGTATTAAGGAAAAACCAAGAAAAAAGAGAAATAAGAGCGTCCCAGAGCTTTTAATAAGCGATGGTTGACTATGATGTTCTATCCTAGGGCAGGGAGGCTTCAGACCCAATCAAATTTTTATTCCACGAGTCTCTTCTCCGAGGTGAATGGCACTACTGAAGAGCAGCCTCGGCTATATGAACAGTGTTATACAAAACCTCACAGAGTTAGACCTGAACCAGGCCGCTGAGCTGTACAGAGACCTAAAGTCTGCGGGGGTTATTGTCCCTCACGGAGAGGGTAGGAGTAAAGGGGCTGTAAGCATAATCTGCAGCGAGCTTGCAAAGATGGATCGCGGAAAAGTTGTTGTTGACAGGAGCGATGTCGGATTTCCTGATAGGAGTTTCGACCTAGCAGCGCCTAAGCTCAAGCAGAGGTTCGGCAGGGTCAGCCTCCTGATACTTTCGGGCAGCGGCAGGTCGCTCATGCCTCTTGTCGATGCCCAGAAGCTGGCGCTTGCGATCTCAAGATCTGAAAAGATGGG
The DNA here is from genome assembly GCA_038741355.1 of Nitrososphaerota archaeon. Classification (GTDB taxonomy): domain Archaea; phylum Thermoproteota; class Nitrososphaeria_A; order Caldarchaeales; family Calditenuaceae; genus HRBIN02. Next base: position 50,484 of record JAVYLC010000001.1, read on the forward strand.
CGACTATACGATCGATGTTGTTACTAGTGATCCTGAATCGCCTCTGGGCAAACTTGGACAGAAGTATGGGTCATGCACCCGTGTTAAGGGGCGTACGGTCTCTGAGGAGAATGCCTCGACCTCCGAGTTTAAGCAGTATGGGATTCTTGAGGACATATTCATTCTAGGTGCCTCGGTTCTTCTGCAGGCTGTGGCCGAGTGTATCTACGAGGACAGCGACCCACTCAATATGTCCGAGAAGATAAACCAGCTATTAGTCGAGACAAACGAGGTCGTGGAAAATGTGATAAAGTCTGAGTTTATACACTGGATCGTTGAGCTGTTAGAGCGGAGGAATACGTGCTTCTTGGCGGGGCTTGGAAGCAGTCAGGAAGTGGCTAGGATGACTGGCGTAAGGCTTGGACATGTGAAGAGGGCGATTGGCGATCACGTCTACGTGGCGGGGGATACGAATGTTCCGCCCCCCAGGGCTGGAGACATTCTAATTGCGATCTCGCACAGCGGCGAGACCGAAGTAGTCGCTTCTTGGTGTAGGACGTTTAAGAAGATGGGTGGATACGTCGTCTCAATAGTAGGTGCTAAGGACTCAACAATAGGCTCCCTATCAGACCAGACACTCTACATACCTTCAAGATACTCGCCTGGGCGTCCTAACGACTTCTACCTAAAGGCTGCCTTCGCCACCAGCCCCCTCCCACTATACCTCGTGGACAGGCTGCAGGAGAGGGGTCTCAAGCTTCCGGAATACATATTGCGCTGGTACCATTCAATAATGGCCTGACCGTGCAAGCCCCGCCAAGCAGGACTTTTTAGTCTTCTATAAAGTGGGACAACTTATGGTCCTGGGATTGCTATTCTTTGAGTTCCCACGCAATCCCACGCCCAATACCCGCGACAAGTAACGCGGTCACTAATGATGGTAGCGCTCCGAGGAGGATGAAGACGCCTGTCCAACCGATTGTCGCGACATAGAGCGAGGTTAGTGGTGCGCCCAGGGCAACGCCGAGGAGGCTTGCAGACTGGTTGAGACCGGATCCAAGCCCTCTGACCTCTTTGGGTAGAGTTACTACAAGGTGGCTGGACGAGTAGATTATCGTTCCGAGGGCGAGGCCGAAGACTATAGAGGAGAGGGTGCGCGTAAGCGTTAAGCCGGCCCCAAACTCTAGTGCGAGAGCCGTGGTCATCGACGCTAGTAGACCGGTGATGAGCGGTGCTAGTGGTGTTCCTCTCCCGGTGAGCCTCGCTGATAGGGGGAATATCGGGATTGAGACCGCGGTGGAGACGGCCATGAATAGTCCTATCTGGGCGGCCGCGCCCCTCTCATCCAGCCCGAATCTATCTATCAGTATTGTGGGGAGGGTGCCGACCACTCCGCCTATCAGCAGATACATGCTCAATATACTTATCATGGATATCGCAACACGTCTCGCATGAGCCCCCCTGATACGCGCCTCGCCGCTCACGCGATCCCTCGCGACCGGTAGTGCAGGCAGGCCCTTTAGAGTAGCTATTAAACTGGCTGCAACCATTACTCCTATCACTACATAGACTGCTCGGAATCCGAGAGCTGAGACCAAGCCAGCAGACGAGCCCGAACCTAAGACGATGGCTATGGCCACAAATATCCAGAAGAAGCTTAGGGGGCGTCCCACACTACTAGAGAAGAGATCACCTATCAGCGCCAAGGCTGATGGCACTATGAATGAGTCGAATACCGCGTGGAGAATCCTCGCAGCTAAGAGGATGCTGGGGGCTGGTGAGAGCGCGTAAAGGGTCATCGCAAGAATGTCGCCGACCAGCCCCATCGTCATAGCCCTCCTCCGGCCGATGATGTCGGAGAAATAGCCCGCCAGGACTATCATGGGTATGGCGACGATGGAGTAGGAGCCTGCTATTAGTCCTGCCCAGAATGCGTCGGCGTTTATTGCCCTCGCATGAGCCGCTATCACAGGCGAGATCATCGACGTATCCATTAATGCGGCGAAACCCACAACACCGAGGGCTGCGTATACACTCTTAGAGTATCCACCAATAACCTGCACCATTTACGTGGAATCACCAATCATCAATGATATAAACATGACCAATCTAAACTAGGATGAGCTAAGAACTAAAGAGAGGAGAGGTGTGTGGAGCGTTTTAGCGTAGGCCACGCCCGACCGTCTAAGCGGCTCGGGCGATTGGGAGTGGCGCGCTGAGGGCGTCCGGCCTAAGCCTCCGCCCGTACACGCCCACCCCATCAACCCCCTCTTCTAGGGGAGCCCTCGTCGGGGCCCAAGGCCCGTTGCCAGGCCCTATAGGCCCCGATTGGCCGCCTATTTTTGGGAGTGGCTTCGGGCTTAGATGCTTTCAGCCCTTATCCACAGGGGCGCGGCTGCCCGGCGTCGCCCTGTAGGACGACCGGTAGACCGTTGGCCCCGGCCCTCCGTTCCTCTCGTACTAGGAGGACCCTTCCCTCAGGCGGCCCGCACCCCCAGTAGGTAGAAACCGATCTGTCTCACGACGGTCTAAACCCAGCTCACGTTCCCCTTTAATAGGCGAGCAGCCTCACCCTTGGCCCCTGCTGCGAGGCCAGGAGGGGAAGAGCCGACATCGAGGTACCAAGCCGCGGGGTCGATGGGGACTCTCGCCCGCGACGAGCCTGTTATCCCTGGGGTAACTTTTCTGACACCACCGGCCCCCACTGGTAGGAGCCGATGGATCGCTAGGCCCGGGTTTCCCCTCAGGACCCCTTGCGTTCGAGGGTCCTGTCAGGCCGGCTTATGCCCTTGCACTCTACAGCGGGTTTCTGTCCCGCCTGAGCCGACCTTTGGGCTCCTCCGATATCTTTTCGGAGGAGTGCCGCCCCAGCCAAACTGCCCACCAGCCGTTGTCCCAGGGTCAGGCCCTGGTTAGCGGGGCAGCCCGGAGTAGCCGGTGTTACATTGGCGCCTCCCCAGGCCCCCGGAGAGACCTGGATCGACGGCTCCCGGCTACGCTATGTACTCCAGACCGCTCCGCAGCAACTGGCTGCAGTAAAGCTCCACAGGGTCTTCTCTCCCCACTGGGGGGTCGTGGACTGTTCGCCCACGTTATGTGGGTTCACGGGGCTCCAGGCCGGGACAGCGGGGCCCTCGTTGATCCATTCATGCACGTCGGAACTCACCCGACAAGGCATTTGGCTACCTTAAGCATGCCCGACCATTGGTCGGGGTTGGACCATATCATCACCCGTTAAGGGTGCGCGGCGTATGGTCTCTGAGGATCCCGCCCTCAACTAGAATTTTCCTGAGTTTTTCCGCCTTTTCTGGGTGTCTAAAACCTACTTTCTCCGAGAATTTCTCCACATTGTCCCATCCCTTGACGGTTAGCCTCCATTGATAGTGTTTCCCCAACGCGTGTGGTTTTTCACGGTGATAGGTAGATGGTATCTCGTTTAGCCGTAGTATGTGGTGTGCCTCTACAAGCACTTTTTTTGCCACCATGTCGATGCTGACGTAGGGATAGCGGTATTGCCTGTCACAGTGGGTCTGAACATCTATCCCGCAATATCCCTCACTGTCGAACAACCCCTTCACGACGTCGATATCGTGTTTAAACAATTTCGGTATTTGCGCGCTGACGAGTTTCCGCCCCTTCGGGAATCCAATCCTCAGCAGGAAGTCATGGACCATCCTCACATTCGTAGAAACTATGTAGTGGCTTTTACTTGCGCGCCGTATGTTTGGCTTGACTCCGAAAAGCTCTTCAACCGTGGCGGCGATGAGGTTGACGAACTCGAGGTTAGGATCTCGGCAGAAAACCGTGTAATAGTTGCCGTAGACGCCGCCGTCCCCCAGCATCACTCCTACGAGGTAGGCTAGATTCATCTGCTTCCGCTGCATTTTCTGTCTTTATAGCTGTTTCATAGGGCGGTTTCCTGCGGGTCGGATTCACGGGGCTACGGGATTGTTACCCACATGGGGTACCTGTAGCCTCCTCCTTCCCCGCATACAGCCGCGTTTAACGACCCCCTAAATTGAGGGTCAGAGTTACCCCCGGCGCTAACCGGCCCTTATCCCGGTTGGACCCGGGGTTCAGGTACCGGTGCTGGCCAGGATTGAGGAGCCGTTCAAAGCCTTTCGGCCTAGCGGCTCCCTATGTTTTTATTAAACAGTCAGGACCCCCTTGTCACTGCGACCTACCAACCCACCCTCACCGGGTAGGAAGGCAGGCACCCCTTCTCCCGAAGTTACGGGGCTAATTTGCCGAGTTCCCTAGCCTGGAGTAACCCCAGACGCCTTGGCCTTCTCAGCCAGGGGCACCTGTGTCGGATCTAGGTACGGTCTCTCGGGATCGTTCCGGGCTCCCTTTTCACTGGCCCCAGGATCCAGCCGAAGCGGCCTTAAGGCCGCCCCATCCCTCCATTCACCTGGTTCTCGCCATTACGGCTCTCCCCAGGCTTGGGAGGTTAGACAGAGCTACAGCCCTGCTCGGCCTTACCCGAGGCGTCAGGAGCCCGGCCTGCGTCGCCGCACCTACCCGAGAGGCACCGGAATCTTAACCGGTTTCCCCTTCGGCCTACCCGGTTAAGGTCGGCCTTAGGACCGGCTTACTCCCGGCTGACGACGCATTGCCGGGAAACCCGTGCCCTTCCGGCGGAGGGGATTCCCACCCCTCTTCGCTGTCTACTACCACCGGGATCTACATTAGCGGCCGGTCCACGGGACCTCACGGCCCCGCTTCTACCCAACCGCTACGCCCCCCTACCCCCACCCACGCAATGCGTGGGTGAGCCCGGGTTTCGGCGGCCCGCTTAGACCCGTCAATTTTCGGGGCCCCCATCCTCGGCGGGTAAGCTGTTACGCACTTCTTAGCTGATGGCTGCTTCTAAGCCTACAGCCCCGCTGTCTCAGGATGGAGACGCCCTTCGGTTTGTCACTTAGCGGGCACTTAGGGGCCTTAACCCGCGGTCTGGGTTGTTCCCCTCTCGGTCCCGGAGCTTACCCCCGGTACCCCACTCCTGGGATCTACGGCGCCCGCGGATTCGGAGTTCGAAAGGAGAGTGGGGTCTCATCGACCCCTTGCTCCCCCATCGGTGCTCTACCCCGCGGGCTACCTCCCCCAGGGCTGTCCTGCGAGACACTTCGGAGGGAACTAGCTATCACCGGGCTCGATTAGCTTTTAACCCCTAGCCCCAGGTCAGGGGACCGATTTGCACATCAAGACCCCTATTCGGGCCTCCACCAGGGTTTCCCCTGGCTTCGCCCTGCCCAGGGCTAGATCGCCCGGTTTCTAGCCTCACGGGCGTGACTACGGGCCCTTTCAGACCCCGCCCCTCGCCGGAGCATACTCCGGCTGCGGGCATGTCGGTTTCCCCACGCCTACGGGCTTTCAGCCCTTAGGCTCGCCACACCCGTGAACTCCCCGGCCCGTGATTCAAGACGGAGTGCACGACCCTGGGATTGTCCCCACTCGCCCCTCATCGGAGCTTCGCGGGGAGTTCCCTTTCAGGCCGTGCTCGTCTGTTACCAGCCGGTTTCAGGCGCTTTTCACCCCCCATCCGGTAGGGGCCCGCCCGAGTTTAAAACCTGGATTTTCTTGATGACCATACATTTTTCCTGAAAATTTCTTGAGCGTTTCAGAAAACACAAGTGATATAGATGCAAGGCCTGCTCATACTTCTCAATTAAGTAGGGTGTTATATCATTAAGGAGATATTCTATTTCCCTAAAACTTTCCCAGCATAAGTCATATAGATCATCTCCACGATTAACTATCTTCCCACCATACTCTCTATAATTTCCAAGAACTTTTTATTTTTACTTGTTATCTTGATTCTCCCCTTAATTGCATGGCCGTGCGGCGAGGTCTTAATCTTCTTAAAGAAATGCCGTGATGCGCCTATCACCGTCGATTAGACCGGCAAGATATGCTGGGTGGATCATTTTTCAATGCGGGTTATGGTTATAAATTTATTAAATTTTCTCGGGGGACCCCTATTTCCGGGGTACTTTTCACCTTTGGCTCACGCTACTGGTCCACTATCGGTCTTGGGACGTATTTAGCCTTGGAGGCCAGTGGCCCCCAACTTCCCACACCATATCCGAGGTGCGGTACTCTGGAACCGGAGCATCGCCCCTCCAGCCTTCGCCTACGGGGCTATCACCCTCTATGGCCCCCCATTCCAGGGGAGTTCGGCTCAGCTTTCAGGGCGGGCCTCCGGTCCATAACCCCACATTCCCCCCGAGTTGACCCCGGGGGGTTCGGTTTGGGCTGCTCCCCTTTCGGTCGCCCCTACTCAGGGAATCTCGTTTGATTTCTTTTCCTCCCCCTACTTGGATGCTTCCGTTCGGGGGGTTCCCGATCCCAGGCTTGAGGCCCGGGAACGAGGTGGCCGAAGCCACCCCAGGAAATCCCATTAGGAGATCCCCGGATCAACGCCCGCCTGCGGCTCCCCGGGGCTTATCGCAGCTTGCCACGTCCTTCTTCGGCGCCCAAGCCGAGGCATCCACCGGCTGGCGTACCCCCGCTTAGTGCCAAGGCGCGGCCTACTTCGCCACGCTCCACACACCTCTGCAGCGCGGTCATAGGGAAGTTTAAGCCTCCTCCCGCATTCATGCCCTTCAGGGCTTCACGGCTGAAGGGCAAACATCGCTGTGCGCAATAGATTAGTATGGGCTGTTACTTATAAATTTATACCGGATGTGTGCTAATCTGAATGCGCTCACCCTAGCCCGTAATGCCGCGGTCTTCAACGGTTCTCCCAGAAGCTGCCTGGTGGTTAGCCGCCAGCCAACCTCTCCTCTCTTTTCTCACCCCTTATTCTTGAAGATTCCAACCGCCCAAGAAACTTACGTGCAGACAGTCGCTGTAGTATCACTCATTTGGTGAACTGAATCGTCATGCAGATTGTGAGGATGTCTGATTAATCAGTGATTAGTACTTTAAGCACTTCTATCTCTTCTTGGAAGCTCGTCCTGAGCTTGTCGACCAAGTTGACTCCGTTTATCCGAAGGCGTCCCTTGATAACGATATCAACGTCTCCGTAGACCTCGTCGATGGAGTCCACCTCCTCCCATGTGGAGAGTTCTAAAATCATTTTTGCGGCATCCGCTTGGGGGTGGAGCTTAAGGAGAATATAGGCCCTCTCCTCTCCGAAGAAACGTCTCACTAAGTCCTCCTTAATCTCTCGACCTAAAGCCTCGCTCAGATAGCGGGCGAGCTCCTTCGGAGAGCCCTTCCTCCCAGTTGCCACAACTCTCTTGACGATCTCCTCTACAATCCTCCTAGCATCTACCTCGTTCAAGTCGTGGCCGTTTAGCTTAGCTATCTCGAGAATCAGCTTGTGGCTCATGTATGGGGTCACAGCATATTTCAGGGTATCCACATCGTATTCGAGCTTCTTTCGAGGCATGTATCCCTCCGGCCTCTTGATGACCATGGACTGGTGTACGCCCGCCCTTATGGTCCTCGCCTCCTCTGAGAGTGGGTGGCGCCAAGGTATCTGCACACCTGTGAGCCTAGAGAATTCGCGATAAATCCGCGCCAGCTCCTCCCGCCTTACTCCAAGGTCGTAGCCATAAACATCTTGGAGCGGTGCTACAACCTCGTAGAGGTCCGCTATCCCATTTCTATCCCCAATGCCCAGGATGGTGACATGCGCCTCAGCAGCTCCGGCAAGGATGGACTCAATAGTGTTAGACGATGCGAGGCCATAGTCGTTGTGAAAGTGAGCTGCAATAGGCAGCTGACTCCTCTCGATACAATACTTTATGAATTTCTTGGAATCGCCCGGTGTCATGAGCCCAGCTGTATCAGGCACACTGAGGAGCGTCGCGCCAGCTGACTTCAGCTCGCCGGTAAATCTGAGAAGGTCGTCGAGAACGTCGAAGTTGCGCTCGGTAAAGAGTCGCGACGCATCCTCATAAGTTACTCTAACATACTTAAGTCCAAGCGGCTTGACGAGCTCAACCGCCTCCAACATCCTATTCTTGGCATCCTCATGATTCATACCTCCCAGCTTATAGTCTAGGTGTAGCTGGGAGACGGCCAAGTATAAGGCGACGCCGTATAGGTCGTACCTGCTCATCGCCTCGACATCACTCTTATACGCCCGGCCATGCATCACAACTTGGACGCCGTCATCCCTCAGGAGGTTAACCAACTTGGCGCCATCCTCGTGGGATGTTCTGGGGGGGTAGTCGACAGTCACCTCAACCCGTTTCAAACCAGCCTCCACTAGAAGGCCGGCAACCCTGAGCTTCCTCTGGATAGGTAATACCTTGAAGAGCTCGCCTTCCCTCAGTGTTGAGTCGAGGAGGACGCATTGCAAGGTTGAGTTTTACTAGTTAGGCTAGAATTTAAAACTTATTCGACAATTGTAGACCGACTATTTACGTCTTAAAGCCCTAGAAACCTGAGAAACACCTCTACTCGACCTCTAACACTAAGAGGGAAGAACAGCCGAGAGGCCACCACAAATTTATATCTAAATAGGGAATAACTCCTCCTTTTGTGGGCGGTAATGTCCCCTTCTAGACTGCTAGGCTTTCTCATGGTTATTCTCTCGCCGATAGGATTCACCTTTTATACACTATGGTTTTTCGGGCTACTGCGGGGGCTCGACCCGGATCTGGTGCTTAGGGCCACTGTCTATCTCTTGGCGGTATCCTTCTTCTTTGTGGTGGGGATTTTGGGATACCTTGTAGTGACCGCGCCGAGGCCTAGAGTCTCCACCAATAGTGGAAGAGGTGGGTCTGGGCGTGCCTAAGAGGTATCCTGCTGTGGCTGGCTACTTCTACGAGTCAGACCCCCAGAGGCTGAGGAGGCAGATTGAGCAGTGCTTTACCTCCAGCCACGGGCCTGGCTCTATCCCGTCAAAAGGTGGCTCAGGCCCCCCAATGGCCCTCATCTCCCCCCACGCCGGATACACGTACTCCGGGCCGGTCGCGGCCCACGGATTCTCCCAAGCCTCAAAGGGGCCACTGCCTAAGACGGCAGTCGTGATTGGGCCGAACCATCACGGCGAAGGAACAGAGGTTTCCATCTACCCACCGGGGCAGTGGGTGACACCCCTAGGTGAAGTGGATATCGACTCGGAGCTTGTGAATCGCATCATCGAGGCTAGCGACTTGATCTCCATGGACGAGTACAGTCATGTCTATGAGCACTCAATAGAGGTCCAGCTACCCTTCATCCAATACGTATTTGGGCGTGTGAGGTTTGTGCCCATCTGCATGCTTAACCAGTCAATAGAGGCCGCCCAACATGTAGGCGAGGTTCTCGCAAAGGTCATAGATAGAGCTGAGGACTGTCTCGTCATAGCCAGCTCCGACTTCACACACTACGAACCACACGAGGAGGCCGTCAGAAGGGATAGAGCCGTCATAGAGAAGATATTGCAGCTCGACATAGAGGGGTTCTACACGGAGATGAGGGACAAAAGGGCCACTTTATGTGGATACGGCGCAATAGGGGCCCTGCTATGCTACGCTAAGCTGAAAGGATACACCACGCCGCTGTTACTCAAATACGCCACAAGCGGTGACACAAGCGGCGACAGGTCCTCGGTCGTAGGTTATGCGTCGATAGCCTTCCTCCGGGGATAGCCGCCGCGCCTACTGGTTGTATTTTCTGTGGAGCTCGTCAGAGTATTCCCAGTACTTAAGAATGATTGGACACCACGCCCTCTCAGGACAGTATCCCAGGTGCTTACACTTCTCACCCATGGCATTCTTCAGCCAGGGAGCCGCCTTCTCTACCTCTCTCCAGAGCTTATAGGCTATCGCCCTCTCTTCCCACTGGGCCGCGCTACAGGTTCTAGTTGCTAGGAATCCCATGGGGCTGAGGAGGTTGTAGAGATTGTAGCTCCTGACGACGCGGATCCTCATTGCGTTGGGTAGTGTGTAGAGGGCCGCCACAACCTCGTCCTCCTGCATAAGCGTGGAGTATAGGGTGTATAGTTCTTCGCAGGCATCAGTGAATATCTGCAACAGCCTTGGGTTGGACTTAATGGATGGGGGGACGATGAGACCCGCCCCCGGGCTCTTTGACCATCTCTCAGCCGCCTCAACAAGAGACTCAACAACGGTTGGCACAGTCCTATGCCTTATTGCTTGGTGGTAGGCCGCGAGTGAGAGCGACTCAACAGTCACAGCCCTCACAAGCGGGGAGGCCTGCTCAGCAGCAAGGCCGTCAAGGCCCGCCCCCTCAACCCCTTTAGGATAATCGAAGGATAGGAGCTCGGCCTCCTCCGTCGGTCTATCTCCGCAAAGACGCTGAATCAGCCCATCAGGCTCTCTTAGTGGGTCTGTGACCGAGTAGTATCCCCAACGAGCCTTAAAGCTGAGCCTAGAGTCTAGGAGCAGGGGTGCTCTGCCCCTAGCCACATCTAGGAACCTATCGACGAAAGTCCTCAGCTCCTTAGTGACTATCCCAATTCCCTCCTCGACCTTCCGGATAAAGTAGATGTGTGACTCGAGTGATAGGACCGCGTAAAGCGAGGTGGCTGCTGCGAGGGGTACTAAGTAGCGCGCATCCTCTAAAGGGACCCCCTCCTCGCAGAGAGTTCTATAAGCATCGAAGCACCTATCCATCACCTCGGAATATCTCGCCTCGAATCTTCCACTCCGCAGCTCAGCCGGTGTTAGAAGCCTCTCCCTAGTCAGGGGAGACCTCCTCTGGCTCTCCTGCAGATAACTTCCGAAGACAGGCGCTACGAGCAGCATGGATATTAGGCGGCTGCAGTTAGAGACCTCCCAGAATATGACGGCTGAAGTGGTCAGCGATGCGTGCCCCCTCCTAGTTGATTCTCTGTGAACTTTGGCCACAATTTTTGAGAGGTCTCTCCCCTTCGAGAGGGCGTCCGAAATCCTATCATGGATGCTGACCCCCTGGAACGTGCCTAGGCCCTCGAGTGCGATAACAGCGTCGGGCCCAAGCTCCAGCTCACCCTGCCTGTAAGCAGGGCCGATGGAGAACAGAACGAAGGATAGCTCGTCGGTATACACCCCTTCTCGCCAAGCCAGAACTATCATAGCCTCCATTAAATCATACTCTTTTAACCAGCCTCTAGGCATCTCTAGGCTGCTACGCAAAATCCTAGGGTTTCATCAGACCATGAGGCTCAGACACGGTTAATATCTGGAAGGCCTCCCTGCATTTGTAGAGGGCTTGGAAGGCGAGGGAGTCGGGCAGAAGAAGCTCTGTAAATCGTCTCGGCACAGGATAATCGCAGGCGTGCTGGGTGGCATAGCAGACTATCTTGGCGTTGACCCCAACATAATCAGGCTAATCTTCGTGGTCGTCCTCTTCTTGAACTTCTACGCAGCATTGGCGCTCTATGTCGCAGCCGCTATTCTACTGCCCTCGGAGAGCGAGAAGGGCGCTGCAAGGATGCCTATAGAGAAGGCTGTGCTGGCGGTGGCGGCTACTATAATGGTCTTCATCGGTCTAAGCTTTGTATCGAGCCTTGCTGAGGTTCAGAAAATCATGGCGATGCTGGGATTCTTCACACCGATCGTGGGGCTAATACTCCTGATCGCCGGCGTAGCCCTCCTCATCATGGTGCTACGGGAGCAGAGTAGACCTCGCGCCGCTGCTTCCTAAGCGCGATTCCTGTCAGGGCTACAGGTATCAGCGAGAAGAGGGCTGAGTATTGGAACATAGATGCATAGGACGTTGCCTCTGCTATGCTCCCCCAGAGGTAGCCGCCGATCACACCACCTGCACTGAAGGTTGCTCCATATAGCCCCATATACGCGCCTCGCATGCGTTCGGGCACGAGCTCAGAGGCATAGGCTATAGAGACGACGTAGAGGCCGCCGAATGTGAAACTGTTGAGAGACTGTGCGAGTATGACCACGTATCTATCGGGTGATAGTCCTGAGATAGCCAGCCTCAGGGGGAATGCCAATAGGCAAAGCAGGAGCACGGGTCTTCTACCAACTCTGTCGGAAAGTCTACCGAGATATACCATGGCAGGAATTTCTGTCAGCCCCATCAAGGCGAAGGCAGTAGAGACCTCCAGTGGCGAGGCCCCTAGGGTATTAATCATGTGAAGAGAGAGGAAGCTCATAATGGCTGAGTTGGCCACGAAGGCTAGGGTCATCGTCAAGAGTAGCACGCCTGGTGCCCCCCTGAGGAGGCTAAGAGGGCTCACATCCCCACTATCCCGTTTTTTAGGCGCCCTATCTTCTCCCAGCCTGTAAAAAGTCGGGACCGAGAGGCCAATGACGAGTGGAGCCAATAGGAATATGCTCCTCAAACCGAATAGGCTGACCAAGGCTCCGCCGAGGAAAGTCCCGGGTATCCAGCCGATGCTCCCGCCAATCCTTATAGACCCGAATCCGCTTCCACGCGAGATTCCAGCCCGCTCCAACGAGTCAATCGAGTAGGCCGTAACTACCGTGTTGGCCGAGCCCAGCCCCACCATGAGGAGAGCGAATAAGAGCACGGTTAGGTAAGGGTTGAGTTTCACCGCGAGTAGCAGATACGAGATGGCTGTGAGAACGGTTGATGAGAGTAGTATCTTGAGCCTGCCAACCCGGTCTGAGAGTCTCCCGATATAGTATGAAGAGAAACCTGAAGAGATATTGCTTATCGTGAAGGCAAGTCCTATCTGGCTAGGTGTTAAGCCGCTCTCTTCTAAAACGACGGGGAAATAGGGCGCGGCAATACCCATGGCGAAATAAAACATCAGATTCCAAAGCCTCATGGCCGAGATGGGTGATATACTCAAATCTGCACCAGAAGTGAAACACCCAGTTTTTATATCTTGGGAGTCTTTGGAAGGATCTGTCAAAGATTAAAATATGTCTCGCGAAAAGTAGAGCTAAGTTTGCGCCCCTCAACCTTCCTACTCATCATCCTTCTAGCTATTGCAGCATCTTCAACAGCCCTCCGGTTCTACCTAACTCTCACTGTACCGGCCTCCCCAGCCGCGGCTCCCTCCTTTAGGGCTGGGGCTCAGGCTGAGGGTCTAGCCTTCAGCGCGGAGACTGTTACTACTTGGGTATCCGTGGCTTCTTGGCTAGGTGTTGCCGCGACCCTCGCATACAAGGGGCTTGTGAGACACATGTGGTCTAGGAGCATGTTCGACTACTCTGTTTTCAGGCTTATGGTGAAGATGAGGGGTGCGACGACGCGTGTTAAGATGTTGAAGAGTCTTGAGGTCCCGATGAACAGGTATCAGCTCTCCAAGGCCCTCGGTATAGACTGGAAGACTATTGACAGGAATGTTGAGCTGTTGAAGAGCTACGGCCTAATCCATGAGCAGCCCGGTGAGGGCGGCGAGAAACTATACGTCTTGAGCCCGCAGGGGCAGCAGCTGCTGGAGCTTTTAGAGAAGCTCTCCGAGCCTTAAAGCCTTATCTCCCCCTACGTTTGGGTTAACTCGATTTGACCCTAAAAACACGAGCAGCCGTAGTTGAGAGGCAGGGGCTACCCCGACCATATCGATCAACAAAGCCCGTATCGGTGAAGGAGCTGGAGCTGATAGGGCCGTTAAAGAATGAGGTTCTGGTGAAGGTGGAGGCTGCTGGGCTCTGCCACTCCGATTTAGCCGTTATTGAGGGTGTGAGGAGGCCGCCTTTGCCAATTGTGCTTGGGCATGAGTGTGCAGGTAGGGTGGTGGATGTGGGTGAGGGTGTCACATCGCCTAGGAAGGGTGAGAGGGTTGTCCTATCATTCGCCCAGAGCTGTGGCGAATGCCTCTACTGTCTCTCGGGAAGGCCCACACTCTGCGACGCGGGCAGGGCTGCCAACAATGAGGGTGTGCTAGTTACAGGTGGGACGAGGTTCAGACTAAATGGGAGAGAGGTTCACCATCACCTCGGTGTATCAGCCTTCTCCGAATACATTGTAGTCCCATCCTCCTCAGCCATCCCAGTACCCCCTGAGATCCCACCTGAGAGGCTAGCTCTCTTCGGCTGCGCGGTACCCACAGCCTTCGGAGCTGTCATAAACGCGGCGCAGGTCAAGCCGGGCTCAAGCGTTGCCGTCTTCGGGTGCGGAGGACTAGGCCTCAACATAGTCCAAGCCCTTCGAGTAGCTGGGGCTATGCAGATAATCGCGGTAGACATATTTGCGGAGAAGCTGGAGAGGGCTGCTAGACTGGGAGCCACGGACGTTGTTGACGCCTCGAGGCAGGACCCTGTGGCCGAGGTCAGGAGATTGACCGGAGGACGAGGTGCAGAATACTGCTTCGAGGCCACCGGAAACACCCGGGTAATGACTCAGGCCTTTCTAGCCACGCGGAAAGGTGGGACGACCGTGATCCTCGGAGTTACATCGCCGGAGGATAGGTTGGAGCTGCCCAGCTGGCTGATAATGGGCGAGGAGAGGAGAATAGTGGGGTCATACATGGGCTCTATCGTCCCGCGCCGCGACATCCCCATCTTGGTCAGCCTCTTCGCGAGGGGTGTGATAAGGCTGGACGAAGTGGTGACAGGGTATCTAACGCTCGACGAACTGAATGAGGGCCTTGATATGCTGGCTGAGGGCGTAGCCGTGAGGCAGATAGTAAAGATGTAAGGCGCTACTCTAGTGGTATTATGGACTGCCTCGGCATCTTAAACCGCTCCATCCTAGCCTCATATTCTCGAATCCTCTCACCATACTCCCTTAGTGTGGCCTCTATCTCGTCCAGCCCCTCAAGCAGCCTCCTCTTCGCATTGGGCTCGAGCTTGAAGTTGATGTTTTCTCCGCTTGGCAGCTTAATTCTCTCAGTCTCGACGTCTATCTCTAGCGTGAGGCTACCCTTGGCAGCCTCGCTTCTAAGCCTCTTGACAACATCCTCCTCTAGCCTGACGCAGAGCAGGCCATTCTTCACCGAGTTGCCATAAAAGATGTCGCCGAAGGATGATGCTATCACGCATCTTATGCCGAAGTCCATCAGAGCCCAGACCGCATTCTCCCTAGAGGAGCCTATACCGAAGTTCCGCCCAGCAACGAGGATAACAGCGTCTCGGAACTCTTTCCGGTCTAGGACGAAACCCTCCTTTGGCCTCCCATCCTCATCGAACCTCCACCTGTAGAAGAGGTATTTGCCGAGACCCTTTCTCGAGAGGACCTTGAGGAATTGGGCTGGGATAATCTGATCGGTGTCGACGTCGTCCATCTCGAGTGGCGCTGCTTTACCGACTATTTTTCTGACAGGCTCCGGCATCTCTCTACCCACCTCTTAGAGGGCTGATGATATTCTTCTCTATCCATGGCGAGGTCCATTCGAGTTCAAGCTCTTCGAGTCCTGCGAGGCTGTATTTTCTCGGATCGGCTATCCGTCCCTCGAGAGCCGAGGCCGCTGCTGTCAGTGGGCTGGACAGGTGGACGCGGCTTCCCGGCCCTGCCCTGTTCTCGAAGTTCCTATTACTCGTCAAGACTCCCCTCTCGCCCGGCCCGAGCCTATCCTCATTCATGGCTATACACATGCTACAGCCGCTATTCTTCCACTCGAACCCTGCCTCGAGGAATATTTTGTGAAGGCCCATCCGCTCAGCCCTCCTTTTAACAAGCATCGAGCCCGGGACAATCATGGCCCTCACACCAGGGGCAACTTTTCTGCCCTTAACCAGCCTAGCTACCATTACCAAGTCGGAGAGCCTCGCATTTGTGCAGGAGCCGATGAAGACGGCGTCTATAGGCGTCCCCTCAATCCTCTGGCCAGGCTTCAGTCCCATGTAGTCGAGCGCCCTCTCAACCGCTCTCCTCTTAGCCGGGTCTCCAAACTCCCGCGGCTCGGGGACCGTCTCACCCACACCTATACACATCGCGGGGTTAGTCCCCCACGTTATCTGGGGCTCCAGCTTAGACACATCCAGCCTGTAGCTCTTATCGAATCTCGCACCATTATCCGTCTTCAATGTCTCCCAATACCTCTTGGCCTCTTCCCAGTCCTGACCGGCGGGGGCGTAGGGTGTGCCGTCCAAGTAGCTGTAGACCTTCTCGTCCGGCTCAACTATCGCCGTCCTCGCTCCCCCCTCAATAGCCATGTTGCAGACCGTCATCCTCTCCTCGACGCCCATCTTCTTGACGGCCTCACCTCTAAACTCGGCTACATGCCCGATCATCCCGCCGGTCCCCAGCTCCCGAATCACGTAGAGTATAGCATCCTTCGCGGTTGTATGGCTCTTGAAACTCCCCTCCAGCCTAACCTCCATCTTCCTCGGCCTCCTCATCCATATCGTCTGGGTCGCGAAGACGTGCTCGCCCTCGCTCGTCCCTATACCGAAGGCAAGAGCCCCAAGGGCTCCGTGGGTGCTGGTGTGGCTGTCTCCGCAGACCAGCGTTATGCCGGGGACGGTTAAACCCAGCTCAGGGCCCACAACATGCACAATACCCTGCCATGGACTAAAGTAGTCGAAGAGTGTAATGGAGAATTCTCGCGCATTTCTCGCCAAGGCCCTCATCTGCTCTCGGGAATACTCGTCCCCGACAGGCAAGGCCCTATCAGCTGTCGGAACGTTGTGGTCCATTAAGGCGAAGGTCAGGTCAGGCCTCCTAACCCTCCTACCGGCCGCCCTAAGGCCCTCGAAGGCGATCGGCGAAGTCACCTCATGCGTCAAATGCCTATCAACGTAGAGGAGGTACTCGTCCTCTCCGCGCACAGCTAGGACGTGGTCATCCCAGATCTTCTCTAAAACAGTTTTCGCCATCTCAACCCAGAGCTATCCCAACTCATGACTAATAAACTTCTACTCGGTCAATAAACTTGAGAAAAACTTCTTGAGCGGTTTATGTCTCCAGTATCTTTTTCAGGTTTTCTAGGCAGCGTCTAACCGACTCGAGAGGGGGGTAGGGGTGTGTCTCCTGCTCAACTATCAGCCACTCCGTACCCCCGACCTCGCTGCAGGCTGCCAGTATCTCCCTAAAAGGTACGTCCCCCTCGCCTAGGATGACGAATCCACGCCCGTGAGAGTAGTCTTTGAGATGGATTGTCAGGGATCTGATAGGATATCTCTTCAAAGTCTCGACCAACATGGTGCTGGGTATTCCAGCGCTTAAGGCGTTGCCCGTGTCAAGCTGCATGAAAACTGCGTGGCTCGCATTGTCGAAGACTATGTGCCATGGATATTCCCCATTGACCGGTGTGAACTCTTCGCGGTGGTTGTGGTATCCGATCCTGAAGCCTTGAGCCGAGGCTTTATCCGCTATCTCGCTAATCAGCCTAGCCGAGTTTATCCAGCCCCGCTTGTCGGCCCTCATCTCGGGTGGGAGCCATGGGATGACAATCTTATTGTTACCAAGCTCCATGTTAAATCTTAAAGTCCTCTCGAACTCGCCACCGCTCATCCTATGTATCGACTCGTGGGCTCCAGCAATCTCTAGTCCCAAATCCGTGAGCTTGTCCCGAATCTCGCCGGCCGATTTCCCATAGTATCCCGCGAACTCGACGCCCTCAAACCCCATTCCAGCCACGGCCTCAAGCGTCTTGAAGAAATTTTTCGAACACTCATCCCTCACAGAGTAGAGCTGTAGGGCGATTCTAGGCTTGCGTGGGGGCATGGATACTCGCGTAGGAGGAGTGTTGAGAGATACTTAAACTGTCTTTTTTAACTTTCACTCAGCTCTTCGACAGTCCTGTTTGCGGTCTCAAGCCCACGCACCAGCCAGGCTAAAGTAGCTGCTAGGCCTGCGCCCCAGAGGATCACCGAGGCTGCGAGGAACTCAGACGCGGTGAATATGTTCTCCGTGAGGACCATTAGGGCGCCGCTGACGCCTGTCAGGCCTGTCAAAACACCTACAGCGGTGGCCCTGATGCCTGTGGGGAAGAGCTCGCTCTGTAGGGCGCTTACCGCGCCCCAGGCCCACTCCGAGAAGACTAGGCAGAGGAGGAGTGTGGTGTAGAAGTGAAGAGGCAGTCCAAGGTCGTGTGTGAGCAGTACTAGTGCTGCGAAAATTGTCCCCAACAGGAAGGAGAGGAGGGTGGAAAGCCTCCTACTCCTATCTATTAGCGGCCAGAGGAGAGGTGCGCCTATCGAGGCTCCGAGATTTGCGACGAAAATGACTAGGGGTGCCGACTCGGCGCCGAAGGTGAAGCCCTTGGCGTATGGAGCATAGTAGGCCATCATCCCATAGGTAACATACTGTGATACGGTTATGATTGAGAGGATGGTGAACCGGTATAGGAAGCCGATGCCAACACCTCCGGCAGTTTTTTCGGTTCTGGCTATTGCTTGGCTTGGGAGTGGTTGAGGCTGCCTGGCTCCAATCTCTGCCGAGACCCTCGCAGCCTCAGACGCCCTCCCTATATGTAGTAGCCATCGCGGCGACTCAGGGACCATGAGCCTAATCATCGCCACAAGTCCGAGTGTAGCTATGGTTGCGAGGAGGATGTACTGGATCTGGATGTCAGGGTCAGAGTATATTGCTCTGAATACTAGTGCTGCTCCTGCTATAGCCGCGCTCCCGACGTTCCAGAAATTGGTTGAGAGGAGGATGGCCTTCCCCCTATACCTTGCTGGAACCAACTCGGCCAAGGCCGCATAAGATGCACCGAAGTCGCCACCCACACTGAAGCTCATTAGAGAGGTCAGGACCAAGACGGCCAAGGGGGATTTGTAGAGGAAAAATAGGAGTCCAGTCGAGAGGGCCTGTATCGAGTTTATCAGGAAGAGGCAGAACTTCCGGCCACGCCTATCTGCAAGGTATCCGAAGAAGACTGAGCCCGCCGTCTCCGCGAGAAGGTTGGAGGCAAAGATGATCGTGGCGAGATCTGGTGCAATGATAACGGCCGTCAGAGGAGCTATCGCGAAGACTATTCCATCGAGCAGATAGTTGAGGGAGACTGCTGTGAAAAGGTACCAGTGCGGGCGCCTCCAACCGGCAGACTCGAGGGACGATAGGATCTCCTCTCTCGACAATTTCGGTGGAGTGTGGGGGTCTTGCTTCATATAAAGCGGTCTATAACCAGGTTATGGACGGGCTTTATCTCTTCGGCACAAAGGGCCAAGCCTCCCTGCGATGCGCAGAGTCCCAGAAGAGATATTCGTATATCGTAGAGACTCTGAAATATAGTTCCGCCTCCTCCAGCTCCACCGCACCAGCACTCGCACCCACCTCCCCGGCCAACCTGATTATACGGTCCACAGCCTGCTCGTAGTCTGGTGAGGAGTAGGTGTTTATCCAGCGGCTATATGTCTCGACTGGCGAGCCCTTCTTAGACAGTTCTCTCCCCACCTCTAGGTACACCCAGAAGCAGGGGAGTATCGCTGACAAGCCGATGAGGAATGGCTTCTCGTAGGCTGAGGCAATGAGAAAATCTGTGTAGGCCCTATTGGTCGGCGTCATTTGGTATTGCTGGAGGTCTGCCATTCTGATGCCCCACTGGGAGAGGAGGAAGTCGTGAAGTGTGGCACGTTCAACAGAGAGTGCATCGCGTGCGGCTGAGATGAGTGTGAGGGCCGCGTCGTCGTCCGGCGCCTTGGCCCCTACAAGTGCAACGGCCTTGGCGAACCTACTGAGATAGAGGGCGTCCTGAATGATGTATCCCCTGAAGACCTCCAAGTCAAGGCTTCCATCAGTTAGCCCTGTTAGGAACGGGTGTGCCAGAATAGCCTCATAGATGTCTCTGACCGAGAACCATAAACGGTCAGTGAAGCTGCTCAAGGTCTACCGCTCACCCGCCATAGATGGAGTCCCAGAAGCCGAGCTCATAGCTCTGGATCATCCTGGAGACAAGCCGAGCCCTCGCCTCGATACCGGGCATATATCTCTCAAGAATCCTTCCACCCTCCTCCTCAATCCATCCGGGTGGATTGGCGAAGGCATCTAGGAACTCAGTAGACCTGATCCCATAGTTCTTCCTGAGCGAAGATGAAAGTCTCTCACAAGCGCGGCCCCAGACCGGCAGATTCACGACCAATGCGGCCACCTGCTCACCAACTACACCATAAAGGGCGAGCCAAGCGAGATAGTGAGTATAGGCGACAGCACCTGGCATGACCCTCAACTCACTAAACTCCCTGAAAGGTACCTCCAACTCCTCGCCGAGCCTGAGTAGTGCTTGGAATGCTGTGAGGTCTCCCAGCTGAAGACGTGATAGGTAATCCGCCTCGTCGGGGTGTGTGGCCCTGCTAACCATAACAGCTAGGCTCCTCAAGTCGTGATAAACAATGTAGTACTGGTTCTCTATGAAGAGTTTCAACTTTTCCCTGGATAGAAGCCCCTTCTCCGCCTCATTGAGGAATGGGTGATGCTCTATACGTCTGTTTAAGGTCTCAAGCTCTCTGCGGAGACCCTCGATGAGGTTGCGTCCCCTCACGGAGGCGGATTGGCCTTTGGCCTATTTAACCCGAGTGATAAGCCGCTGATTAGAGGTGTAGCTGATAAAGTCTGATACACTTATATACCGGGGGCCGCATTATATCTCGTCCTAAAGTGGTTGGAAAGGTTTGGAAAGAGTAGACAAAATTGAAAGCCTAACACCAAGCTCTCGGAACGTAAACATTGTCGCAAAAGTAGTCTCTAAGAGTGAGCCCCGCTCTGTAGGAAGCCAATATGACCAAAGCCAACACCAGCTAGTCGAGTCGCTCATAGCCGACGAGACAGGAGCAATACAGCTAGTACTATGGGACGAGAACATAAACAAGATAAACGAGGGCGACACAGTCAAGATCACCAACGCCTTTGTAAAGGTCTTCAGAGGTAAGATGCAGCTGAACTTGGGGAGATACGGAAAACTCGAAATAACCGGTGAGGAGCTTAGTAACGTGAATGTCGAGAACAATCTATCCGAGAAGACAGTATATCAGGGTACGACGAGGCCTGGGGGCGCCAGGCGGCGGGGCTGGTCTCCTAGGGGGCCTCGCACCAGATTCGGTAGCGAGTAAAACTCACTCAAGAGGCTCGACTAGGAGAACCCTGTCCTCAACACCAATAACTTTTATTGTTTGATTTTGTTTAACAGGCTTTAGTGCCTTTGCTCTCCTATACTCCCCAGCCACGACCACGTAGCCGATCTCGCCAGCGTCGATATCCTCGACAGACCGCCCAATCTTTGCTACGGGCGCTAGCTCGAAAGATTTCCGCCTAACCGTCCGGAGCGCCTTATAGAGTATGAAGGCGGTTATGCCTCCCCCAAAGGCCGCTACTAGGCCGATAGCAACTTGAAGCTCGTTAAACCACTCTTGTGACACGTAAATCACCCCAGGAGGCGCCCGTACTAGAAGGATCAGTCCCAGTGATAATAAAATGACTCCACCCACCATTGCAGCCATTATTCCGCCGGAGTAGAACTCGTAGAGTATGAGTACTGAGCCTAAGATTATGAGTGCAAGTCCTGCCCAGTTTAGGTTAAACCCTTGCCCCACGAGCCCTAAAACTATCAGCACGCCTCCCAGTAACTCCGCGCCGAAACCGGGCGAGGAGAGACCAACTATGAGTATCAGGACGCCAAGGGTTAGCAGTAGACCGGAGACGAGCGGGTCGCTCAGAAACTGAAGCACCTGAATCCTAACATCTGGATCAACTCTCACTAACCTTGCGCCGCGGGTGTTGAGGGTGATTTCGCCGTGGATAGTTTTGACCTTAGTTCCATCAGCTTTCTCCAATATCTCAGAAATATCCGCGGCGATTATCTCTATCACACCATACCTCAAAGCGGCCTCTGGTCCCAAGTTATCGTTATGTGTAACAAAGCGAGCAGCCTGTGTCTCATTTCTGCCGTGCAGCCTAGCCATGCTTCTCATCTTCTCGACGAGAAAGTTGATGAGTTTGGTGTCATTGGAGGGAACCCCATTGACCACAGGCTGGGCAGACCCGATGGTTGTGTAGGGGGCCATTGCTGCAAGGCTTGAGGCCATCAAGATGTATGTGCCTGCGGAGAGGGATTGGCCGCCTGGTGGATAAACGTAGACTATTGTGGGTGTTGACGACTCCATCATGGCGTCTATTATCTTGAATGTGGAGTCGCCTAATCCACCGAAGGTGTCTATCGTTATAAGGACGGCTCTATAGCCTCTAGCGCCTTCTAAGGCGGTGGTAATGTACTCGGCGGTGGCTGGTGATATATTGCCTGAGATATTGAGCCACATTATCTCCCCCTGACCCGCGGCCAGAGGGACAAGTAGGGAGGCATAGAGTATGAGGATAGTGGATGAAACCGCTAACCTTGATGTCGCCCTCAAGACCTAGGCTCTACTTTTTCTGACTCTCCTGCGCGACACCCCTCGTGACGCCTAGCAAGCTTCCCAGCGCGCCTCCCCCCTCGGTAACTATTATCAGGTTCTTCTCCCTCGCAATCTCAGCCCAGGTCTGGAGCTCCCTCAATCGCATGGCATAGGGATTCGTTGCATAGGCGGCAGCGGCATCAGACATTTTCTGAGCTGCGAGGAGCTCCCCTTCAGCCATTATAACCCTACTCCTCTTCTCCCTCTCCGCCTCGGCCTGCTTAGCCATCGCCCTCTGCATAGACTCGGGGAGAACGACATCCCTGATTGAGACGTTTGTTACCTTAATCCCCCAGGGCTCCGTCGCCTCGTCCAGAATAGCCTGTATCCTCCTGTTTAGTTCATCCCTCCTCGCCAAGAGATCATCCAGTTCGACCTGTCCTATGACGTCTCTTAGAGTCGTCTGCGCCAATAGGCTGGTTGCAATCTGATAGTCCCTCACCCTCAGGACGGCTGCCATCGGGTCCTCTACCCTCATGTAAACGACTGCGTCAACCTCCACTGTCACGTTATCCCTTGTGACAATACGCTGACGCGGCACATCAAAAGTGACTATCCTGAGATCGATAATTCTCGGCTGGTCGACTATGGGGATTAGAAGTATTAGGCCCGGGCCCTTCAACCCTATAACCCTTCCGAGACGGAAGATGACTGCCCTCTCATACTCCCGTACAACCCTAATCGCTGACGCTAGAATTATAATCAGTATCAGGACCAGTATTATAAGGCCTACAATTGTTCCAACTCCTACTTGGAGGGTAAGCACCATTCCAACCCCTTAGTGTCAAAGCCATGTTCTTAAACGTTTCACAACAACCCTCCCAGGCCGCCAGCCAGTGTCCATGGGTTTAAAAGACTAAAATATCGAAATTTATCAACAATCCCGTAGATTAGGCATGTATGCGCTACCGCCGCGCTACGACTTCAGGCACGTAGAAGAGGAGATAGCCAAGTTCTGGTCCGAGAATGATGTCCAGAAGAAGCACATGAGCATGAATCGAGGTGGGCCTATCTTCTCATTCCTTGAAGGGCCGCCGACTGTCAACTCTTACATGCACATAGGGCATGCCAGGGGTAGGGTCTACAAGGACATAATCTTAAGGTTCCAGACGATGAGGGGGTTTGATGTCTGGCGGAGGGCTGGGTGGGATTGTCAGGGCTTGCCTACAGAGCTGGAGGTTGAGAAGAGGCTAGGTATCAGTAGCAAGAAGGAGATCGAGTCCGTTGGGATGGAGAGATTCGTGGAAGAGGCTAACGCCCTGGTCGACTACTATATCAGTGAGTGGAGAAAGGCCTCCGAGCGCCTCGGCCTCTGGCTAGACTATGACACCGCCTATCAGACGAGGAACGAGAGATACATGGAGCATGTGTGGCACCTGTTGAAGAAGTGTTATGAGAGCGGAGACCTAGTCGTCAGCTTCAAGGTAGTGCCCTTCTGCCCCAGGTGTGAGACTCCCCTCTCATCCCACGAGGTGGCGCAGGGGTATGAAGAGGTTGAAGACTACTCAATCTACGTGAAATTCCCCCTCGAAGGCGATGAGGGGAGGTTTCTTGTCATATGGACAACCACGCCGTGGACATTAGCGGCGAACGAGGCAGTAGCTGTCAACCCAGAGGAAGAGTATGTTGAATTCGAGATAGATGGTGGGAGAATGATAGTTGCCGAGAAGCTGTTGGAAAAGGTATGCTCCGACGCGGGAATAACAAAGTATAGCGTCCTCAAAAGGTTCACGGGTGCTAGCCTAGTGGGTCTAAGATATGTTCACCCCCTCGGAGAGGAGGTCCATGCACACTCAAGTCACGGGCCTCCAGCCCACACAGTCTTGCCGGCAGATTTTGTCTCGATGGAAGAGGGGACAGGGCTGGTTCACATAGCTCCAGGTCATGGGCCCGAGGACTTCGAGCTGGGTAAGAGCCATGGGCTGCCTGTATTCTGCCCCATCAGTACTAGCGGTGTCTTCACGGAGGAGGGAGGGAGGTTTGCTGGTCTCGGATATAGGGATGCAGCGGATAAGGTGATAAAAGTGTTGGCGGATAAGGGACTGCTCCTAAAAGAGGGACGGATAATTCACACCTATCCCCACTGCTGGAGGTGTGGAACACCTCTCATCTATCTGACGAGCCGTCAATGGTTCCTGAGGATTGGCAGGATCAAGAGGATTATGATAGAGGAGAATGCGAAGGTCAAGTGGTATCCGGCTTGGGCTGGGCAGAACAGGTTTGGAGAGTGGCTTGAAAACGCGGAGGACTGGTGCATATCCAGGACAAGGGTCTGGGGGACTCCGCTCAACATCTGGACATGCAGCAAATGCGGTAGCATGCGGGCCGTGAGCTCAAAGGCTGAGCTTGAGAAGGCTGAGAGGAAGCCAGCCCCCCTAAGGATGCATAGGCCTTGGGTGGACAGGGTTGTCTTCAGGTGCGAGAGGTGTGGGGGTGAGATGTATAGGGAGCCCTTCGTGCTGGATACGTGGCTCGACTCAGGAGTCGCGCACTTCGCGAGCGTAGACTGGCTAGGAGACAGGAGGCTCTTTGAGAAGCTCTTCCCCTACGACTTCATCACCGAGGCAATAGACCAGACAAGGGGATGGTTCTACACCCTCCTCTTCACCTCCGCCCTGATATTTGGGAAAGCCCCCTACAAGACAGTTCTTAGCCAGAACTTCGTCCTAGACAAGTTTGGGAAAAAGATGTCTAAGAGTAGGGGGAACGTGCTCTGGGCCGCCGATGCGATGGACAATTGGGGTGTAGACAATGTTAGGCTCTACCTAGTCAGCAAGGCTCAGAGCTGGGAGACTATAAACTTCGACCCGGACGAAGTTAAACAAGTTAACCAGGCCCTCAACATACTATGGAACGTGGTCTCATTCGCGAAGACATATTTTGACCTAGACAGGTACGACCCCGAGAAGGAGCCTGTTTGGGCTATGCTGAGCTATGCAGAGCCCGAGGACAGGTGGATTCTCTCGAGAATAAACACTCTAACAAAGTATGTGACCTCTAGTATTGAAAGGTTTGAGATACATGAGGCGGCGAGAAGCCTCTTAAACTTCATAGTTGAGGACCTAAGCAGGACATATGTCCGCGCGGTCAGGAGGAGGTTCTGGATCGAGGAGAGAACTCCCTCAAAGATAGCCGCCTACGCAACACTACACTACGTCCTGAGAAAACTTTTGCCAGTCCTCTCCGTCTTCGCCCCCTATATCTCAGAGTATCTATACCAGCGACTTAAGATCGAGAACGACCCAGTCAGTGTATGCCTCAACAAGTGGCCACGGCCTGACGAAGCCCTCATAAACCCTGAGATCGAGGACCAGATGCAGGTGGCCGAAGATGTAATCGCCGCAACCCTGAATGCTAGGAATAAGGCGAGGAGGAAGCTGCGCTGGCCTCTGAGGCGGATAATCATCTCACCTAACTCCCCTCGCGTCAAGGAATCAGTCCAAGCCTTAAGATCCTATATAGAGAGGATGACCAACAGCTTCTCTGTAGAGGTGCTTGACGTCGGGCAAAAGCCTGCCGAGATTGTGAGGAGGCTCGTCCCAGTGAACTCGCGTCTTGGCCCTAGGGCTGGGAAGAAGCTCCCACTCGTCTCGGAGGCATTGTCTAGGGCGCGTGTGGGCGAGGTCTTGGACCAGATCGATAGGGCCGGTCACTATACCCTGGTGTTGGGTGACGGCTCGGTCTTCGATGTAATCGAGGGTGATTTCAAGGTTGTGGAGGAGCTTCCAAGCCACTTGTTTGAGGGAGATGGGCGGTTCGTTCGGGTCTTCATAGACGTCTCGGAGGATGAGAGGTTGAAGTCGATCTCTCTCGCTAACGAGGTGATAAGGAGAATCCAGGTTATGAGGAAGGAGCTCAACCTAGAGATTACCAGGGAGGTCTCCTGCCTAGTCTCGATTGAGCCTCAGCCGGTCCAAGAGAGTCTTAAGCCCCTGATCGAATACATAGAGGAGGAGACGAGGTCTAGGATAAGCTTAGGTGCTGGTCGAGAGATTCCTAGCGCGGCGTATAGACGAGATTGGGTGCTCGAGCAAGGTGTCCTAACGGTCGCCATCTTGTTGGAGGAAGAGGGCAGGATCGCCTAGCCGATGAAGGAGCTGAAGCGGATTGCCAGCCTTGTTGGAAGCCTCTCAGAGGACTAGTATAACCCGTTGCCCTATGTATATCCTGTGAGGAAAAGAAAGAGGGGGGGTTGGCTGGGCGACAACCAGCCTGACAGCATTTAGGAGAACCATATGAAGACCGTGGCATTAGAGATAGGACATATGGTGGCGCCAAGCATACCAGATAAGGAGTGGTAGTGGTTTATCTATGTAGAGCCGGCCACTATCTTCAACTGCCTAGGGACCCGTTTTTTCTTTTCTCCCTCTTTCACTTCTCTTGGTGAACCTTGGAGAGGTTAAGCTATAGGCATGTGTTCTCTTTGGATTTTAGAGGTCTTTAATCCGTGATGAGAGAAAAGGAGATAGTGTCCAAGCAAGGTGTATATTTAAAGGCGGGGAGTTATATTTGCTACATATAGATGTGGGATGGCGTCCAAATAATGACTAAGCTTAGGGGAAGGGGAGAAACCCCTCTCTCAGAGATAGAGTTTAAGGTACTGGAAACAATTGAGAGAATAGCAGACCAGGGGCGTGTAGCCACCCCTGAGGCAATCGCCAAGTCTCTTAGACTCGGCATGGATTATGTCGAGAAGATGCTGGAGAAGCTTAACAAGAGAGGGCTTGTCTGGTCTCCCCGCGGAAGGGGCCGCGAATACATGCTAAACTTCGCTAGCCTCGATATGCTTGCATTACACAGCGCATATAGGCGTGGGATACTCACTTACATAGGCGTCAAGATAGGTGTTGGGAAGGAGGCCGACATCTACGTCGGGCGGACTGGGGAGGGGAACGTCGTGGGTGTCAAGTTCTATAGGATAGGTAGGACAAGTATTAAGAAGCATAGGAGGTTTAGAGAGGCGGGTCTTGAGGCGGCGAACTATCTGGCGTCCTCTAAGATGTCTGCCCAGCGCGAGATACAGGCACTCCGCATCCTCTATCCCAGAGGGGTGCCGGTTCCAGCCCCAGTTTACCGTAACAGACATATGATCGTCACATCTCTAATCGAGGGTGAACTTTTAGCCAGGATCAATAAGCTCTCTGAACCAGAGGCCCTGTTTTGGGAGATCATCAACTCAGTTAAGATGGCTCTTGATGCCGGTGTGATACACTGTGACCTGAGCCACTACAACATCCTCATCACCCCCGAGGAGCGGCACGTGATAATCGATTGGCCCCAGTGGGTGAGACCCTCACACCCAAATGCTGAACTTTACCTGAGGCGAGACATAGAGAACATGGCGGCCTTCTTTAGAAGAAGGTTCAGGTTGGCTAGGTCGGTGGAGGAGATTATCAGCTGGGTCTCGGGGACCTAGGGTTTTGGGGACTGGACAGGCTGATGACAAAGCCGAGGAAAAAATGGCTCATAGATAGTGCTTAGGTGCTACTTGCTCAATATAATTGAGCAAGTTCCTCATCGAGTCTTGCGACTTGCTTAATTAGAGGCCGAATAATACTCAAAGGAGGTGACTCAATGGTGGCGGCTCGTCCCAAAAAGAAACACGGGGTCCTCGCCCTCATATTCCGGAGGAGATCCATAAGAGTCTTCAGGGATGCGAAGCCCAGCAGGAGTATCCTGGAGCTTTTGGTGGAGGCGGGCCAGAGGGCGCCATGCGTCTATCAGTCATACACTGTTATCAATATTGACCGGTCTGAGCTCCGGGATAAGATATACGAGTTGACTGAGGACAATATCATTAAGCAGGCCCCTATCCTGCTGCTCCTCTGCATAGACCTGAGAAGGACGCGGATGTTATTTGACTTACTCGAGCCTGAGCACACTCTGGCTAAGCCGCCGAACCCTATAGAGACTGTGGAGGCCATATTCGAGGCCGGATTATTCGCGGAAAATCTCATCCTAGCTGGTGAGGCCATCGGCTACTCCTCAGTTATTCTCGACTGGCCGCTTAAGCTGGGATTAGAACTTCAAAAAATCCTCAATATACCAATGGGAGTGGCCCCCCTCTTTTTCATCTGTATGGGTCCGCCGGGTGAGAACCCGCCAATAAGGCCAAGGATGCCTCTCGACCTGGTACTGATGTCTGACTCGTATCGCGAGCCTAGGAGAGAGCAGCTTCAGAAGTATCTTGATGAAGCCTCAGAGAAGCTTGCAGCTGAGGGCTATCTCTTAAAGTATGTCGGTATTCGGTCCACTTACGGGCAATACCTCGCTGAGAAGGTTAGGAGGGATAGGGAGATGGAGGTGCTTGAGGCTGAGATATCCGAGTTTTTAAGGAGAAACGGCCTCACAGTATAGGCACTCAGCTAGGAGTAACAATTTATTACCTGTCCCGGCGCGTATGCGGTATGTGGAGATCGAGCAGGAGCTAAACAACTATGCGAGGCTGGTCAACCAGACCCTCAATGAGCTCTTCCCTAGATCACCCGGGGAGGACTACTACCGAAGGGTAGCAGGTCTAGCTTACGGAGAGATAGATGTCCACTCTCTCAATGAGGTTATTGCAAAGCCTGCGTGGGACCTGTTAGACAGGGGAGGTAAGCGCTGGAGACCTGCCCTGGGCATGATGGTCTATGAGGCCCTCGGCGGCCGTGCCGAGGATATAGTACAGCTACTAACAATCCCAGAGCTGATACATAACGGGACACTAATTGTGGACGATGTTGAAGATGGCAGCGAGGTCAGACGCGGGAAGCCCTGCATCCACAGGATATATGGCGAGGATGTCGCAATCAATGCTGGGAACACATTATACTACCTCCCAGTGGCGGCGGTCTTGTCAAAAATCCGACTCCCAGAAGCAGCTCAAACCGCTCTACTGAAGATCTATGTGGAGGAGATGCTCAGACTAAGCCTAGGACAGGCCCTAGACATAGCCTGGCACAGAGGGATTGGCAAAGAGATTAACGAGTCACAGTACCTCCTGATGTGCGACCTAAAGACCGGCAGCCTTGCTAGGCTCCCAGTCAGGATCGCATGCCTCATGGCCGGTGTGGGGGGCGGGGTAGAGGAGAAATTCAGTAGATTCGCCTCCTCCATCGCGGTAGCATTTCAGATTCAGGACGACCTCCTCAACCTCATCGGCGATGAGTCCCTCTACGGCAAGGAGATTGGAGGAGATCTGAGGGAGGGTAAGAGGACTTTAATGGTTATACACGCGCTACGCTCTCTCCCCGGGGACAAGAGCGAAAAACTTCAGAGGGTATTAGGCATGAAGACAGCCGACAGGGCGATGATAGATGAGGCGATAGAGCTGATAAAGTCTAGCGGGGCGATAGAGTATAGCAAGTCCATTGCTAGGCGTCTTGTCGAGGATGGGTGGAGTGCAATCGAGCCGGAGCTGAGACCGTGCCGCGCCAAGGAACTCCTACGCTCACTAGCCGAGTATCTGATCGTGAGGAGCAGATAGGCCTTAGAGAAACTTTCTATTGGATGTTTTCGCTAACACCGGCCATAGACAAGAACTCTTTATCCATCCGAGCGAGAGAGTAGAGTTCAACACCAGCCTCGCGGAGGAGTTTCTCAGCACCCTCACCCCTATCAAAGATCACAAAGTATTTGTTTATCACGCCCCCCTCCTCTCTCACAGCATTCACACACTCGACCGCACTCTTACCCGTGGTAGCGACGTCGTCAACGCCTACGTAGAGCATTCCAGGCTTGACCACTCCCTCCACCTTCCGTTCAAGACCGTGTGCCTTCTTCTCCATCCTAACGTATACAAGCCCCACGCCAAGCCTGTCTGCTACAATGCTCGCCAGGGGTATTCCGGCCGTAGCTGTGGTCGCTATCTCGAAGCCGGACCTGCCGACGCGTCTGGATATCGCCCCAGTCATGAGTCTTGCTATGAGTGACCTCGAAACTGGGTCGGAGTATAGCGACCTACAGTCGATGTAGAGACGGCTCCACCCGCCGCTCGAGAGCTGGACCGGCTTTTCATATATGTTCAAGACTCCTATCGTCCTAATTATCGCCCTACTGGCGAGGATGAACTCCCTACGGCTTGAGAGGTTTTCAGCGATGCTTGCCGCTTCGGCGGTCGGGTCCTCCGCAAGTATTATCGACCGACCCACGTTGATGAGTAATCTTTCACCACCTGCCTTGATCATGGGTGATGGGTCTCCTCCTTGGGCGCCCATTCCGGGTGAGAGGATTACTGCCCTCTCGCCCACCCGCCTCCTAATCTCGGCTATCTCCTCCTCACTGAGGCTTGGCGAAAGCCCCACCACGTATCCGTCCACCCCAGCCTCAACCCCCTCCTCAATAAACCTCCAGTAGAGGGGCTCACCATTCACCACGCGACGGAAGTATTTCTCGCCGTATCTGCCCGATGGGTGGGTGAGTAGGAACACGCCTAGCCCCTGCCTATGTGCTTCGTCTACTACCTCCCTAACATTGCCGAAAAGAGGGTTGAGGGTGAAGGCGTCGTAGCCCAGTCTCGCGATCGTGTTTACGCCTGCCTTAGCGGATTCGCCGATGTCCCCGAGCTTACAGTCCAGAATCGCTAAAAGGTTCAGCTTCTTCGCCAACCCGGTTATGGCTCTGTGTCCGTCCTCCCCAAGGCCGCGCACATGATTCTCATTCAGCTTAACAGCCGAGCAAAACCTACCGAGTTGCTCGATCTTGTCTAGACAGAACTTCAGCCTCAAACTCGGCTCCGGGTAGGCCCACGGCGGTGGGTCGAGGCCAAGGCATAAGATGCTGCCCGAAACCTCGACAGCCCTATCATACCTGTCCTTAAGCAAAGACACCTGATAGCGCCTGGTTTTGCCTCTTAAAATGGTTTCCGCCCATCCTAGGTCTCACTCAGCTTTAGAAGTTAGCCTCCCTGGCTCTAACCCCTAGATTTTTATACAGTGGCTAGAGTTTGACTACTTGACTTGCCTCTGATAAGGATGGAGGGGGCGGCGCCGGTTTTCGAGGACCGCGGATCGCGGATCCTCTTTGACGCTGCTGAGGGACAGGGGTTGAGGTGTTTGAGCCATGCCCATATGGACCACGTGGGCTCGCCCACTGAGATTAATGTTATGACGGGCGAGACCCATAAAATCCTCGCTTCCCGCAAAAAATACTATAGAAGATTCATAGAGTCCCCTCTAGGAGTCAAGATAAAGCTCCCACAAGGCATTCTCCTCACAGCCCTGAACTCGGGTCATATGCTCGGCTCGAGCATGTTTAAACTGGAGGTAGATGGCCTCTCCATACTCTATACGGGCGATATGAATGTCTATGACAACATCCTCCAGAAGGGGGCAGAGCAGCATGAAGCCGACGTCCTAGTCATAGAGGCAACATATGGCTCCCCCGTCTACAAGTTCCCCGACAGGGATGGGATTTATTACGAGATTATCAAGTGGATGAGAGAGACTCTCGCCCAAGGCGATATACCTGCCTTAAAGGTCTACTCTGCCGGTAAGGCTCAAGAGATAGTTGCACTCGTTAATAAGACGCTGAATGTGCCTGTCCTCACTACGCCGGAGATCTACAGGGTCTCGATGGTCTATAAGAGCTCGTTCAGGTGGCTGGACTTCCTGAAGGCGGGGACCCGAGAGGGTGACGAGGCCGCAAGGAATGGCGCAATCTATGTCTCAGCGCGGAGGGACGTCACCCAGCTAGCAAACAGGCGTGTCCGATGGGCGCTTGCGACAGGCTGGGTCCTGACAACTAGGCAGGAGGGCTTCGACGCCTACTTCCCACTGAGCGCCCACTCGGACTTTCATGGTTTAGTCTCATACGTGAAAAACTCTGATTATAAGACAGTCCTCACAATTTACGGCTTCTCGTCAACCCTAGCTAGGCATCTGAGGCGTCTCGGGGTCAACGCCTACTCTCTAGAGGATAAACTATGTGTTAAGCTTTAAGAATTATTCACTGGCTAGAGCAAGTGATACATAGCCCACATCTAGGACATCTTCTCGTCCCGGAAGGAACCTCGAGGTGGCACCGGGGGCACTCCTCAACCTCCACTACCTGCCTGCTCAGCATCCAGCCACTTAAACAAAAGTTTTACACTAGCAGATATAAACTTTAAATCTCCTGGCGGTGTATTAGAAAAATGTTAATAACTTAAAGGTGAAGCGAGTTTAACCGTGGTAAACGTCAGGATTGTTTACTGCGTGCCGTGCGGACACCTACCTAGGGCGATGGAGCTCGCAAACCACCTATTACAGACATTCGGCATGGAGTACAATAAGCGCTTCTCAGTGACCCTCGACACATCGGACGGCGGCACCTTTGATGTCTACATAGATGACAAAAAAGTGTATTCGCGGAAAGAGCAGGGAGGCAGGTTCCCTACGGCAGAAGAGATCGTCAAAGAGGTCAGAGCTAGAGTTCAGGTAGCCCGCTGAGCTTCTCTCTCCAGAAACTCGATAGCCTGTTTAACGTGTTCATCCGGTTTAACCCCCTCGATTATTTTGACTATCTTACCCGCCGGAGATATTATGAATGTTTTTCGCTTAGCCGTCTTGAATAGGCTATTATACGCGTCGAAAAGACGTGCTGTCTCACCCCCCTTGTCGCTGAGCAGTGGAAATGTGAGGTTGTATTTCTGTGCGAATTTCCTGTGGCTTTCGATGTCGTCAGTGCTTATGCCGTAGACTTCAGCCCCACATCTTGTTACAGCGCCCATGTTATCCCTGAAGGTGCAGGCCTCTGACGTGCAACCAGGGGTATTGTCTTTTGGGTAGAAGTAGAGTATTATGTAGCGGTTTTTCCCGAGCCTTTCGCTAAGCCTGAACTCTCCCTCGGTTGAGGGTAGTGAGAAATCGGGGCAGGTGTCCCCCACTTCCATATCCGCCAATACCCTCTAGTAAGTTACTCAATCATAGAGTGATGATGCCTACCACAGCTACACGTCGACTGTTCGTTCGGGTTCTTCACGATAAATCCTGCCACACCCTCGTCCTCAACATAGTCTATCTCGGAGCCAGCCAGAAGAGATGCACTATACTTATCAACGACAATCCTGATACCGTTGTTCTGGACGACAACATCGTCGTCTAACACCTCGTTGTCTAGGACCATGCCGTAGCGGTAGCCGCAACACCCCTGACCCATTATAAGCACCCTAAGCACTAGCCCCTCCCCCTCACCCGTCAAGTACTCCCTGATTTTGAAGGCGGCCCGCTCAGTGAGGTTAATCCTGAACTCCTGCATCACAAGCCATATCGAGGCCCCCTTCTAAATAATCCTTGACCCAGCCCCCAAGAATGAGACTGTAACCCGACCCGGCTGCCGAGTATGGCCATGTGGCCTGCAGAACAGGTATGGCGCTGTCGGGCTTATGATGTGCCTCTCAGCTGGGTAGGATAAGTTAATAAAGGGATTCTGACGTTTTTTCTCCAAGTGAATCTGGTTATAGGGATGGTGGTGTATTCTGCCCCAGAAGTCTTCTAAATCTAAAAAGGTTGAGGTGAAAGAGGTGCCATCGACTGTCTCTATACTTGATCATGAGCTGGTCCCGAAGCATGAGGTTATGAAGCCCGAGGAGGTCCAAGAGTTGTTAAGCAGGTATAAGATAACTCTGAATGAGCTTCCGAGGATACTTGCCAGCGACCCGGTGGTGCGTGAAATAGGGGCCAAGCCCGGTGACGTAGTTAGAATACATAGAAGGTCGCCCACAGCCGGTCTCTCACACTACTATAGACTGGTGGTGAGGGAGGAGTGAGGTCCAAGCCAGCCTCCGACCAGTCAGTTCTCACAAGCGAAGACCTGATGAAGGTCGCAGAGGCCTATATCGATGACGCTGGATTAATCAGCCATCACCTAATGTCATACGATTACTTCGTCAAGGAGGGCCTCAAGAACCTAATATTGAGTATGAGCCCTGTCGAGATTAAGGCGAGGGGTAAAGCCGAGCTAAAATTCGAGAGTGTTGAGATAGGGTCTCCGAGGATCGTCGAGATCGACGGGATGGTCAGGGAGGACGTCACGCCGATGGAGTGCAGGCTGAGAAACCTAACCTACGCTGCGCCAATCTACGTCAAGATGAGCCTATATGTCGATGATAAACCAGTAGTCGTTGCTGAGCGTGTACTTATCGGCTCGATCCCCATCATGGTTAAGTCCTCTATCTGTCCGCTAAGCAGAATGACTCCCGAAGAGCTTGCAGCGATAGGTGAAGACCCCCTAGACCCGGGCGGCTACTTCATCATAAACGGGTCTGAGAGGGTTATAGTGGCGATAGAGGATCTCTCACCTAACAAGGTTCTCGTGACTGTGAAGGATCAGAAGGAGAACCCGCAGTACTCTGCGATGCTTCTCTCATCCTCGCAGGGTAGGATGAGTAAGGTTGAGGTCACCTACAAGCCAGGAGGCCCCATAAAGGTCTTCTTCTCGAGGATCTACAAGGGTATCCCCTTAATAGTCATGCTGAGGGCGCTTGGACTGACTAAGGACAGCGAGATAGTCAATCTCATCTCGAACAACTCCGCGATACAGGAGCTTCTCGAGCCGTCATTCAGGGAGGCCGAGGGTGTTGAGACAGCGGATGACGCCCTAGTATACATAGGGAACAGGATAGCCTTCGGCTATGCCGAGGAGTATAGGAAACAGCGGGCTGAGCAGATGATAGACAACATATTCATGCTCCACGTGGGGACGACCCCCGACGCGAGATACAAGAAGGGGATACTCCTCTGCGACATAGTTGGGAAGCTGCTCGAGACGAGCGTGGGCCTTAGGAAGCCCTCTGATAAGGACCACTATGGGAACAAGAGGCTGAAGCTAGAGAATCCCCTCCTCACAGAACTCTACAGGATGGCGCTCACCAAGCTTATCAGAGACATCAAGTATCAGCTCGAGAAGAGCATGGCGTCACGCTATCCAATCACGATCTCACCTTTCGTTAAGCCCAGCATAGTCAATGATGTTGTTGTCCATGCCTTTGCGACTGGGAACTGGCCGGGTGGGCGCGTTGGCGTAACACAGCTGTTGAATAGGACCAACTATCTGGCCACTATCAGCCATTTGAGGAGGGTTCAGTCGCCGCTTAGCCGTAGCCAAGCACATTTCGAGGCGAGAGACCTACACGGAACGCATTGGGGGCGGATATGCCCCGTTGAGACGCCCGAAGGCGCGAACTCAGGGCTTGTCAAAAACTTGGCTCTCGGCGCCGAAGTCACTGTCCCCCTATCGCAGCAGGACAGGATTGAGCTGAAGAGAAGGCTAGTTGACCTCGGCATGGTCGGCGTATTCGTGGCGCTTGATGAGCGGAGGCGCGGGAGGAAGAAGACATACAGCACGAAAGTTTACCTCGATAACGAGCTTATCGGCTACCACCCGGATGGTCAGGCACTGGTTCGTGAGCTTAGAGCCCTCCGTAGGAAGGGTGAGATAAGCCCTGCCGTCAATATCTGCCTAAACGAGTACCCCCACATACAAGAAGTGGAGATTTACACCGATGAAGGTAGGGTGAGGAGGCCCCTCATAGTTGTGGAGAACGGGGTGCCGAGCATATCGAGGGCGATGATAGACTCGCTATCTAATGGGACCTTCAGGTTCAGGGACCTGATCTCGATCGGCGCCGTAGAGTTCTTAGACGCTTCAGAGGAGGAAAATGTCCTAGTAGCCCTCACTCCAGAAAACTTGACACCCAATCACAGCTATCTTGAGATCTCGCCGCTCCTAGTAATGGGTGGTGTGGCATCAATCATACCGTACAGCAATCACAACCAGTCGCCGAGAAACGTCTACGAGGCCTCGATGGCTAAACAGGCGCTGGGAGTACCTCTAACGAGTCTAAACCTGAGGACGGACTCCCGTCTCCACCTACTAGTCTACCCCCAGAAGCCACTCGTATCTACGCGCTTCATGAAGCGTCTCTCACTTACAGAGAGGCCGATCGGTCAGAACTTGGTTGTAGCGGTTTTGACAGGCTATGGATACAACATGGAGGATGCCGTTGTCCTTAACAAATCCTCTGTGGAGCGCGGTGTGGGCTACAGTATCAGCTATAGGACCTACGAAGTGGAGGCCAAGCAGTACATAGGTGGCGAGAAGGATAGGCTCGGTATACCTGAGCCGAGTGTTAGGGGCTACAGGGGTGAGCAATGCTATCGCGCATTGGACACCGACGGGCTTGCCTTCCCAGAGTCAGAGGTTGTGGGCGGAATGGCTATCGTCGGAATGGCCAGCCCTCCGAGGTTCATGGAAGAGTATATGAGGGCTCCGGCTAGGGAGATGGTCTGGAGAGACTCGTCTGAGGTCGTTAAGCCGACAGAGGCTGGTGTGGTGGATACAATTTATGTTACGAAGACGCTCGAAGAGACAACCCTAGTCAAAGCTAGGATCAGAACCGACTGCTTCGCAGAAATCGGGGACAAATTCGCATCAAGGCATGGTCAGAAGGGCGTAGTCGGTATGCTCTTCCCCCAAGCCGACATGCCCTACACAGCCAGCGGGATTGTCCCGGATCTAATAATTAATCCACACGCGTTCCCATCGAGAATGACTGTCGGGCAGCTGATCGAGAGCGTTGCTGGTAAACTCGCTGGGCTGAAGGGTGAGGAGGTTGACGGCTCACCCTTCATAGGTAAACCCCTCGAGGAGATAAAGGCGGAGCTAGAGGCTCTCGGATTTAAGGGGACTGGAACGGAGGTCATGTACGACGGTCTTACCGGCAGAAGATATGAGGTTGAGATATTCGTAGGTGTGGTGTATTATCAGAGGCTACACCACTTAGTCAGGGATAAGATACACGCGAGATCTAGGGGGCAGGTCCAGATACTGACTAGGCAGCCGACTGAGGGTCGCTCCCGCGGTGGAGGCCTCAAGTTCGGGGAGATGGAGAGAGACTGCCTAATTGCCTATGGTGCGAGCTACCTACTTCTCGACCGGCTGCTTGAGCAGAGCGACAAGTATTCTGCATACTTCTGCGAAAAATGCGGACTACCAGCATACTATGACCTTAAACAGAACCAGCTTGTCTGCCCTGTGCACGGCAAAGACTTCTCAGGCGTCCAGGCCTCGATGTCGTATGCATTCTTCCTTCTACTGAACGAGCTCTTAGCAATGTGTATCTATCCCAGGCTCGTCTTTGAGGAGGTGGGTGGGAGCTGAGGGGGATAATATCAGCGATTAAGTTCGGCATACTTCCGCCAAACCTAATCAGGAGTATGAGCGTGGTTGAGGTTCAGAGCCCAGACACCTATGACGAGGACGGCATGCCGATACCGACCGGTGTCATGGACCCGATGCTAGGTACCCTGGAGCCTGGGCAGAGGTGCAAGACCTGCGGAAACACATACATCTCCTGTCCGGGGCATTTTGGGCATATAGAGCTTGCAGTCCCGGTCATACACATAGGATTCGTCAAGATTATTCATGAACTGCTAAGATGTACGTGCAGATCTTGTGGGAGGCTACTGCTAAGCCAAAGCGATATCGAGGAGACTAGAGCGAAGCTACGGCAGCTGAAGCAGGAGGGGAAAATGTTCAGACACATCTTCTACAAGGTTAAGCAAAAGGCCATGGCCACCCAGACCTGTCCGCACTGCGGCGAGAAGCAGTTTAAGATAGAGTTGGAGAAGCCTTCCACCTTTGTTGAATCCACCCCCCAGGGAGCTGTAAGGCTTACAGCAGGCTCCGTTAGACAGCGGCTTGAGAGGATACCGGACTCAGACCTGGAACTCCTCGACATCGACCCCCAGTCCTCACGGCCGGAGTGGATGGTCTTAACAGTCCTTCCCGTCCCCCCAGTCTATGTAAGACCTTCAATAACCCTTGAGAGCAACTACCGCTCTGAGGACGACCTAACACACAAGCTGGTCGACATACTTAGGGTAAATCAGAGGCTGAAGGAGAGCATAGCTGCGGCGGCCCCCTCACCAGTCATAGCCGAGCTCTCAGACCTACTACAATACCACGTAACCACCTACATCAACAACGAAACGATAGGAATATCACCGGCCCAACACAGGTCTGGCAGAATACTGAAGACGCTCGCCCAGAGGCTCAAGGGTAAGGAGGGGCGCTTCAGGCTCAACCTCTCCGGGAAACGTGTAGACTTCTCCGCACGCACAGTCATCTCACCCGACCCCCTCATAGACTTCGATGAGGTGGGCGTCCCCCTCGAGATAGCGATGCAGCTCACCGTGCCGGAGATCATCACTCCCTGGAATAAGGAGAAGCTGAAGGAGATGGTGAGGAACGGGCCTGACAAGTATCCAGGAGCAAAATACGTGATCAAGCCTGATAGGAAGATGATTCGTCTGAAGAATGTTCAGAACTTGGACGAGGTTGCTGAGAGCCTCGAGGAGGGCTGGATCGTGGAGAGGCATCTAAGGGATGGGGACATAGTACTCTTCAACAGGCAGCCTAGCCTACACCGTGTCTCCATTATGGCTCACCGCGTCAAAGTCCTCCCCTATAAGACCTTCAGACTCAACCTAGCAGTCTGCACACCCTATAACGCCGACTTCGACGGCGATGAGATGAACCTCCACGTCCCACAGAGTGAGGAGGCCCAGGCCGAGGCAAGGCTCCTACTACAGGTCCAGCGAAACATGATCTCCGCCAGATATGGAGCACCAATAATTGGAGCAATCAGAGACTTCTTGACCTCGCTCTACCTGTTAACAAAAGATGGCACATATGTCGATAAGCAGACGCTAGGGTATCTCCTCTCAGCCATAGGCTACAAGGGCGAGCTGCCTCCGCCGGGGAAGACTGACCCTCAGCCCCTTTGGAGCGGCAAGCAGGTGTTCAGTCTACTCCTGCCACCCACCTTGTCACACAGGGTCCAGTCCAACTTCAGCTCAGATACGCAGGTGGTAATAGAGAGGGGAAAGCTAGTCCAAGGGTTTATTGATAAGGCTTTAGTGGGTGTTGAGAAGGCTAACAGCGTACTACACAGAATATTCAGAGAATACGGCTACGAGGAGGCTGCAAGATTCCTCAACGGAGTTATTAGGCTCGCTAACACATACATAAACCTCCGAGGCTTCACATTCAGCATAGAGAATCTCACGGTCCCCGAGGAGGTATACAGGCAGGTCCAATCCTACCTCCATAAGATGGAGAAGGAGTTCCAGCAGCTTAAGTCCGACTATGAGAAGGGGAGATTGGAGGTTAAGCCTGGTGAAACTCCTGAAAAGGCGTTTGAGTCCGAGATACTTGAGCTCCTCTCCAGGACTCGGGACGAGATAGGCAGCTTCGTGCGGAAGTATGTATCCATAGACAACCCCCTCGTCATCATGGCTAGGACCGGCGCGAGGGGGAGCACCCTGAACATCGACCAGATGATAGCCATAGTAGGGCAACAGGCGGTTAGGAGGGAGAGGCCTAGCAGAGGCTTCACCGATAGGGTCTTGACATTCTACGAGAGGGGCGACCTATCTCCTCGCGCCAGAGGCTTCGTCTACAACCCATTCATCAAGGGCCTCGACCCAATAGAATTCTTCTTCCACCTAATGGGCGGCAGGGACGGGCTGGTAGACACTGCCGTGAGGACGCAGCAGAGCGGATACATGCAGCGGAGGCTCATAAACGCCCTCGAATCGCTCTATATAGAGTTTGACGGCTCAGTCAGGATGTCAGACACCAAGAAGATTGTCCAATTCCTATACGGCGAGGATGGTGTAGATCCTGGCAAGAGCGACCATGGAAAGCCTTTCATCCCAACCAACATCATCTCGCAGGTCTTAATGGAGCTGCGGGGGCCAAGTACCCCCGCGGAATCGGGGGATGTGGAGGTTGTTGCTAAGAAGTATGAGGGATTAATGCCCTTGTCGGCTATTCAGGAATTATCAGACGCCTGTCTGAGACTTAAAGTCCCAAGAGATGCTGTCGAGAGGGTTTTCGCGACGGCGTATAGGGTCTATCTCCAAAGCATGGTTGAGGCGGGAGACCCTGTCGGGATCATCGCCGCCCAGTCCCTAGGAGAGCCCGGAACCCAGCTCACTCTCAGGACCTTCCACTTCGCGGGTGTTAGGGAGCAGAGCATTCTCGTGGGCCTGCCGCGGCTTATCGAGATAATTGACGCCAGAAGAGCACCTTCTACACCTATGATGAACATCTATCTTAAACCCCCCTACAACCAGGACCCCAAGCTCGCTAGGAAGATTGCCAGCAGGCTCCAATACATAAGCCTCGGAGACGTTGTAGATGAGATTAGGATAGAGGCGAGAACCGGCAACATAATACTCATGCTCGATGAGGACGCCTTGAAGGAGCTTTCCGTGACTCGGGAGGAGATAAGTCAGGCCTTGAAGCCGTACAAGCCTAAGTTCAGCGAGTCTAAACGGGCTGTCTCCCTGACAGTTAAGGAGGTTGAACATGACTCTCTAGAGCTTTTGAAGACCAGGATACTTAACACGAGGCTGAGGGGTGTGAAGAAGATAACAAAGGCTGTCGTTCGGAAGAAGGGTGGTGAATACTTCATCCAGACAGAGGGGTCAAACCTGAAGGAGATCATGTCCATACCTGAGGTTGATTTCAGGAGAGTTAGGACGAATGACATTCACGAGGTGGCCTCCGTTCTCGGCATCGAGGCGGCAAGGCAGCTAATAGTTGAGGAGGCTCAGCAGCTCTTGAGGGAACAGGGCCTAGACGTCGACGTCAGACACCTGCTATTGTTAGCAGATGCCATGACCCTGGATGGACGGGTGAGGCAGGTTGGGAGGCACGGTGTTGTGAGGCTGAAGTCGAGCGTGCTCGCAAGGGCTGCCTTCGAGATCAGCTTCCAGACCCTCGTGGAGGCTGCGGCCTCTGGCGAGGTTGACCATCTGCAAGGAAACATTGAGAGAATTTTAATAGGAAGGGAGGTTCCTGTCGGTACCGGCAGGGTGAGCCTTCTAATGAGGTACAGCGACCTCCTGCCGAACCAGAATAATAACGCAGGCTCTGATACGGGTGGAAAGTAATGGACGTGAGGAGGGAGCTTGGGGTTGTCAGGCTTACGGGAAAATACCTGCTAGGGTTTAGACAGAGCTATCTCAGCGTGGTCAGGAGATCGGCTAAGGCTGTAGTCCTAGCCAGTAATTGCCCGGAGAGTATGAGACAGGTGCTGGAGCTAGCTGCTAAGATCTCAGAGACCCCTATAATCTACTCGGACCTAACAGCCAGGGAGATAGGACAGGCGCTTGGCAAGCCGTTCGGAGCCTCAACCGTCGCGATAATCGACCCGGGCAACTCATCACTACTGGGCGAGGCCAGTTGACGGACGAGGAGATCAAGTTAACAGAGCGTGAAATGAGGCTTGTCTCGCTTTTCCAGAACTATACCGGTGCAACAGTGCTGGACTGCCTAGCCGACGATGAGCAGATCGTCTTCCTGGTGAGGGAGGGGGAATTTGGCCGAGCTATCGGTAAGAAAGGGGCGAAGATACAGGAGCTATCAAGCCTCTTGAAGAAGAGGCTGAAGGTTGTTGAATACTGTGGCGACGCGGCCTCCTTCCTATCTAATGCTGTGAAGCCTGCTAAGGCGAGGGAGATCAAGATAGTTCCTGGTAAGGATGGGCAGCTGACAGCCATCATCAGGGTTGACCCCGAGGATAAGGCGATGGTGATTGGAAAGGGCGGCCGGAACGTGGGGATAGTGCGGAGAATGGCCAAGAGGCACTTCAAGATCGAGAGGGTCGTGATAGAGTAGCCCCTCCGCCGCCCTCCTCTCAGCCCTCACTGAATGTAAAGGGGTGGCTTGCTAAAACCCGTCCTCCAAGGATTTTACGGTTCGCGCCAATGGGATGAGATTGAGGGGAAGGATTATGGGGAGGGTCTAGTGGGCGGTGTCTTCAATAGTCCGCGTCTCTTTAGGATTTCTTCGAGCCTCTGTTGTTTTCTCTGAATAGTGAATCCTATGAGTTGGTGGAACTTCAGCATGCTCGATGCTCTGATACGGAGGTAATAGTCGTTCCTTTTACGCATGTACATTTTATTTTTGTAGATAAATTTAGTGCCTTTCTTGACGTAGAGATGTGGACCTGTCGTTTTGATACCTAGATGGTTCAGAAGCCCCTGGATGTATCTGAGAAGTTGCCGGTCCGGATTGACGCATTCTATATGTCCATTTCTTCTACGCACTGAGCCTTCACTATCGAAAGAACCCTCTCAGAAAACTCTTAGCACATTCCTCGCAATGCTCCGTGAAACGTCTTATTTGGTAGATGTTGGTTGGTTTCTGAAGCAACTTGTACATTGCCTTCGAATTAATGTGCACTACAAATAGCCCATTTGCCGCGAAGGGTCTTGGCGGCTCTCCTCCACGAACTTTGCCCAAGCTTCTCGCAAACTCCTCGACAAACTCTTTATCCTTGGCCCCCACTCCTATGGCATAATCACCACTTCTTGTGCTGGTTTTGGTTGCCCATCCATCACCGACAACAACTCCTATGACAAAAGCTATCTCCGAAGATGGTTCCAGGAAGTTTATACTAGGTATCCGTACTCCACCGAACGGTGTGTATCCCCCGGCACCAATGGCAGATTACTACTATGCTTAGCGTAACTCCATATAACTCTATAATCTTCCTCCTTATCCGCTTGTATCATAGGCCCTCCCTCCTCAGTTCTGGGACCTTTTCATACAGCCTTATCCTCAGCTCTCTTGGGAGGCATTTTCTCCGCCTCCTAGCCTTTCCCGGATAGTTCTTGTAAACCCAGTACTCGACGGCCTTCCTCGAAACTCTTATCCCACTCTCCCTCAACATCCCCAAATACGTCTGTAACCATAGCCCTTCTCCACCCCAATTTTCAGAGCCTCTAACAATCTATCCCTCTCTTCCACTGTTAGCCCTGTCTGAGCGTTCATCTTCTCCACCCCTCGCCTCCCGGCAGCCAAGCGACTTTGTCAAGCGGAGAGGGATGCAAGTCTCCCCTCGGCCCCTGTCCATTGAGAGGCGCCGCGCCCCACATACTGGTCGTCCCAATAATAGCCATAACTAGCACAGCGAGTCTAACTGGGGGGTATAATCCTTTAGAGAGGTAGGTGGAAGTATGATATGAGCTTGGATTGTTAAGTTTACGACATTATGAATGAGGGTAACTGGGGCTGGATAATATCCCAAACCCTCCAAAAGCGCACAAACCCTCACATAATACTGGAGATAATAGTCCTTCCTCAGATATTGGAGAACTAGGCAGCATAACAGCACCAAAAAATGTATGATAAGCGCATTTCTTTATTACTTTATTTAT
Organism: Nitrososphaerota archaeon; assembly: GCA_038741355.1. Classification (GTDB taxonomy): domain Archaea; phylum Thermoproteota; class Nitrososphaeria_A; order Caldarchaeales; family Calditenuaceae; genus HRBIN02. The sequence goes on from JAVYLC010000001.1 coordinate 93,805, forward strand.
GCATTTCTTTATTTTCACCGAGGTGTCTTAACCTATTTCTATATCGGGGCGCTCGTATTAGCCGTGAGCCCCGCAGCCAAGAGGGGTGAGGCCCGCGAGGATGGCGAGGAGGTGGACATCTACAGCCTGTCAGACCTGAGGGGCGTTGGTGAGGCTACTAAGGAGAAGCTAACCTCCATCGGGATATACAGCCTGCTAGACCTAGCCGCGGCCTCCCCCCGCGAGCTTGTTGAGGCTGGAATTGATGCTAGGAAGGCCGAGGAGCTCTGCCTCCAGGCCAGGGTCCTACTGGTGAGTAGCGGGTTCCTAGACTCCGAGCTGATGACTGGGAAGGAGGTCTTGGAGAGGAGGAAGAGCCTGGAGCGGATAACTACCGGCTGCTCGTCTCTTGACAACCTGCTGATGGGTGGGGTGGAGACGCAGGCGGTGACCGAGCTGGTCGGCGAGTATGGGTGTGGGAAGACCCAGATATGCCACACCCTCTGCGTCACTGTCCAGCTGCCGCGGGAGAAGGGCGGCCTCTCCGCAGGCGCTATATACATCGACACCGAGTCGACGTTTAGGCCTGAGAGGATTTACGAGATAGCCAAGGCCCGCGGCCTGAACCCTGACAAGGTCTTGGAGGGTGTTGTGGTGTCGGAGGTGTATAACTCGAGCCACCTCCAGCTCGTCGTGAGGGAGCTTGGGAGGCACCTCGAGAAGTACAAGGCCAGGCTCGTCGTCGTAGACTCGATCATCTCACACTTCAGGGCAGACTATGTGGGTAGGGAGAATCTATCGGAGAGGCAGCAGAAGCTTAACGCGACGCTCCACCGGCTGCTCAGGCTGGCGGAGATAAGGAATGTGGCAGTAGTAGTTACTAATCAGGTCGTCGGAGACCCTGGAGCCTTTTATGGAAACCCCACAAAGCCCAGCGGCGGGCATGTCCTAGCCCACAGCACAACGTATAGAGTATTCCTGAGGAGGGGGCCAGATGACATGAGGATAGCCAAGATAATGGACAGCCCCTACCACCCGTCTGACTTGGAGGCGCGCTTTAGAATCTCGGAGAAGGGCATAGAGGACGCGGAGTCCAAGCGGTAGCGAGGGGGCCGGGAGGGTGGTCTCCCCCCGGAGGCGTGGATGAGTATTGATGAAACGGGCCTCTGAGCTGATGCTTCTCCGCCGCCCAGTACCAACCGGCTTAGAGCGGCTTGACGCGCTGATAGGTGGGCTTAGGCCCGGAGCCCTGCACATCTTCTACGGGGACCGGGCGGTCACCGACCTCGTGCTCTACAGGCTGATGGTTGAGGCCTCGAAGCATGGATTGGTAGCGTATCTGAACAACACCGACTACTATGGAGAGAAGACCTTCATCGACGCCACATCCCTCTCGACAGTCT
>JAVYLC010000002.1:0-78111 GCA_038741355.1 Nitrososphaerota archaeon
CAGCGGGATGGGGGCTTAGAATACCAAACATGTATAAACAGCTGTTCCATCTAGAGGCTAACAACGGTAGAGAGGTCACAATATCCCTGTGGGTTGAGGATGGAATACCATGTTTCAGCTATGAGGATGGGGAGCCTATGTTTATTCCATCTGGCCGTCTGCCACAGTATGGTAGGGGGGAGTGTTATTGTAGTAGATGCTGTCAGACCTTCTCCAACAGGGATAAATGCCCCAACTACAACAGAGTATTAAGGAAAAAACCAAGAAGAAAGAGAAATAAGAGCGTCCCATAGTTTCTGACAGTAGATGGTTGACTAAGATGTTCTACCCTCAGACAGGAAGGCTTCAGACCTATACATTTTAAGACGATTAGAGGAGAGGTTCTCAGAATCTCAAGACTTGTCTTTACAGGTGAAACCATAGATGCGCGTGAAGCCCTATCAATAGGTCTGGTCGACTATGTGGTTCCCAAAGAGGCTGTGAGAGACAAAGTCCTCGAAGTAGCTGGGAAAATATCCCTCAATGGGCCGGGGGCTGTAAAATTCATGAGGAGATGGCTTGCCAGGAGCAGGTCTCAGAACATCCGAGAAGCCTTAAAAGAGCTCTCCACTATGGCCGTGTCCGACGAAGCAGTGGAAGGCATGGGGGCGTTTATGGAGAAAAGGAAGCCTTCATGGGCATTGCAATAACAAGCATGCCAGTTATTATGGTTGAGTTGCCGATTATCGTGAATGTGTGGCGTAATAAGTATTAGTTTCTGTCAAGCTTAGCCCACGATTTTTACCATGCTCGAAGCAACTTAAGATAAGAGGGTTAGCAAGCGGCATGAGTGTATTGGAGAAGGTTGTTGGGGATTTATCATAGATCTGTCATTTTGCATCTCGATAACCGTAGGTTTCACTGCGGGACACGTTCTAGCTCAAGTCTTCGCACTAATGCCAGACATCCGCTGTGAACACTATGCTTCATATGTCTGATTCCGGTCTTCCTACGATGAGCCCCACGACTTTTCTATTACGCTTGCATTACATGATATAACTACTTACTCGGATCCTACAACCATTAGAGTTCGAGGTAATATAGTTGTATGACTGGGTGTTGGAGAGCTAGACCTAGTATGACATGAGTATCAGAGATTCGTAATAGTTTATAGGGGTGTGGAGGTGTTCCGCAATATACTCCAAAATAGGCGGCTGAACATGCTTAATTCGGACACTATTCAAAGATCAATCCAACCCTTATAAACAAGTTCGTAGATTAACATATGGAAGTTAATGGATTCCTTGAAGAAAGAGTTTCTAGAGCTACTCGATAAGGATATAGAGTTCAGATACGCGGTGGCGGGATACCTTGGTTTATCTGAGATTCTGAAGAGGCTTGATGGTCTAGCCGAAGAGCAGGCTGAGCTTAGGGAGGAGCAGGTTAAGCTTGGAAAGGAGCAGGTCAGACTCGCTGAAGAGCTGGTTAGGTTTAGGGAGGAGCAGGTTAAGCTTGGAAAGGAGCAGGTCAGACTCGCTGAAGAGCTGGTTAGGCTTAGGCAGGATTTCAACAAGGCATTCAACCTCTTAAGCTTGAGGCTAAACAGGGTTGAGAGGACTCTTGAGAAGCTCACTGTAGACATTGAGGATGAGGCCAGATCTATCATAAGGTATAGGGTTAGGCAGGAGCTGGGGATAGACATAGAGCTTGGCTCCCTCACACTACCAGACATAGAGCTTAACATTTATGGGGCATCCGATAACATTTGCATAGTTGGTGAAGCAACAGTTAGGGCTGGAGTAAAAATCATAGAAGGGCTCTTGAGAAAGATAGAAGACCTGAGGATAAGATACCCAGACAAGGTTAAGGGTGAGGTCATACCGGTAATTTACGCAAGTCTTCCCCTACCAGAACTGGTAGAGGAGGCTAGGAGGAGGGACGTATGGCTGCTCAAAGCAACACAAGACTTCTACAAACCCAAAACCCTAATCAAAAGGTGAGAACACAACAAGGCAGCTAAAAAGCAAGACCATCACAAAATCAATATTACCCTACGGCGGGGCTGTCGGGCCGTGTTACTCCTATAAGCTTAATGCCTCTTCTATCTCCCTCCCCATTATCAGTCTGATGCCGTTTTTTCTGCCTCCATTCTAAGCTTCTCCACAATGTTTTCAGGAGCCGCTCCGACCGATAATATCGTCATGAACTGCTTCTTACCGTATTTAGCGGTATCGTCGAAATACGGTAAGACGACGATACAGCTTCAACCCTTTCTAACAGCTTGGCTATCTCCCTGTTCATCTCCTCTTCGTCCCCGAGCCTTGTTGTAACCTCGCCTACCACGAGAGGGTTTTCGCAGAAGATGTCAATCTCCAGGACTTGGCCGTTCTTCACCACATATCCCCTGCCGACCCTGACGTCTTGATATCCAAGCTCTTCAAGGAGTACCTGTATGTATGCAGCTGCACGGATCTCGTAGGTGACCCCTAGGAGGGAAGCGAACTCCTCGAAACCCTCTACAATCCTCTTCTTCAACTTCTCCCAAGCTTCCCTCAGACTCCTAACCTCTTCCTGTATCTTTTCGGATCTTTCTCTAAGTTTCCTGACATCTTCCCACGGTTTGTCCTGATCTCCTCTCATACTCCTAGCCTCCTTCCACGGCCGTTCCAACTCTCCACCTGCAGTGGACAGGCCCTATAAAGAAAATTGTCTGCAACCACGGTAAAAACATTGCATACGTCAAGGCGGACAGCATTATTCTGGGTTTTTGTCAATTATGAAAGGTTGTGAGCCCGACGACCAGTGCTAGGGTTGGGATGGGGTTGATAGAATGCCGATATGAACCCTCATGACAGTCTTAATCCATATAGACTCTCCATAGATGGATGAGAGGGGTGGTGTGGCCGCCGAGAAGGAGTAGAGCAGCGGCTGTGAGGCTAAAGCTGAGAAGGCCTAGGAGGGAAGGAAAGCCTATGGAGCCTGATCGATGCTAAAGATTTGCAAGACATTCCGACTCCTAACATGTGTGACAGAAAAGGTGCGGGGCTTAATAAATCGATATGCATCTGATGAAATGATTATACTGAAGGAGAGACTCGAGGCTCTTGGATGATCACTCATTGGATCTCTTGAATCCGACACAAGTATAGAAGGCTAGCAAGGTTTTATAAAGCTTGGACGCTGCACCGACGTGAATTCAAAAGATAATGTTTAATTTCTTTTTGGGCATTAGAGGTCCTGCTAACACTCAGCTAACAGCTTATCGGCTTCTTTTGATGTAGTCTCTGACCTGTGCCTCGAATTTCTGGACTATCTGCTTTAGCCTCTCCGCCTCCTCATAAAGCTTAGCGTAGTCTACTTCTAAGTATCTGTGAACTATTATATTCCTCAGCGTTATGGCCTTAGCGAGCTCGTTTCCGAGCTCCGGGCTTATGACGCCATGCTCAGTGCATAGCCTCATGTAGTCTGCGTAGCTAAGAGCAGGCCCCCATCCCTTCGCGGACGCTATGTGCCTACACACATCAGTGAGTGCCTCGACTATGAGCTGGCACCCTCTCTCCAGAAGCCTTCTGAGGACGGGTGATCGGGATACCTCTACCAAACCCTTAGACAGTACGTGTTCATCAAGGAAGCCCACCTCATCTTTCGCGAACCCCATCCTAGACATGACGACTTCGATGTTCACTTCTGATGGATTTGGAAGTGACAACCATTCTTCGACATTAACTCTTACGATCTCCGCATAGTATGGATAGCGTTCACTCACCTCTTTAACCAACTTCTCCAACAGGTTCCCTCTATCCACCAAGACTATGCCCTTAGTGACCACTTCCTTCTTTATCCTAATGTCGGCCCTATCTAGGTCGACTATGTCTATCAGGTCCGCGGGAACTTTCAGCCTTGTGGATATCTCCTCGACGAGACTGCATAGCACATCGTACTTATCGCCCGAGACAGTTACGGCCAAGTCGATGTCATGAGGAGCCCTACCCTCTCGGAGAGCTGACCCAAACACGGCGGCGAAGACCACATCTCCGAAACCCTTAACGACCTCTCTGATCTTCTCGACGAACTCATTGGAGACGCGTATAAGGTCCGTCATCTCACCAGTCCAGCCTTGTCACTGACCGTGACAAAAAGTAGTGTGGTCCATAATATATAAGCCTACTGGACTTAGCTTTAGGAAGCCGGCAACCATCAATATTTGAGCTGCTGAGACGATCCAATGCTGTGGATAAGCTCTCACGCAGGATCAACATTAAAGTAACAACAGTCAATATAAACGATATAATGAATTTTAGTAATTAGTTTAGACTAAGAGCACGTTTTTAATACGTTCTCTATAAAAAAGGCCGTATTAAAAAACAAGTAGGGCTATAGCTGTATGCCTAGCCTTCTAGCTACTCTTACGAAGTCGTCTCCGGAGAGTCCAGGCGCGAACTCTTCGGGCACTTCAGGGAATTCCAAGTAGTCTCCCCCCTCGGGCTGGCCCTCCTGTACAATAAGAGGTTGGTTGTCCTGTGGATGTGTCCCTCGCCATATTAGCTCTACCTCTTTGTAGCCGTTTGGGCTGAACCGGGGGTAGGTGTGGTTGTAACACAGTCAGTAGTCGAGGTCAGCTACGGTCAACTTGGGCTAGCCTTGATGCGTGGAGGACTGTCGGCGGAGCAGGCGCTTAAAGCGTTACTAAGCGTCGACCCATTCCCAGAGGTTAGACAAGTTGCGATGCGGATAAGAATGGAGTCGTCGCAGCTCATACTGGTAGCAAATGTATACCTGAGGCCGGCCACATAGTCGGAGAAGGATTTAGTGTTCAGGCAAACCTGATGAGGAGTAGTAGAGTCTGGGTGGAGATGACGGAAGCGTTTAAGAATAGTCGTGGGGCTCTGCATGAAAGGCTTTTAACGGCCCTCGAAGCGGCAGAAGCCGCTGGAGGAGACATAAGAGGGAGATAATCAGCCAGCATACTAGTTGTTAAAACCAGCTCTTCCGGCTCCATCTGGAGAGACAAAGTAATTGATCTACGGGTAGAAGATCATCCTGAACCCTTAAAAGAACTGAGGAGGCTAGTTATACTTCATGAAGCCTATGAGTATGTTAATAGAGCTGATAGTTTGGTGGCGGAGGGAAGGATTGATGAAGCATTAGAAGAATATAGGAAAGCCTCGGAGCTTGCGCCTGACAAGATAGAGCTGAGATTCTGGCAGGCCTTAACCATGTATCTACACGGAAGAAGGGGCCGAGGCTGAAGGAATCTTTAAGAAAGTATTCTCCGAGAATAGTGATTGGAAGATCATATTGACATCTCTCGCTAGGATAGGTTTGTTCAATGTAAAAGAAGAAGACGTGGAAAGAATACTAAAACCATATGAAAACTAGAACTCATTAATTCAAAGAATGTTGCTGTGAATTGCGGCAGTACCAAGTGTATGTTCACCCACCTCTCAGTGGTGTCCCAATGAGGTGTATCGTTACAGCCACCATCCAGAGCTCGAGTGGCCTCCCGCAACAGCCAGCGTGGTCATACACAACGCTTGACTTCACTGGCTGCACAAAAAAGACTACCGCCATGTACATAATCCTCACCGAGTTTCTATCTCGATAACCGTAGGTTTCACTGCGGGACACGTTCTAGCTCAAGTCTTCGCACTAATGCCATGACCTGATCCTCCTGAACGTGTCTAGGATCTCTTGATCTAGTGGCTTATGCTTGCGCTTTCTCTTAACACGCCCGGTAATGTATGGTCCTATCGCTGTATAGGCTCTTTCAGCGATATTATCTCCCTCTCCCTCCTCATACTTGCGCCAAGCATGTGGAAAATGCTTGTACTCGTTGGGGTCTGTCCAGTCTATGTGAAAGCTCTCCAGCTCTTCCGGTGGGATACAGACGGCCACCCTATCGACAGACCTGTGCAGGCTGAGTGGCGCAGTGAAAACTCTCTGCATATCGATCTTGTTCTCAACAACCACTCCTTCCTGGGGTTCTATCCTGCACGCTATATACTGGGTCACTGAATAGGCTACGTCTAGTGGATTAATCTTGCGAAAAAGCTCTGAGCTAAAGGCTTTTGGATGAATGTGAATGTGGGCGCCTCTCCCACTCCACTTGAAGAAAACCGATCTTGTGACACCATGCTTCTCGAGCATATGTATGATCTCAATGGCCTTCTTGACAACCTTTCTCCAATCACAATCCTTAGAGTCTATATCCCACGTCGGTGCAGCGCCTATGATGTTCCCGCGGTCAGCTAAGTCGTCAGCTGATTTCAATCTCTCGTAGATGTTTGTAGTGGCGTAGTAAGCCCTCGGCCTCAAAGAGGAGAACCTATCCAATACCTCGATCACATCATTTTCGCTCCCTATCGTTAAAGGCCTACCCCGACTCCAATACCTGATCATGGGTCTAGTGCCATCGGATTGCTCCTCGCAGTGTACAGCAACCCATCTCCCGACACAGTACTCTGCGATCTCCCTCTTCACCTCGGGCCTCATGTAATGCCCTCTGACGTGTTCCCAGATCATAGGATCTCTCCCGACCTCCTCTTCGCATCCATTATCCTCCTCACGACCTCCGGCGGAAGCTTATAATCTTCAACCCTTCTCTCAACCCTCCCCAAGACCACTAGGCCGACCCCGGGCCTAATATCGACCTCGTGCAGGTATCTGCTGTGATTCGTCTGCCTCATCTTCTCAATTATTACAAACCTTCTCAGCTCTCCACCTCTGAGAACTCTTCTGAACCTGATTATGCCATCCGCTATGTGCTCTATTCCCCACCCGAAGCTCTCAGCCGTCGTTATCGCATACTGACTCACGGCTAGTATCGTGGAGTCCCACTTCGATAAGACCTTCTTGAGGTAATAGCTGTATCTCCTCGCCATCGCGGGTCTGTCTAGCCAGAAGGCGGATAGTGAATCTATAGCGATCCTAGCCCTACCATATCCCAGCTCCTTCTTAGCCTCGATAATCTTCTCGACGAGCGCCTCCATATCAAGCGACTTAAGGCTCCACTTATCCTCCCTCCCCATCAAGGCGTCGATTATTATCAGCTTCCTTTCATTCGCGGCCCTCTCGAAGCCCATTCCAAACTGCGAGGCCTGTTTCACGATTGACTCCCTGCTCTCCTCCGTCGTGATGTAAATGCATTTATCCCCATCCAGTATGCCCTGGTTGATGAAGTGTATCGAGAAAATAGTCTTGCCGCAGCCCGGCTCTCCCGTTACAGCGACTAAGAAGCCTTCAGGTACCCCACCCTCGATGAGGTCATCAATCCCCCTCACGCCTGTTCTAAGCCTCTTCACCTCGGACTCCAACCCAATATGATTAATCCCTGCTCAGAGATAAGCTGTTCACCCCAGAGCTGACCCCGCTGAGAACGATTTAGCAGGGTCTTCAAGCTCTTTGGCCAGCGAGGAAAGCCATGTAAACCTCGTCTGTCGAGTGTTGGTATACTCCCATTAACACCATGCCTATTTCTACCGAGTGGGTGAGAGTTTGGAAATGGCGGCCATATATCGCACTCCCCCGATAGTCGGATGAGTGTTGTAGGACAGAGAGTAATCTTTCTTACACTTTTAATAGCTGGTTTTCCTTCTGCCTATTTTGATCTTCTCCGCATTCCTGGGAGTTTTAGCGGGATGAACCTGAGCCCCAGGCTGTTGGCGAGGCTCTGGACCGCGTAGTCGTCTGTGACGACATATACTTCTTCAAACTTTTTTGATAGCTCTAGGGCGGTGGCGAGTATCGACTCGTCTGTCTCTGATAACTTCGAGCCTCTCCTATGAGAGGCCTCTCTGACGGCTGTTAAAGCCTTGGTGGAGGGTTCTATCGTTTTGATGATGCCCGCGGCCAGCATAGCTTCTAGCCGGGCTACCTGTATCTCTCCATAAACCACCTCCCTAACCGCGAGATCCGTAGTATAGAGGTTTGCTCCCCCTCTGAAGCCCAGTAGAAGGGCGGCCGTGTCCAATACGTAGGCTCTCTTAGAGTCCGAGCCTCCTCCTGATCCTTTTCTCAAGGAGCGTGACCCCTGAGGTTCTGACCAGCACGGTGCTGTGGCGAGACTTGGAGACTGTCAGCTCACCGCTTTCAAACTCGCGCCTGATTAATCCGTCAATCACCACTGAGAAGGGCCCCCTTCTCCCCCTCATAAAAATCATCCTGTGCGCCGAGAATACCATTGGCCGGATATTCGTGATAGGGGCAACTGGCGTGGCTATGATTAGCTCAAGCTCTTCGTCCACTAGCGGCCCACCTAGAGAGGTGTTGTAGCCTGTAGATCCGACGGGTGTTGAGAAGACCATGCCGTCCGCGACTACGTTTTGGAGCCTGAGCCTCTCCACCTCTAGGTCAAACTCGACGACCTTACCCGGCGAGGAGTTTGAGACATAGGCCTCGTTGACTGCGTCCGATATTGGCTCGCCGTCAACTGATATGTCGAGTCTCATGAACCTTTCCAGACTATAGTTTCCCAGGAGCAGGGATCTAACTGCGCGGTTTGCCTCATCGGGTGTAGCGTCCGAGAGGTATCCTCCTCGTCCATAGGAGATCGCTAGCACTGGGGTTTCAGGCTCCTCCAGTGAGTGTATTGAAGCAAGTATGGTGCCGTCGCCTCCGAGCACTATTAGATAGTCGCAGCTCAGGGGCCCCTCCACTCCCCTCGCGCTCACTTCATAGAGATCATGTTCGCACCCATGCTCTTCCAAGATCTTCTTGAGCTCCGCCGCCTTACTCTCCGCCCCCATCTTGTCTTTTCTGTACACAACTATAACATACAACCCATTCTCGTTCTCGGTAATACTCAGCCAAGTGATAAAGCCATCGCCCTGGGGAAGCTGGGCACCGGAACCCAGTCTGTCCCAATTTCTATGGCTCTGTAACCATTCCGGTCTTTTTGAGGAGACTATATGCTCCCGTGGGCGTGAGGGGGGCGTGGTGTAGTATGGTGTATCTCTCTGGGCGTAGGTTTTTACACTCTAGGAGGGCCTTTAGAGCCACCTCCGAAGAAACCTTGATGTCCGTAATGCTTGTAGGTGCTCCGGCCCGCCCTAAGTAGCTCCTCAGCTCCTGGAATGTCAGCTCGGACCCCTGCTCAGGTAGGGAATCAAAGTCCTCATACCTGGCAGCCATCAATATAGCGCCTATCCCCACCTGCTCGCCGTGCAGCCCACTCCCCTCACCCACCAAGTCGAGATAGTGTGAGAAGAGGTGTTCAGCCCCTGAGCACGGCCTCGAGGACTCCGCGAGGGTCATGGCTAGTCCACACTTCACGGCTGCAGAGGCGAGGAGTAGGACATTGCTACAACCCGCATCGATGAATCTCCTAATATCGAGGAGGGCGGATGCGGTGAGGTTGAACGTTGTTTTGCAGAAGTATTCGTCCTTGACGAGGTGGCCGAGCAGCCAGTCTCTCAAGGATGTTGTTTTGGCGAGTATGTCGGCGCATCCTGAGGAGATGAGCCGTCTGGGGGAGAGCTTAATCAGCGGCTCTGTTATCACTACTGTCTGGGGCGGTGTAGCCATCAGACTAGTCCTCCTAGAGCCGAGCAGGATTGATGCGACCGGTGAGGATATGCCGTCGTGGGAGATGGTTGTGGGTATTGAGATGAAGGGTATGCCCAGCCTGTGAGCCGCGTATTTGCAGACATCTATAACCGTGCCCCCGCCAACTGCAACAGCGAGCGAGCAGTTTGAGGCGACCCTCTCAAGCTCTGAGACCGTCCCTATATCCGCCCTCTCAACCTCAAACACTACTGAGCCATAGCCATGCTTGGAGAAGTGTGCTTTAACGAGCTCGCCGGCAATTGATCGCGTTTTATGCCCTGTCACAACTGCTACGGGGCCCCGGGGATCTATCCCACTCGTCACAAGGTCCAGAAGCTCGCCCAGTGAGTCGCCGAAAAGGATCTGGCGGGTTGCCACCTTATGCACCCTGCCGCAGCTGCAGTCGAACTTCTCTCCGAGCCTGATCTCTGGGACAGTCAGCAGGGAGGGTGGCATGGAGGAGCTAAAGCTTACTATTTATGCGGCTTAAAAATTATAGCTCTAAGACCACCATCCACAATACGGGCTTCACGAGATATTACGAGATATTAATCATTTATATCCGTTGCGACAGTCTCAATACATGTCCAAGAACTCGGGCAAAGCTGGGCGGTTCTATCCGGTAGACTCCCTCAAATCTCCCCGCTTCACTGGCCCCTACACTTTTGCGAGGCTGCCATACACACGGGACTTGGAGGGGGTTGATGCGCTCTTCATAGGGGTCCCCTTCGATGGGGGTGTTGTCTTTAGGCCTGGTGCGAGGTTCGGTCCAGCGGCAGTTAGGCAGGCATCGCTACTTCTACGCCTCTACAACCCATACCTCAAGGTCAAGCCCTTCGACGTTCTAAACGTGGCCGACTACGGCGACATAAGCACCGTGCCCAGCAGCATAGAGTCTACATATCAGAGCATATCGCGGGAGCTGAGCGCGATCCACGAGAGAAGAATAACGCCACTAGTATGTGGTGGGGACCACTCGATAACACTCCCACTTCTTAGAGAGGCATCAAAAGCCTATGGGAGGCTAGCGCTAATCCATGTTGACGCTCATCTAGACATGGTTGAACAGCACTTCTCCCAGAAATACACACACGGAACGGTTTTCAGGAGGGCCTTCGAGGAGGGCCTCGTAGACCCTCACAGGTCGGTTCATGTAGGGATTAGAGGGAGCCTCTTCTCGGAGGACGAGATAAGCGAGACAGAGTCCCTCGGCTTCAAAGTCATAACCATGGAGACCATCGAGGAGAGGGGGGTAGTGGGCGTCAGCAGCGAGATTAAGAGGAGGGTTGGCGGGGGAGCTGTGTACCTCTCATTCGATATAGACGCCTGCGACCCATCATGTGCACCTGGAACTGGGACGCCGGAGGTGGGTGGCCTCTCTTCCCGAGAAGCGTTAAGGCTCCTGTACGGCCTCGCCGGCCTGGAGTTTGTAGGCTTCGACTTGGTAGAGATCGCCCCACCTTACGATCACGGGGAGATAACGGCATTCCTAGCCGCCAACATAATCTATGAATTCCTATCCCTCAAAGCCTTAAGAAAGACGCGATAAAAAAATGGTTATGCTGGGTGCTAATAGCTAAGTTTAAGGATGCTCTTCCACTCCTTCGTTAGCTCTGTCGTCGCAGTTACCTCGTCAACATTTCCCGCGACATACTCGGTAATCCACTTGGCTATCGAGTCCTCTAGCATCGGGTTCTCAGGCACGTAGTTTCTGAACCCTGCCTTAAGCAGGGAATCTAGGAAGACCTCCTTGAATATTCCAGGATACTTCGGTGCTAGAGACTCTATCACGCTCTTCCTCCCTGGGAAGGAGGAAGCAACATTCCACTGCTTCACAGCGGACTCCGGCAGGACTAGGAACTGTGTGAACAGCCAAGCCTCGCGCGGATTCTTAGAGTATCTGCTAACACCTATCTGCCAAGTACCATCGATCGGGACTCCCGGTGGTGGGGAAACCCAGATTTTTCCAGCGGTCTCGGGATAGTTCTGCGCCCCCTTCTCTATGAAGTCTATGAAGGTTGAGGCCCATGAGCCAGCCCACATGGCAGCCTTTCCCCTGCCTAAGAGCTCCATGCACTCAGACCACTCCGTCTGTGTAGCGTTCGGAACATAGTTACAGAGCTCTTTGAATAATCTCGTTATCTTGATGCCCATGTCTGTTATCTCTGGGTCGAAGGCTATTCGGCCATCTTGGGTGAAGAGGTCACCCCATGGCTCAACCGGCTGACCCAGCTTAGAGACCCCCTCTGGCGACCTCCTCCACTGGGCAAAAAGCCAGGCGTACTCCCAGTGGATCGTGTGTGTCCTCATAGCCATTATGGTGTTTCCAGCCTCGACTGGCGAGTCGGGGTTGTATCTCTTGGTGAAGAAGCGCCCTATGGCAAATACGTCTTCAAGAGTCTTGGGGACAACTAGGCTGGTGGGAATCTTCTTAGGGTCAAGCCCTAGGTCTGGAGCAATTGACTGAAGGTCGGAGAGGTTCCTGTCAATCCACTTGCTATACATGTCCTTTATCCTGGAGTCTTCCCAGAGGTCTCTCCTGTAAAACATGGCCATTACGTTGGCTGTGATTACATACCCAATCCTCTTCCCCTCCCAGTGCATATATCGCCGATCAATGGTCTCGAGGAAGTCACCATACTCCTTGAATATCTCCGCATCAGGGTATCGCGATCTGAGCTCATCTATTGGGTAGCAGTGAGGGCCGAAGGCGCCAGTATAAATGCAGTCCCACATATAGACATCATACTCGCCCGCTCTTGTTGCGAAGTCGTGGAGCTGTCTATCCCTGCCCGTCTCCCAGTCGAAGAGAAGGAGCTCAACCTCAATGTTCGGATACTTGATCTTGAAGTCCTCCTCTGCGACGGCCTTCATCCCAGGGGCTGAGTGTGCGATAGCGACGACCCTAATCTTCTTCTGGGTCGGCTGGAGCGAGCTCCAAGCATATAGGCCCGCGCCAGCAGCCACAGCGGCGATTGCTACGCCTATCCCAACCTTAGCCGCGGTGGAGATGGCTTCTCGCCTGGTGATAAGGTCTTTCAGGTCGACCATAGCTTTTCATATGTATTCGGTTGATGTTTTGATATAAGCTTTTCCACGAGTCTTTTACACTGAGTGCAATTGATTTTTATATTCCACACCAAGTTTTAATGTGCGGAATTGGGGAGCAGGAGTTCAGGTCTTCTATTCATAGCTCCGGCGACGGTTTACTTGGTGGCTTTAGTCATCTATCCGACAGTCTATCTCTACTACATGATCTTCCACTCCCTCAACCCTCTCTTCGACGTCACTCCCAGGTTTGTAGGCCTACAAAACTTCTATACACTGCTGCAAGACTTGGACGCATCATACGCCATTCTAGCCATGCTCCTGTTGACGGGGATCACCGTCCCTGTCCAACTTGCTCTCGGATCGCTCTTAGCGCTGCTGTTTACCTCGCCACACCTGAGGGGAAGGCTAGTCCTACGATCCATTATGCTGATACCGTTGAGCATACCTGCCGTGATAGTTGGTCTAAACTGGAAGATGATCTTCTTCACATACGGGCCGTTGAACACCTTCCTCAGCTCAGTCGGTCTCGAGCCGCAGCCATGGCTTAGCGCGCCCTTCGGCCACACTTTCAACACATTCTTCGTCCTAGCAGTTTTAGATATATGGCAGTGGACCCCCTTTGTGGCCCTAGCTGTTGCCGCCGGCATAGAGAGTATACCACCCTATATCCAAGAAGCTGCGGCCTTGGACGGCGCCACACGTCTCCAAATGATCCGGCATATAGTTTTTCCACTGAGCAAAACTGTCATAATCATCGTGTTATTGTTCAGGCTCATTGATTCTTTAAAGATCTTTGACATAATCTACATGCTGACTTTCGGCGGGCCTGGAAACCTAACAACCACTCTACCATTCTACATCTATAAGGTTGGCTTCACCCTGACTGCCGCTAGGGCGGATATCGGATATGCCTCTCTTCTAGCAGTAATTCTACTCCTGATCGCTACTTTCCTCGTCCTGTTTGTGTTGACGCGTGTCCTCAACGTTAAACGAGTGGTGTGGGAGTGAGGGGTGTTGGGTTTGGATAAGAGGATTTTAGGACTCGCCATCACGTTCAGCGCATGGGCCCTCGGAATCATATACTTGCTCCCCTTCATATGGATGATAGGAACGTCTTTTAAGCCAATAGGCGAGTGGGGGCTACCTACACTCTTCCCCCAAAACCCCACAGGTACGAACTACTCGGAGATCCTAGTCACGGGCGGTGTCTATGGCGTCAGGGGACACTTCCCTCCCATACTGAGATATCTCCTAAACAGTGTTGTGGTCTCGGTAACTGTTGCAATCTTGACAAGCCTCTTGGGCGCATTTACCGCCTACGGAATTCTTAGATACCGCGCAGGCGGTACATTCTTCGCCAACTGGATACTAAGCCTCAGAATGATACCGCCAGTCGTCATACTCTATCCGCTCGTAGTCTTAACGAAGGCAATCAACCTCTATAACACTCTTGGCGGCCTAATATTCGTCTACCCGGTGATAACTCTACCTATAGTTACTTGGTTCATGATAGGGGCTTTTAAGAGTGTTCCACGAGAGACTGAGGAGGCCGCGATGCTCGATGGTTGCACTCCATTCCAAGTCTTCACGAGAATCGCGCTCCCCCAGGCTTCTCTAGGGCTCGCCACCTCGGCGATATTTGCTTTTCTCTTCAGCTGGTCCGAGTTCCTGATACCTCTCCTCCTAGCCCCCAGTGAGAGCGCCATGCCGCTCACGGCTTTTGCCGGATACTTCTCAAACCAGTATGGAATATTGTGGGGGCCGCTCTCCGCAGCTGCCGTGATAATATCTCTACCAGTAATAGTGATAGCCATAATGATTCAGAAATATCTGATTAGAGGTCTTACGCTAGGCTTCATACGCTGAGCGGTAAAGGTTAATAGCCGCAGCCGCCGTTTTTAACAATATGAGCGAGACAAGTATCCCTCGCGACGGCCTCACAGATGAAGAAATTAAAAACATTCTCATAAAATCGAAGAGGATCGCCGTCGTAGGGATGTCGAGGGACCCTCAGAAGCCCTCAAACTATGTTCCGAGATATCTAATCTCTAAGGGATACATCGTCGTTCCAGTAAACCCGTCGGCTACTGAGATTCTGGGGTTGAAATCCTATAGAAGCTTGTTGGAGCTTGATACTGTTATTGACGTTGTAGATGTCTTTAGGCCGTCGGAGGAAGTGTTGGGGGTGGCGGAGCAGGCGCTTAAGATTAGGCCGCAGGTCTTCTGGATGCAGGAGGGAATATACAACGAGGCAGCCGCCAGGCTCCTCTCGTCCAATGGGATCAAAGTTGTCTGGAACAGGTGTATGATGCGGGAACATATAAGGCTCCTCGGCTCAGGATTGTAGTCGCCACCCCCACTATTTTTCCTTCACAATCGTCTGGGCCTGCTCTCTCAGGAAGTTCAGCAGATAGTGTGGCCCACCTACGCCTCTACCCGTAGCGCCGCTTGCCTTCCACCCCACAAACGTCTGGGCTCCAGGCCATGCTCCCGTCGTTGCGCCGCCGCGCCTATTGGCATAGCAGACGCCGAACTGGATCTCGTCAAAGAAGTACCTGACCTCCTCCGGGTCTTCAGAGAATATCCCAGCGGTCAAACCGTATTCTGTGTCGTTCGCCATCCTCAGTGCTTCTTGGAGGGTCTTGAAGG
The DNA here is from genome assembly GCA_038741355.1 of Nitrososphaerota archaeon. Taxonomy (GTDB): domain Archaea; phylum Thermoproteota; class Nitrososphaeria_A; order Caldarchaeales; family Calditenuaceae; genus HRBIN02. The sequence goes on from JAVYLC010000002.1 coordinate 15,223, forward strand.
GGCAGACCAAGAGTATGGGGAGGAAGAGCTCGTCCCTCCATAGGTGATGCTCTGCGGGCAGGTCAGCGATTATGGTGGGCTGGACATAGTAGCCGCGGTCGAAGATTCCGCCGGCCAGTACCTCGCCGCCAAACAGTATCCTCCCAGCCCTCCGAGCCTCCTCGACGTATTTCTTGAAGTTCTCGAGGGCTCGCTTATTGATGACGGGTCCCATGAATGTATCTCTCTCGCGGGGGTCTCCCACCCTCAGCCTGCTTGTCTCAGCGACCAGCCTAACAAGGAACTTGTCCATTATAGACTCTTGGACGTAGAGCCTTGAGGTAGCGGAGCACTTCTGTCCTCCATAACCGAATGCCGCCCTGATAACCCCAGTCACAGCCTTCTCTATGTCCGCCTTCTCAGTTACAATTGTGGGGTTCTTGCTCCCCATCTCAAGCACGATGGGCTTTGGATATGGCTGGCTCGTGAGGAACCTCCTATAGAGCCTCATACCTACATCCCTCGACCCTGTGAATGCTATGCCAGCCACCTTCGTGTTGGTGGTGACCTCCTCCTCAAACACATCGCCCGGCCCAGTGACATAGTTGATAACCCCTGGAGGCACCCCAGCATCCCTGAAGACCCAGTAGAGTAGCAGGCCCGAAAGAGGCGCCTCACTAGTAGGCTTGAACACGACTGTATTTCCTGTCAAGAGTGCTCCGAGTATCATGCCATTCGCAAGCATGAATGGAAAGTTGAAGGGGGAGATCACAACCCATGCGCCGTATGGCTTGGCCGCCATCCTGCATTCCTCTCCCGGAGCACCCGGCCCCATCTCCCTCTCATATCCTTGGTTCTTCTCCATTATGTCCGCATAGTAGCGTAGAGCGTCTATGGCCTCCCAGCACTCGGCCAGCGCCTCAAACCTATTCTTACCGACCTCGAGGCATATGACGGCCGCGATCTCGAACTTTCTCTCATCGACAATCTCAGCCGCCCTCCGCATAATAGCTACACGCTCACGCCAACTCCTTCTAAACCATTGCGCAAAAGCCTTGTCAGCAACCTCAATGGCCCTTGCGACATGCTTCCGCTCAGCCTTCTGGAACTTGCCGATAAGAATTGAGGCGTCTATCGGGGACCTGTCCTCGAACTCACCCGCCTCTGACCACGCCTCCTCGCCCCCGATATACATTGGATGGCTCTTGCCAAGTTTCTTGGCCGTGACTTCCCTGAGAGCCTCCTCGAAGGCTGGGTGTATGCTCGGATCACTCATCAGGGTTACATATGTTATTTTGGCTCCACTAGACATCGGATTTCAATGGGTTAGAGTCTCGTAAAAGGGTTACGGATATCCCCGAGCTACTCGCTATACCGCATCCTTATTAACCTGAAAGCCCCCAAAAAACTTGATGGCTCCTATCAAGTTAGCAGTTATAGGTGCTGGAAGCGCCGTCTGGTCTATCAGACTGATAGGTGACTTATGCGTCACTAAGGATCTCTGGGGGTCGACAATAGCTCTGATGGATATCGACAAGAGGAGGCTTAGCGTAGTCTACGAGCTCGCTAAGAGGTATGCAAAGGAGACAGGTGCAGACTATAAGTTTATACATACAGACAATAGGGGTGAGGCGCTTAAGGATGCTGATTTCGTGATTAACGCAGCTCTTGCGGGAGGCCACCACAACTACGAGGTCCAGAGGAAAGTAGCTGAAGAGCAAGGTTACTACAGGGGCATCGATGCAGTAGATCATAACATGGTCTCGGACTACCACGTCTTCGGCGGGTACAACCAGTTCAAACTCTTCACCGACATTCTACTGGACATGGAGCGGCTCTGCTCGGACGCTTGGCTCATCAACATCGCCAACCCCCTATTCGAGCTATGCACACTCGGAACACGAATTTCCAAGATAAAGATAGTGGGGCTGTGCCACGGCCACCTGGGGTATAGAGAGCTGGCCTCGGCCCTTGGGCTTGACTATAGGCGCGTCACATTCGAGGCGCCCGGCATCAACCACTGCATCTGGCTGACAGACTTTAGGTATGAGGGAGAAAACGCATACCCACTAATTGATGAGTGGATAGAGAAGTATGCGGAGGAGTATTGGCGTAACTGGAAGCCAGAGTTCTGGGAGACGCAGATGTCTCCAGCATCTGTTGACATGTACCGGAGATACGGGCTCTTCCCTATAGGCGACACCACCCGGAGCGGGGGCTGGAAATACCACTACAACCTTGAGACAAAGAAGAGGTGGTATGGACATTTAGGAGGATTCGACTCTGAGCTAGGGTGGGAAGCCTACCTCTCATACCTTCGAAAACGACTGGAGAGGCTTGAGGAGATTGCCTCAGACCCGTCCAAATCAATCACAGAGGAAGTTCCGCCAGTGCTCAGCGACGAGTCTGTAGTCCCAGTAATAAACTCGATACATAGCGACAAGGAGGCGATTTACCAGGTGAACGTGCCTAACAATGGCGTCATCCCTGGGATCCCCCATAACGTGGTGGTGGAGGCTCCAGCGGCAGTTTCTGCCAAGGGTGTTAGGCCGGTGCAGGTTACCCCTCTGCCTAAGAGGGTAGTGGAGATGGTGATCAAGCTGAGGATATTCAGGATGGAGCTTGGGGTTGAGGCCTTCCTAACCGGTGATAGAGATGTTCTGATTGAGGAGCTGCTCAGCGACCCGAGGACGAAAAGCCTAGAGCAGGCCGAGAGGGTGCTGGACGCCATAATGAGTCTTGAATTTAACAGGGAGATGGCTGAGCACTACAGGAGGAAAGGGAAGGAGCTCGCGGTTTAGAGCACTACCACTCCATAGGCCTCCTCGAAAGTATCTCAGCACCGATGTGGACATTGTCTATGTGTTTGGATAGCTCGTGCGTCGTTCTGAATCTGGCGCCGCAGTAGGGGCATGAGATAACTTCCTTCTCAACCTCCGGCAGGATTGATGTTCTAGTGGTTAGTCCTCCTACCAGGGCCATTAGGGTCAAAACGCCCAAGACCTTTTTCCTATCCACGACAACTAGCCGCCTAACCTGTCTAGAAGCCATGAGAGCAATTGCCTCGCTCAGCTTAGCCTTCGGGCTAATCGTTATGAGTGGTGAAGACATGATCTCCTTTATCTTCGTGTTATTTGGATCGCGCCCCTCGGCTACAACTCTGTAGAGGATGTCACGCTCAGTCACTATGCCGACGGGGTAGCCTTCTCGAGCGACTAGGACGCTTGTATGTCCATGCGATCTCATCTCTAATGCGACCTCCTTTACGGTGGCCTCCTCCTTAACGACGATAAAGTCAGTTGTCATATACTTCTCGACTGGCTCGTTTAGCGCTTCCCAGTCCCGCACATGTTGTTGTCCGATACGGTTTAATATCAGCATTACTTTTGCGGCTGCCATGAGGAGGGTGGCCGTCAGCTGGAGTGGTGGAAAAGACTCTGCAATGGCATTTCACACACTGGCAAAACAGGTAAATCTACAGGCCGACACCCTACTTACCACGTATAACGAGTCAAACAATAGGGCCAGCATGCATGGTGTCAGGCTGGAGCTCATAGAGAGGCAGGCTGAGAGTCTGGGGGCCAGGCTCTTAAAAGTCCCCCTACCCCCATATTGCAACAACGAGACGTATTCGGAGAGGATGAATGCGGCCCTTAAAGCCCTAGAAGCGGAGGGCGTGAAGGAGATAGTCTTCGGCGACATCTTTTTAGAGGATGTACGCAGGTTCAGGGAGGAGAATCTTGCTAGGGTAAATTTCCGCGGCATCTTCCCGCTCTGGGGTAGAGATACCTGGGAGCTAGCGGGTGAATTTCTTAGACTCGGATTTAAGGCAATCATATGTTGCGTTGACACTCAGCAAGCCCCGGCGGACCTAATAGGCCTCGAGTATAGCTGGCAACTCCTAGACAGGCTGCCAAGCGGTGTAGATCCCTGCGGAGAGAGGGGGGAGTTCCACACATTCGTATACGACGGGCCAATTTTCTCGGAGCCGATACGGGTTGAGAGGGGAGAGACCGTCCTGCGGGAAAACAGGTTTCTCTTTATAGACCTACTCCCCTACTAAGTGTGGATGTGTCTTGAGCGTTGAGAGAATAAACTCGGTTCTGAAGGAGATTGAGCGGCGTGTCAATAGTGGATACTGGTTTCCCATAATAGGGCCTGTGAAGGGAGAGCTACTCTATGCCTTTACCCTCCTGGCCCGGCCGCTTCGTGTCCTCGAGCTGGGAACGGGTATCGGATACTCCGGGCTACAGATTGCGCGGGCGCTGAGGCCGGGAGCGAGGATAGTGACAGTAGATGCGGACAAGGAGAACGCGGATGAGGCTCTAGCCAACTTTAGGAGGGCTGGGGTAGAGGATCTATTAACGGTGGTTGTGGGTGAGGCAGGTAGATTCCTTCAGGGTGACAACTCCCTCTATGATATGATTTTCGTGGACATCGAGAAGTCGCGCTACCTCGACCTGCTGGAAGACTGTATTTCAAGGCTCAGACCAAATGGGATACTAGTCGCTGATAACGTGCTACGGCCAGAGCTCCGGAAATTTCGTCAGGCCATTGTGACACATCCACAACTAGCCTCTGCAATAATTCATATTGAGGACGGCGTCTCACTGAGCGTTAAGAAGGCCTAAAACCGACTCGATCATAACTGCTAGAAAAAGGATGGCTAGGTAGGGGCTGGTGAACTTGAATAGAATCCAAGCGCTCCTTTGGCTCGGTTTCCGGAGAACCGTTATGGAGAGAGCTAAGAGAGAGGCTCCAATTATCGCCGCTGTGGCCAAGTAGGGCCCCCTGAGGAATCTCCCGTCGAATACTGGCAAGAGGAGTGAGGAGATAAGCAACAATATGACCGTCCCCGCTATGCATCTGATAGCAATCCTCTCAGGGACGACTGTGGGTAGCATCGGTATCCCAGCCCTGATGTAGTCTTCCTTGTACTTTAGGGCAAGGCTCCAGACATGGCTTGGAATCCACAGAATCACCAGTAGGCCGAGAATTAACGCGGAGATGTCTATGAAACCGCTTGCGCCGGCGTATCCAACTAGGACTGGGGCGGCGCCCGCGGGGCTTCCGAGTATGATGTTCCAGGCCGTCCTTCGCTTCGTCAGGACCACGTAGACTAGGATGTAGTCGAGTATTCCTAGAAGCATGGCGAGGAGGGCTGTGAGGTTGAGTAGGAGGGCTGAGATCGCTAGGGAAGCGGATATGAGCACGAGGCCGAGTATCAATGCTTTTTCAGGTGGTTGAATCAGTCCCCTCGGCAGGGGCCTTCTCCTTGTCCTCTCCATAAGCGCATCTACATCCCTCTCAAGATAGTTTGCTACACTCTCGGCACCCGCCGATCCACACGCCAAACCCAGGGCCGAGGCCAATAGTGTCACAGGATTTATGGAATCTCTCAAACCTGCGAGATACCCTGCTAGGCCTACAAAGACTAGGAGCCACCACACATTAGGCTTTGTTAGGCTGAAATATGTGTGGATTGTCTCTGTGATCGTTAGAGTCCTCAATACTTGGGCACCATTGTGATTTAGTGCTAAGCCACTATTTATCTCGTCTCAATCAACATTTAGTGTAATGCGTCATCATCAAAGTTAAATGCTGCGCGGGGGGCGGTTGTTTTAGAAGTGTCACGTAGTCAAGTCGTAGTTGGTCAAACAGCGAGGCTTTGGGCATCCTTTCTCTGCTATACCATATCCACATCCATGACAGGTCCTCTAATAGGGCTCTATGCTTATAGGCTCGGCGCCTCGTCAAGCGAGATTGGAGTGATATATGGCATCGCCGCTCTTACAACCTTTCTCACTAGGCTGCCCTTAGCCTCTCTACAGCAGAGACTGGGTTCTAAATCACTAATTAGGGCCGGTGTGATTACCAATTCTACTTCCCTGCTGCTCTATGCGTTCTCACCTTCGATACCTTACATGTATATCGCTAGTGGGCTCCGAGGAGTTGGCTTCGCAAGTTTTCACCCCCCAGCCCTTTCGGAGGCCGTTAGGCTGTCAGGCAACAACCAGCGGCTTGGATGGGTCATGACGGCTCCACCATTAGGGATGACCCTAGGTCCACTTCTATCCTCCACGCTACTGACACTTCTAGGCGCTCGCCTCGAATATAGCCTAACCTACAGCTCCGCATTCATGATTGCAACCGCTCTATCCGCGATCGCATTCTTCGCCCCCTCCGGTGGCGATGACACACACGTCGGTCACCCGGCGCGTATGGGCGAACTTTCTAAGCTCTTGAGCAGGGATATGGTACTGCTGGTCAGCTCGAGGTTCTTGCTCAGCTACGTGGTTGGCGCAGTCACAGCGATGCTTCCAATCTACTTGGTGGAGAAATCGATTATGTCCGAACCAGAGGTACCTCTGCTTTTTGCATGGGCCTCGATGTTCAATGTTCTTGGAAGGCCGCTCTCATCGCTCCTAAAGTCTCCAACCCGCGGGATGATGGCGAGCTCTATACTCATCACAGTGGTGGGCATTCTTTTCCTAAGCCCAGCCTTGCCGACACTATTTGCCGGTATGGCCCTCTATGGTCTCTCCCTCGGCCTCTTTATACCCTCAAGCCTCCTTGTTGTCCAATCGCTGATAGGGGACTCTTCCCTAACCATGGGGATAGCCATCTTAACCTTAGCGATCGACATAGGCGCCAGCTCGGGTAGCTTTGGTACAGGCGTCTTGAAAGAGTGGGTCGAGACAGAGTGGATTCTCAGCATCTCCGCGGTTTTAGCCGGTGTAGGTTCCCTCCTCCTCATGAGGCGATTTATGCCGGATAGGGATTGAGGCTTAATTATACGCTAGACAAAGCTAAAAGCCAGTAACCACTTCGTCTAGCCTGAGCCCTTGGAGCCCGATGAGGTCATATACCTTATACGCATAGTGCTTGCCCTAGCTGTAGGACTCGTTTCAGGAACCTTGCCTATCTACTGGCTTTACTCTGTCCTGCTTGGAATCGGAGTTTACGCCCTGTCTATTCCGCTGGTTATAGCGCTATACAGCGGCTCCAGCTTTTTATCTAGGCGGTCTGCTGTGACATCGGGGATGGCTGCCTATGCATTTATCTGGCTTATGGTTTGGGTGCTCTTCTATAATCTCTCATTATTTTAACTAGCCTCTTGCTGGTTCTCTGACTTCAGCCGATGTGGCGTCGGGAGATTTTTAATATTCTTCAATATGAATGACCAAACCTCAAAATAGTTGTCAGAACCTAGGTTCAGCAGTTTGAGATGCTGCTCCAAAGCCTCTAAAACTTCTTTAGCACTTCTCTTGGGGTCTGGATCCATAAAGACGCGATAAATTAGTGAGTCCCGGTCATCAAGCTGGTAAGCGTTAAGCAGACCACGTAGGGCGTGTATGACGCGCTTTTCCTCAGGGGTCTTAAACTTCTTCTCCATCCTCTCCAAACTCCTCTCGGCCTCGGCGAACCTCCCAGCCAAGAGAGAGTTCATGAAGTTTAGTATCCCCTTTCCCATATGAGATGTGCTAGCCATCTTCTATCTACCTCGATTTAACCTCAGCCTCCTCGGCGTCCTCTATTCCATTCTCTGTGATTTTTATAATTACTTCACCCTCAGGCAGGTGTGGGCTGGAGACAAGCCGCACGATCCTCACATTCTTGCCTGCCGTTTTTCTTATGAAGATTCTCATGTGGCTTGTGTGGCCAACTATATGTCCACCGACGGGTGAGACAGCGTTAAATGAGAAGAACTCGTCGGGCCGTGCCATGACCTGGTTAGTTACGACGGCTGCGAGGTTAAATGCGCGGGAGAGCCTGAGGAGCCGGTGCATGTGTTTGTTCAGCTTTTGCTGACGCTCCGCCAACATCTCTCTTCCGATATACTCGCTCCTGAAGTGGGCTGTGAGGGAGTCAATAATTACGAGCTTCACGTTATGCTCCTTGATTATCCTATCTGCCTTCTCGAGTAGCAGTATCTGGTGGTCGGAGTTGTATGCCTCGGCGTAGATGATCTTCTCAGCAACGCTGTCAAAATCAAGACCCAAGTGTTTAGCCATCTGCTCTATCCGTTCTATCCTGAATGTGTTTTCGGTGTCGATGTAGAGTGCCGCCCCCTCTAGGCCGCCCCTCTCATAGGGGAGCTGGACATTAACAGCTAACTGATGGCAAATCTGGCTTTTACCTGAACCAAACTCTCCGAAGAACTCCGTGATGGCCTGGGTCTCAATCCCACCCCCCAGGAGACTATCAAGAGCCCTACTACCAGTTGTGAGGTGTCTTACGTTGCTTTTGAGAGATGCGAGCTCTTTCGCCGTCACCCAAGATATCTCGATAGACTTTCTGGCCAGGTCTATCAACTCTAAAGCCCTCTTCTCACCTATACCTGCCGCCTCTAGCTCAGCAACTGTAGCAGTCGCCAAGGCCTCAATAGTGGAGCAGCCTATCTCCCTCAGCCTCTCGACCGTCGCAGGCCCTACACCTGGAAGCTCCGAGATGTCACTATACCTCTTCTCCCCCTCCTTCCCCCTCTCCCTCTGAGGCATCCCCAAGTCTAGGCTGGGCTCCAACCCTTATAAAAATAAGTGCCCTGAAAATCCGGCTTAAAACTAGGGATGAAGGGGCAAAATTTTATACCTAAGCCTGTTTAGGAGTGTTTCAGCGCAGAAGGATGTTCGGATATGCGTAGTTGGGAAGGTTTTCAAGCCTAACAATCTAAAGGTTCTTGCGTAAACAAAACCCTCAGCGAATTCTTCAGATTGGTTAAATGGTATCTGAGCTTTAACCCAAAGTCTAAGGGCTTTCTGCATGTGAACTGTTACAGAGATGCTAAGAAGCGGTTTAACTTGAACACTGCGCTGATTCAGACGGCGAGGGATAAGGCTATCGAAATCCTGAAGAGCTTCGAGAAGAACAGGAAAGAAGGGGGTGTCCTACGCCTTGAAAGGATATCGATACGCTTCGACAAGAGATGCTACAGCTTCGCCAAAGCGACAAACGCTCTACCCCGTACTGGCTAACTCTAAGCCTAAACAGAGGGGAAAGGATAAGCCTGCCCATAGCCTTCGGAGAGAGGCAAATGCAAATGATTGAGGAAGCTTTCAGAGGAGTAGGAGGTTTTCAACGGTTGAAATGGTCAGATGGAAAGGCGAATGGTACGCCCACTTCACTTTAACAAAGACCGTTGAGCTCGTAGATGACTTTGAGACTACAGTGGCTCTAGATAGAGGAGAGGTTAATTTAGCCGTTGCTGTTGCGATCTCAAAGAATAACCTAAGTAAGCCGATGAGGGGGCAGTTTTGGCGGGGCGAAGAGATTAAGAGGCTTAGAGGTCTCTACGGTCATATTAGAAGGAGGCTTCAAGAGAAGAAGATGATAGGAATGGTTAAAAAGCTCAGAGATGGGGAAAGACGCAAAGTCTTACAGCAACTAAACACCATAAGCTAATCAGATAGTAGCCTACGCTAAGCAGTTCCACAAGCCGGTAATCGTCATGGAAGACCTGAATGGAATATGCAGCAACTTTAAAAAGGGGTAAAAAGCTCAATAAGAGATTCCACAACACACCATTTAGAAGACTCCAAACTATAGTGGAGTATAAGGCAAACCTCGAAGGAATAGGAGTTGAATACCTGACGAGAAGAGAAACAAAGACACTTCTAAGACATGCCATAAATGCGGGCATGTTGCCCAAGTAAAGGGAAGAGAGATTAGATGCCCAAAATGGGGGCTTATCTATAATAGGGACTTAAACGCATGCGTGAACATAGCCCATGACTTAATGAGAGGTGTGGGATGGAGGAGCTGTGAGCCCCTCAAACCAACAGATGAGGGGATAGGCGTAAAGCCTGCCCCAAACGCTGGAATCTCCCGGCTTAGCCGAGGAGAAGCTCACTAAACACTTAACACACTTCCTCTATCCTACAATCACTCTCTAGTGGGTCTACTCCTACTTTCTGGGTCGACGAGTCGGAGACATTTGTCGAGTGCTATTATCCAGCGTAGGAAAGTGTTGAGCCCAGCCCTCAAGGCCACTAGGTCGTCAGCATCGAGGACTAAATCTAGGGCCCCGTCTTTGAGCTGGATAGAGGCTCTAATCCTCCTTGAGGGCAGAGAGGACAGCTCTGGCTCTACCGCCTTTAAAATCGTATCCGCATGCGGTGTCTGGACTATTAGCCGAAGACTAGAGACATGTCCCATGAAAACTCTACCCATCCACGGTGCCCTGATACTTCCGTTGAGAATATATGTGTTAAAAGATATATATGAGAGATAGCTAAGATTACGTCTCGGATTGCCGACCGCATACGTGTTAATCAACACAGAAATAGGAGCCGAGGAGGAGGTCTTAAAGCAGCTGAGGCAGATGCCGCCGGTTAAAGAGGCATACCTAGTCTACGGCGTCTACGACATCGTGGCCAAGGTAGAGGCAGAGTCGATGGATAAACTCAAGGAGACCGTGTCTTGGAATATTAGACGGCTGGAGAAGGTCAGGTCAACCCTAACCATGCTCGTTATGTCGCCTGAATGACTCAAGCTTCAGAGGCATAGTAAGGTGCCTCCGCGCTGAGACTCGAACCTCAAATACCCCCTCAGTTATCTTCCTCTCAGCCTCTACATAGAGTGGCTTTAGTCCAGGCCGCTTAATCCCGCACTTCTCACACCTGTAGCCCTTATCCCGCCCCATGCTCTTCATCCTACGGCCGCAGACGTTACAGGTGGGTGCGGCCTTCGATATTGCCCTAGCCAGCTTAATTATTGCGAGCTTCTCTAGGTTCATTGTTAAGCCGTAGGGCTTCGGCTTGAGTGCCCCATACGCCAGAACCTCGTCACCAACCACCAATCCCTGGACAACCCTCCTGAAACTACCAGTAGGCTCATAGGCTGCAAGCGTCACCTCTCCAGTCCCGTCTCTAATCCTGATGAAAACATGCCCACCGGCTATAACGGTGGGGGGTGAGGAGACTACTCCCCTCACAACATACGATGTATTCGGCTTCATGTCGCAAATTCTTGCTGGTGTGTAGTGCAAGTCGCTTGCTTGGTTTGTCTTGAAGACTATGTGGAAGTCGACCGGCTCGTAGAACCTTACCATACTCAAGCCCTGCTCCGCGTGCTGTGGGGTTATTGCGCGGACACCAGCCAAGACGGGGCAAGGTGTGTGCGGAGTGATCCTGACCTCTCCCTTCTCATAGTCGTAGTTATCGAAGGTGTATCGCGAGAGTGCCCTATCCATCTCGATTACGCTCTGCTCGTCGACGAGCCTCTCGCGCCCCCACATCTCTGGGACGCGGTATGCGATAGCCTCGAAGGTCTTCAACGAATCTGGGTCTGCTCCCACGGCAGCGGCTGCCCCAACAATGCCCCTACCCTCCTTCAACCTAATGTAACGGACACCCAAGTCATCACATCTCTGCACAACCTCCTCGGGCTCGATAATCTCCCGAATAGCCCTCCAGTATAGTTCCCTCAACTTCTCAGCCTGCTCAGTCCACGCATACACGATACCTGGGTCTGTGCCCTCCGACTCGAGGTCCGCCCACCGCTCAACGGTCGAGACCACTATCTCATCGATCCGGGGTAGGTCGCTTGTGTTGGCTTGTATCGAGAGGCAGATTGCTGCGTTTCCCCGGGTCTTGTAGGGGCAGTTGGGGTTGAGCCTTACGAGCCAGGGGAGGTCTGCTGTCCTATACCCGTTCCTCTCCAACTCCTTCAGGGCCTGAACCGCGACGTAGGTTGTGCACATGGTGCGCTTCGAGTCCGTATCGTCGATCCCTATCCGCAGTTCCCTCCCCAACCTTCTCCCAAGGCAATCCTTAAGACATCGAGTCTATATGGGTATCTTCTCAGGAAGTCTTGAGGTACAGGGCTTTACTAGACGTTTTTGAGCCCTATGGCTGGGAGCCATCCACGGAGCAGATAGCCTCTAGCTTGGGAATCAAGCCTGGCAGGATTCTTCGGCTGGACCTCAACACCTCTCCCACACCACCCTCCGCCTCGCTCAAGGCTGCCTCGAAAAAACTCCCAGGAATCAAGATCAACCTCTACCCGAATACGAGTTACACATCCTTGAGGCAGGCCATCTCGGACTACACTTCGCACGACCCTGAAGCCATAATCCCGACCAATGGGGCTGACGAGGCAATCGACATAGTGGCTAGGGTTTTTCTGGAGAATGACATGACAGCCTTGGCATCAGCGCCTACCTATAGCTACTTCAGAATAGCCTCTGAGCTCCAAGGGGCCAGGTTCATCGGGGTCCCACGCCTAGGGAATCTCCAAGACGACGTCGACGGTATTCTCTCACGCGTAGACGACAGTACCGGTGTGGTATTCCTCTGCAGCCCCAATAATCCGACCGGCAACATAACCCCGATACGAGATGTCGAGCGGCTGTGCGCTGAGACAGAGGCCTGCATAGTTGTGGATGAGGCCTACTACGAGTACTGTGGAGTCTCTGTACAGCCACTCCTCCAAAAGTACAGCAACCTCATAGCCATCAGGACGCTCTCAAAGGGGTTCGGCTTGGCTGGAGCAAGGATAGGATACATCCTCGCGTGCGAGGAGACTGTGAAGCTGGTCAATAAGGCAAGGCCGCCTAACAGCCTCGGCACAGTAAATATAGAGATCGCCCACCACGCCCTGACACATCGGAACTACATGTACCGCTCAGTCAAGAACGTAGTCAACGAGCGCGAGAGGATGCAAGCTGTCTTATCACGCATGGACGGATTGGAGGTCTACCCCTCACACGCAAACTTCCTCCTCATCCGCTTCACAGAGTTAGACGCCAACCAAGTCTATGCCGAGCTGTTGAAGAGGGGAATAGTCGTAAGAAACCTCTCCCAGAACCCGCTCACAAAGAACTGTCTCAGAGTCACAGTCGGCCTGAGGGGTCAGAATAACAGATTTCTCAACGCCTTGAAATCTATTCTAACACTATTGAGGAGATAATCTATTATATGCGTCGCGGAGCTCGGCTTGGAAGCGGCGGTGCCATGCCTCAAAGCCGCTCGGATCCTCTGGATACTTCTCGTATAAGGCTATCAGGCGCCTACTCTTCTCCGCGGTAAGCCTAAGCCCCTTTGCGAGCGTGGGGTCCTCTTTTATTCTCCTTCTCAACTCTCCATCGAGGAGATAGCGTGTCAGACTGGTGAGGAGTGGGAACCGCGGATGCTCACGCCTCTTAATACTCTCAACATCCTCCTGCGAGAGGAAATACTTCATGCCAAAGCTGATCCTCTCGTTTGTGAGCCCTTGGAGATAGCGTCTAAGCACTTCAAAACTAGCCATCTGGTAACCGCGCCTCCTCACGTATTCAACATTATATTTCCATAGGCCCTTTTGGCTGACGTCTCCTGACTCGATGGCCTCTACGAGGCAACGCCCCAAAATAATACTCGCCTCGAGGGCAGGCCCAATCCCTCCTGCATCAATCGGTCTCGGCATCCACGCGGCGTCACCAACGATCGCAAAGCCGTTGGCTACGAGGCAGTCGTTTTGGCGTCGCACGGGAACCTGCCAGATGTTGAAGGTGTTGTTCTCGTCTAGGGGTGAGGTGGAGGGCCTCGGATTTTGCACGGCACGGTTCAGGCTTAGATACTTCTCTATCAGGTCTTGGAGGCCTTCGTTGACGCCGAGGGCTGTGTTTCTCTTGTTGAGTAGGCGTCTCAGCACGCCGAGGCCTATGTTGGCTTTATTCTCCCCTTTTGGGAAGACCCAGGAGTAGCCGCCCGGGGCTAGGACTTGGTCTAGGTGTATGATGCAATAGCGGGGGTCAAACCATGTCTCGTCCTCCTCTCCATGCTCAAACTCCACGATGTATCTACCTGTACCTATGATGTCGTTTTCCTTATCTATCTCCCTCTCGATGAAGCTAGGTATAGAAAGGTTAGAGCGAAGCTTTGAAGCAGAACCAGACGCATCAACTACCACTTTGGCGTAGAAGCTCAACTCCGCACCAGAGGCTAAGTCTTTACATTTAACCCCCCGCACATACCCGTTATCGGCTATCAGTGTTTGGGCGTCTAGCCCGTGCCTCACCTCCACGCCGAATTTCTCGAGATACTCGAGCTGGCGTGCGGCCCAGACCCGCCTATTCAGAATGTAGCCCTCGCCGTCGAACAAGACCCTTGACTCGTGGTCGGGTGAGTAAACCAAGACGCCTTCAACCTTATGCTCGATCTCGGGGAAGCCATAAGAGATTCCGAGATTATTGCATGCGTAGTCCATGCTTTTCTTGCTGACCGCATCCCCACACGACCAGCCTGTCCGAGTCTTCTTACCAAACTCTTTTGAATCGTTTCTGTCGATCAGGAGTACTCTCAGCTGGCCTTTGGAGAATCGCTCCACAGCCATAGCGGTGTGGGCGCCCGCGACGCCTCCCCCGACAACTATAACGTCGTAGTCTATGTCCACGCCTAATCCACTCTGGGAGCCCTTATTTAAAACGCTCTCACCCCTACAAACGAATTGAGGTGGAAGCTACAGTCTTTTCATTCTACCCCTGATTATCCTCTCGGCTCGCTTGGCGTCAGAGCTGTTCGCAACCCTGAAGAGGATATTCATTTTCTGGTCAAAGACCTTTAGGGCTCCGATGTATATATACAGGACATTCTTTATGTGCTTAGTTATCTCGCCAATCTCCTCGCTCCCAGAGGCACTGCACGCCTCCAGAAAGGGCGTCTTTCTATAGGCTGAGAAGAGGTATTCAGCTCTCCCCTCAGCGTCCCTCAGAATTGCAGCCGAGAATTTCCTACAAGACTCAAGGATAAACGTCGTGAACTCTTGACTAACAAGGGGGGCGTCGCAGGGGAGTATCAAGAACCTGTCAGACTCTGAGAGGGGCATGTAAGATTTCAGCGCACTCCCCAGTCCCGCCTTGCTGACGTGTATCCTCGCCATATACTTCTCGGCAGTCTCAGAGTACGCCTCTTTCCCCGCCTCATCACCCACCCAGATCACCAGCTCATCCACCTCATCGGGCAGGGAATCCAAGACATACTCGATCAATGGCTTATCGAGAATCCGGTAAAGCCCCCTCTGAACTCGGCCTATCTCCGTAAAATCGGTCAAAACTATTGCAGTGGATGTCAAGGTCTTGACATTGAACTTAATGGGTCTGCTCTAATTAAGATTATTTAGAGACTAGTATTGGAGTTTCAGAGTATTGCGCCTATAGTCTCCGAGCGGGGGGCCCTACGAAACCTAAATACCTTCCTGAGGGGTTTGCCACTTGATACATGTTGAAAAACCCCTTCAAGAGGGATGTTGGACACGGGAGAGGGATAGTCGGCTCTGATAGCAGGTACCTAGAGATAGTCACAGCCCTGAAGATTCAGTCTGAGAAGCTGAACAGGACGGCGCAGAGGCTCATGTCAAGGGGCAAAGAGCTATTCGAGCAGTGTGTTAGGGCGCAGCAGGAGGGAGACACAGGACGCGCGACAATCTATGCCAACGAGATTGCACAGCTTAGGAAGATGTCCAGAGTGGTTGTCCGGAGCCAGCTTTCACTCGAAAAGGTCATCTTGAGGCTTGAGACCGTAAAGGAGTTTGGTGACGTTATGCACGTCCTCGGCCCCGCTACCGCCATTATAAAGCACGTCCAGTCAGACTTGGCAGGGGTTGTGCCCGAGGTTGCGGAGAATCTACGATATGTAGACGAGATGCTCGAGGGCTTGATCATCGAGGCCGGATCAGTCACCGGGTCCATAACAAGCGTCTCTGTAAGCGACGGTGAAGCCCAGAAGATACTCCAAGAAGCCTCGGAGATTGCGGCGCAGAGAATGAAGACAGCATTCCCAGAGATTCCTGAGTCACTCAAGGTAAGCGAGGCCGGTTCCGAGACGAAGACGATCTGATAAAGCTTCGACTCGAAGTCCATTACATACATAGCCTAATTTTTATCTATCCCGAAAACCTTACCTTCAGTCATAGAGTTAGCTGTAAGGGTGGTTAGAGGGAGTGTCTGAGGAGAGGCGGGCAATAGCTGCGGCCAGCGCGCTTGTCGAGAAAGAGGGGAAGGTGCTGCTAGTGAGGCGTGGAAGAATGCCAGCCCGCGGGAAATGGGCCCTACCAGGGGGTGCCGTCCGGTGGGGTGAGCCGATTAGAGACGCAGCTGTGAGGGAGGTCTTAGAGGAGACCAGCGTCCTGATAGAAGTGGGTCAGATCCTAGATGTCGTCGACGTCTTCTATAGAGAAGGTGGCGAGCTTCTATACCACTACGTGGTCGTCTGCTTTGCCGGCAGGTATCTTGGAGGAGATTTGAAGCCGGGAACAGATGCCGAGGATGCTAGATGGGTCCCGATAAATGAGCTGAGAAACTACGATATCACGCCTACCGCTTGGAAAGTAATTGCGCGGGTATTTGGCATCAAACAATGAAGAGCGGCTCTGAATCCCTTATGACGCGAGGCTCCACGCTCCTAAGTCCCACATAGTGCCTCGTCAATTCTCGAAGAGCCTCGTGCGTGGCCCCTCCATAGAACCTGAGACCTCTGACCCCCGCCCTTATAAGAATTCTATCGACCTCTACCCCTCCAAGCGACTCTAGGCCTCTCTTCTTAGAGCCGTAGAGGAAACCCCATACAGAAGAGAACGATATGATGAAGGTAGCCAGCTCGGAGACATTGGTAAAGGCTGTTTGCATCGTCTTTTTTATAGACTGGTATGCTAGCGGTGTGTGGGTGGGGGATGTGGCGTGGGTGGCTACAACGCCGTTCTCTGAGAGTTTTGAGTGCAGGAGTGAGTAAAACTCTGAGGTGTAGAGAAGGTAGGATGGGCCGTGCTCGAGGGGGTCGGTGACATCCACTATAAAGACATCTACGTTACCCGCTAGTTTCTCAGCCACCCAATTCCTCCCATCCTCAAAGAAAAGCCTCACTCGTGGGTCATGAAACGCGCCCGAGGAAAGTTGGGGCAAATATTTCTGACAAAGCTCTACCACCTCCCTATCTAGATCTATTAAGAACACCTCCTCAACTGTCTGCCATCTGAGAACCTCCCTGAGGGCTGCCCCCTCTCCACCTCCTATAATGACCACGCGTCTAGGCTCTCCACTTAGACACATGGCTGGATGGACGAGTGTTTCATGGTAGATGTGCTCGTCTAGTAGGGATGACTGCATTTTGCCGTCTAGGAGTAGGCAGGGGCCGTAGGGCTCTGTCTCCAGTATTTCAAGCCTCTGATAACTCGTCCTACCCCTATAAAATGGCTTAATAACCCTAAATGACTCGACTACTCCATCAGAGATCCATTCTGTATACCAGTAGGCCAGCTCATCCACCTCTAAGCCTCTCTCCTTGGGCCTGAAGATTCACATGCCTATTCCTGTAAACGTTTAGTCCGCGTATTATCTCAAATGCCCCCACGTTCGCCGGCTCAAGCCTACCCACTATCAGCTCATAGGCCTTCCAAGGATCCACGCCCTCCCCACATGTGTAGATGTCGAGCGCCGCGTAGCCGAGCTCTGGCCACGTATGTATTGAGATGTGGCTTTCCTTAATCACAACTATTGCCGAGACTCCCCCGCCCCCGCTAAACCTCTCAGAATACTTGCCCACTATGGTGGCGCCGCTATAGAGGGCCGCCTCAGTCAAAAGCTCGTTTAGCAGATCTGCATCACTTAAAATGCGGGGGTCACATCCGAATAACTCTACGATTAGGTGTCTGCCAAGGCCCTTTGAATTTGAAACGGGGTGTCCAGCCCGGCTCCCACCCCTCATCTCGGCAATATTTTCATTTAACAATCTAAATATTAAGTTTTGTCGATTCTAAGTGGTTAGTGAAGTAAAGATTTTATGGTTGATGGCTCCTTAATTGTTAGAAAGCTATGCCAGAAAGGAAAAGTGTCCAGCTTAAAGTTGCCGAGGCGAAGCAGAGGGATGTCGGACGACGAATCGCCAGAATAGATAGTCACGCATACCGCGAACTGAACCTTACTACGGGGGACGCCATCGAGATTATTGGAAAGAAGACTACAGTTGCACTTGTCTGGCCCCCATATCGTGAAGATGATGGACAGATGTTGATCCGAATAGACAGCGAGATAAGGCGGAATGCGGGTGTAAGTGTTGGAGATATTATCTCTGTCGTGAAGGCAGACCTCGTTCCCGCGAGTAAAGTCGTTATGGCCCCATTCGAGAACCTACCCTTTGTAGGCGACTTCGCGAGAATCGTTAAGGTCCAGCTACTAAATGCGCCGGTAGCGCGAGGCGACGTCGTTATTGTACCCATCCTTGGCATGGGTGTTGAGCTTAAAGTCGTCCAGACATTCCCTGGAAACATAGTCAAGATTACTGAGAACACTTTGATAGAGGTTAGCAGCACACCCGTCAAGAGGGGGGAGGAGATAGCAGGGGTCACTTACGAGGATATAGGAGGCCTCTCAGAGGAGCTTCAGAGGATTAGAGAAATAGTCGAACTCCCACTAAAGCATCCGGAGCTGTTCCGCCACCTAGGAATCGAGCCCCCTAAGGGGATAATCCTCTACGGTCCACCCGGAACTGGTAAGACACTTATAGCAAAGGCGCTTGCAAACGAGACAGGCGCCTCATTCTTCACAATAAATGGACCAGAGATAATGAGTAAGTTTTACGGAGAGAGCGAGGCGAGGCTCCGTGAAGTCTTTCAGGAGGCTGAACAGAGAGCGCCGAGCATAATCTTCATCGATGAGCTAGACGCCATCGCCCCTAAGAGAAGCGAGGTGACTGGTGAAGTTGAGCGGCGCGTTGTGGCCCAGCTACTCACACTCCTAGACGGCCTCAAATCACGAGGCCAAGTAGTTGTTATCGGTGCCACAAACAGATTGGAGGCTGTTGACCCTGCTCTACGCAGGCCTGGGCGTTTCGACAGAGAGATCAGGATTGGCGTCCCCGACAGAAATGGCCGAAAGGAGATACTTCAGATCCATACGCGACGTATGCCTTTGGCGCCAGACGTAAACCTTGACGAGTTGGCTGATATCACACACGGATTCACAGGGGCAGATATAGCTGCCCTTTGCCGTGAGGCGGCCATGAACGCTCTCCGCCGCTTCCTCCCGAAGATCGATATAGAGAAGGAGGTGGTCCCCGCAGAGGTGCTTGAACAGCTTAAAGTCTCGAGGGAGGACTTCGCAGATGCCCTTACATCAGTGCAGCCCTCTGCCCTGCGCGAGGTCATAATGGAGATTCCTAACATAACCTGGGATATGGTTGGAGGACTCGAGGACGTTAAACAGCAGCTGAAGGAGGCTGTGGAGTGGCCGATCAAGTATCCCAACGTCTTTAAGAAGCTGGGGATTAGGCCTCCGCGGGGAATCCTCCTCTACGGCCCACCTGGCGTGGGTAAGACACTCCTAGCTAAGGCTGTCGCCACAGAGAGCCAAGCCAACTTCATCAGTGTCAAGGGACCTGAGGTTTTGAGTAAATGGGTAGGTGAATCCGAGAAAGCGATTAGAGAGATATTCAGAAGGGCGAGGGAGGCGGCGCCCTGTATAGTCTTCTTCGACGAGCTGGACTCGATCGCTCCCCGTAGAGGCTTGCACACGGACTCGGGAGTGACTGACAGACTCGTGAACCAACTTTTAACTGAGATGGATGGAATGATGACTCTCAAGGAAGTGGTTGTAATTGGTGCGACGAACCGGCCAGACATCCTCGACCCCGCACTCCTGAGACCAGGCCGCTTCGACAGGATAATCTATGTACCTCCACCGGATAGGGCGGCGAGGCTTGAGATCTTGAAGATCCACACCCGGGACATGCCGCTGGCATCTGATGTAGACTTGAACCAGCTTGCCGCGATCACTGAAGGGTATACTGGGGCGGATCTAGAGGCTGTGTGTAGGGAGGCAGCCCTAACCGCCGCCAGAGAGAACATAGAAGCTGATAAGGTTGAGTGGAGGCACTTCAGCCAGGCACTCCAGAAGGTCGGTCCAAGCATAACAGAGGAGATTAGAGGCGAGTATGAGAGGACGCTGAAGGAGTTTAAGAAGATGCTGGCATACATCTCCTAGACCTGGCCTCAGGTTAAATAGAAGGCGTTGGGGTTGGATTTCTGATGGACTCGACCTCGACGTGGATAGGTGTGGTAATGATCCTTCTGGGGGTGGTGGGCATATTCCTGACGTATTCAGGAATCTCCCACACCTTCGAGCTTGGGCTCCAGGCCCTATCCTCCCTACTCTTATTCATGGGTGTCATAATCTTCGCGGGGGGTCTTGCGAGAGGCGGATTCCCAAACGTGAAGCCAGTACACATCGCAGCCATAGGGCTAGTGGTCTTCATTTCCACCGCAGGCCTCACGGTCTCCGCCGTCACATACACAGGACCCTTCAAGCTTCTAAAGGCTAAAGAGGAGTTCAAGGAATCCCCCATAAAGGTCATAGTAAACATTATCCCCGGCTCTTGGGACCCAAATCAGCAAGACAATTTTGTGCCAAAGAGCATTCGTGTTGTGTTAAACATCAACCACACGATAGTCTGGATTAATAGGGAGAACATAGATGTCTCCCACACGGTCACACATGTCAACAGGCTATTCGACTCGGGCCTCTTCGGGCCAGGGATAAACTGGAGCTACTCCTTCAGAGACCCTGGCTCGTACCAGTACTTCTGTATTCCACACCCATGGATGAGAGGGTCGGTTGAGGTAGTCCAACTCCCGGACGAGGAGGTCCAGCAAATCCTCTCCTCCCTCGGATTAGGGAGTGAATAATGGGTAGCGTTGAGCAGCCTATAGCCATCTTGGGTGGAACCGCTGGGTTAGGGAGGGCACTTGCCGTAAGGCTCGCGCTGGCCGGACGCAGGGTAATTATAGGCTCACGGAGCGAAGATAGAGCGGTGAAGGCCGCGGAAGAGGTTAACAGGATTACATCTACGAATTTGGCTTCGGGTGGCTTAAACGAGTCAGCTGCCGCAAAGGCCGACCTTGTCTTCTACGCCATCCCCTTCTCCGGTCTCTACCAGCTTGCTAAGAGCGTTAAAAGGGTCATGAAGGTGGGATCCATAGCTGTTTCCTGCGTCGTTCCCCTGGAATCCGAGTTAGGCGGCGGACCCGAATATTTGGAGCCCTCCACCGGGTCTGCGGCCGAGGCCCTCCAAGCAATCTTGGGAGATGGGGTGAAGGTTGTGTCGGCGCTGACCTACGTGTCGGCCAATGCGCTCGAGGATTTGAACAGTCCGGTCGACTGTGACGTGGTGGTCTGTGGCGAGAAGGAGGCTTCTAGGGAGGTCATGGATGTCCTATCGCTGATTAAGGGTGTCAGGCCACTCTACGCAGGCGGACTGAAATACTCCAGAATCACCGAGAGGCTGACAGTGCTACTGATAAGGCTGAACCGGCAATATAGCTCTGACAGGGCTGGAATAAGGTTTACATATATCTGAGGTAGGCCGCGGGTATTGTAGGTTGAGGGAAGCAAGCCAGGCGATCTTCAGGGCATACGACATCCGTGGAAGATATCCGGCAGACCTAGACGAGGCCATCGCTTATCGCGTCGGCCTATCCTTTGCGAAGATGCTTGGTGGTGAGGGCAGGGTCCTCGTTGGGAGGGATGTCAGGCTAAGCGGTCTAAGCCTCTCACAGGCAGTGATGGCAGGCCTTTTTGATGGAGGTGTTGAGGTCGAAGATGCCGGCATGGTTCCTACACCTGTCCTATACTTCGGTGTTGTTGAGCTGGGCTACAATGGTGGAGTACAAGTCACGGCGAGCCACAACCCTCCCGAGTGGAATGGCTTCAAGCTAGTGTTGGGCGACGGCGAGACTGTATCAGAACTACGCGGGATGAGCACGCTCAAGAAAATATTCTTCGAGGGGGTTAGAGTGGACCGGGCCTGGAAGGCGGAGGCAGAGGAGGTAGATATCATCTCACACTACATCGAGAGGGTTAAAGGTCTTGTAAGACCTCGGAAGAAGGTCAGGCTGCTTGTAGATTTCTCGAACGGCGCGGGGGGCGTCATAGGACCAAGGCTCCTGAGAGAGGTTGGATGCGACTTGATACCACTTAACGAGGAGCCTGATGGAAGTTTCCCAGCCCACCCGCCGGAGCCTACACCCGAGACCCTCAAACAGCTCGTAGAAACCATGAGGCGAGGGGAGGCGGATCTGGGGGCCGGACTGGACGGAGATGCAGACCGATCAGTATTTCTAGATGAAAAGGGAAGGTTTCTCGAGGGCGACCTCACACTAGCGGTCTTCCTCCACGGACTCGATAAGAAGGGTAAGATAGTCTATGATGTGAGCTGTAGCTCTGTTGTAGAAGAGGTCGGTAGGAGGCTCGGATTCGAGCCAGTTCTGAGCAGGACAGGACGCGCCTTCATGCTCAGCAAGGTTAGAGAGGTTGGAGCCGTTATAGGCGGTGAGAAGAGCAATCACATATACTTCTCAGAACTTCACGGTTTTGACGACGGCATCTACGCCGTAGCAAAGATGGCTGAGCTCGTCTCAAGGCTCGACCAGCCCCTATCCAAGCTGGTGGATAGCCTCCCAAAATACTATGCATCCAGCATCAGAGTTGTAGAGGTTCCAGACGAGCTGAAGCAGAGGGTCGTCGAGAAAGTGGCTGAGATGCTCCGCCCCAAGGCCCTAAAAATCATAGACATCGACGGCTTCAAGGCCTTCTTCAAGGATGGCTGGGTTCTCGTCAGACCCTCAAACACGATGCCCCAGGTAAAATATACGGCCGAGTCAACGACGCCGGACGGTCTCAACAGGCTCACCCGGATGGCGGAAGAGGCCATCAAAGAGGTGCTGAAGACGGGTGTCTGACTTCTCGGCGCTGAGCGACTTCTTTAGGCAGCTTGAAGTCTATGCGGTTAGGACCGGGTATCCGGGAGTCTTCCTACTCTCTCTGCTTGGGAGTGCGATACCCTTTCTCCCCTTCCCCTACCTATTCATAGTAGTTATCCTCTCAGGTGTCCTCGACCCTCTCCTGCTCGGACTCGTCTCGGGCCTTGGTGGAGCGATCGGGAAGATCACTTCCTATCTACTCGGCAGATTGGGGTACAGATTTCTTGGACGTGAAAAGAGGCGGAGCATGGATGCGCTTAACAGGCTGATAGGGAGGTATGGCTCCATAGGTGTATTCATATTCGCCCTAACACCACTCCCCGACGACGTCTACTACATACCCATCGGCATGACAAGATACTCCTTCGCAAAATTCATGATCTACAGCACGGCAGGCAAGGTGCTCCTGGCAATCTTTGTCGCATATGCCGGGCGGACATACATGGAGGCGTTAGATGTACTTCTAAATGGAGGTCCTGGCGCAACTATCATCTCAATAGCTGCGCTTGTGGCAATAACAATCATCATTTTGAGAGTCGACTGGGAGCTGCTTGCACACCATCTCGAAAAGGGTGGTGTGAGGGCTGTCCTAGCCAATCTGGCAGAGATACTTTCCTTGAGGCGGAACAAGACAAAGGTGGGAGACTCTGGTCCAAAGTAGCAGATGCCTTATTCGCTGATAAGGTTTTAGACTCTGCCAAGTCAATATAAGTTCTGTGGGAGAGGGGAAGCTGCTCTCAGGCCGCCAGTATAAGAGCTACGAGATCGGAATAATCGATGAGAACTCTGCATACCTCGGTGTCGAGAGGAGAATCCTAATGGAGAACGCGGGAGCGGCCGTGGCTAGGGTGGTGGCTAGAGAGGTGCCAGAGCTCGCAGCCGCCAGAGTACTCGTTGTTGCAGGCCCCGGGAATAATGGCGGTGACGCCTTTGTTGCCGCACGCCACCTAGCTGGCAGGGTCTCTAGACTATCTGTTGTCCTGCTGGCTAGGCCTGACCAGATAAGGACCCCTGAGGCGGCAGCCAACTGGGAGGCGATTTGCAGAATGAGGCGGAGCGTCGACTATTATATCGTGGACACACTTGAGGCTCTAGGCAGGCTCCAGCAACTCTTCAAACAGGCCGACGTCATAATAGACGGTATATTCGGAACCGGCATCCGAGGGGAGATCAGAGAACCGTACAAAACAGCCATCAACCTCATCAACTCCTCCGGTGCTAGGGTCTTCTCAATAGACGTTCCGTCCGGCATGGACCCGGACACGGGGAAATACACCACCACCGTCAGGCCGAGTGTCACGATTACACTCCACGGCGCCAAGCCCTTCATGACTTTTCAACATGAGCTGGCGGGCAAAACCTACGTCGAGCCAATCGGTGCACCACCTGATGCCGAGACTATAGCCGGCCCAGGCGACCTATTCTACTCCCTGTCAAGGTTGAAGCAGCCCATGTCGGCTAGTGTGAGGGGTGGTGCTGAGGAGGCTCGGGGAGCGACCGAGGCCTTGAAGATACTCGGCATGGATCCGTGGATGGAGGTGCTTGGAGAAGGGTTGACTGTGACGGTTGGCGGTCTTCTGGCCGGCTACGGGGTCGGAGGAAGCGTTAGAATCCTTGGAGCCCTAGTAAAGCCAGTCCAAGAGCAGGTTGTAGCGGATGCGGCAGGCCTCGCGAAGACCCTTGGAAAGCCTGTCTACCTAGTGGGTGGTAGTGACTCAATCTCGGACGGCGTCTACCAGAAGTCCAACTGGATCGAGCCGCCAGTCAGCTCAAAATTCGTCCTAGGCGTGGCCACCTCCCTCTCAGCAGCCTTCCTAGCGAGTGGTGTTGAGCCGATCTACGCCCTAGGAGCGGCGTGCTATGCGGCTCGGAGACCGCTGAGGGGTAGAGGCCTAGAGGACTGGGGGGCATACCTTGATGGGCTTAGACGACTCCTCCTGATGAAATAGTGGTCAGACATCCTTCAGTCTGGAGAGAATGCTGAGGAGGCCTTTGAAAGACTCGGTTGTGCCATCCTCTTTTGTACCGCCCCGCGGAATATAGTGCGTCTCGAGCGAGACTACGCCGTCGAATGCTCTGTCCAGATCCTGGAGCTGTCCGAAATAGTCTATCATGCCGGCGCCTATCGGCTTAAACTTGAATACTCCGTTCTCCACGGCAGCATCCTTCAAGTGGACGTGGATGATATCGTCTCTTACATGCTCGTGGCCCTGGGGGTATGGATCCTCCCTTGCGAAGAAGGCGTTGCCGGGGTCCCAGAGAACTTTTAGCCAAGGGCTCTTGACGGTGTCAAGTAGCATTCTGGCCTCCCAGCCAGTCCCGATCATGCAGCTATACTCGTTCTCAACGGCGAGTACGACACCCTCGTCGGAGGCAAGGTCTATGGCAGGGCTTAGAAGCTCGGCAATACGGTCGAGATACCTATTCACACCACCCTGCCACCAGAAAGTGAATATCCTCGTGAATCTCAGGTCGAGGAGCTTTGTGAGCTCTATCGCCCTCCTCAGAATCCTAAGGCTCTGAGCATGCCCCTCCCTGTCATCAATGTAGACTTTGAAGGCGTAGGAATCTATATTGGATATCTCGAGCCCGTGCTCCTGTGCAGTCTTTTTGAGCTCGAGGACTTCGCTATCGCTCAGTCCACAGACATTTTTACCCCAGACATCGCGTATCTCGACATGTGTCGCTCCTAGACGCTTGACAACCTTGAATGCGTGGTCCGGATCCTGAGATATCTCGTCAGAGATTATTCCCAGCCTCATATCAGCCGCCTCAGATAATCGCGATACAGGGGTAGGATGATGTCTCCACTCACCAAATACCTATGCCAGAACCTCTCCCACTCCACGGAAAGATAACCCACGTACCCCGACAGCCTTAGGTCAGAGACTATTTCTCGGAGGGGGACTACACCCTCCCCCGGGCGCGTAAAAACCCGCTTACCCTCCCTCACAATAAAATCCTTCAAATGCACATGCCCTATCCGCCCCCTCAGGAGCTCGAAAGCCTCACCATGTGACCCTCCCGCAAAGATTATGTTGGCCGGGTCGTAAAGGAATAGAGGTTCGTCCGAGAGGTCTAATAGCTCCGCGATGTTAGACGTATCAGCTAGGTGGTCGTGGGTCTCAATTAATATTCTGACGCCATGGTCTCCCGCGACTCGGGCCAAGAGCTTGTATCCATTAACCACACATTCTGAGGCTTTAGGAAACTCGCCTCCATAAACCCTTAAGCCTGATGCGCCAATCTCTGCGGCCAGTTTGACCAAGTTATTCGCCAACGAGAGGGCCGGGTCCCTATCATCGCCGCGCATTTCGGAGAGTCTGAGATAACTTGAGAGGACGGGGACTGGTATGTTGTAGGACTTTAGGAGCTCAAGCTGTGTGTGCGGGATAGGCGAGACTGGTCTCACGTGAATCCCGTCGTCAGATACCCTCAGCTCGACGCCATCAAAACCCATCCTGACCGCCCGCTCCAAAACATCGGCCAAACTAAGCTCAGGATAGGCCAAGCTCGTAAAACACAGCCTCAAAGAGGCACACCACCCAGCCTGAGCGGCAGTGAAACCTTCACACCCCTCTCGGAGCTCAGATAAATAGCCTTGATCAGCTCGAGGCTTTTAATACCCTCATCACCACTCACTGGAAACTCCCTCCCACTCCTGACACAGTCTGCGAAGTCCGCTAGGAGGGCCCTGTGGAGGTCTCCAAAGGCTACTCCGCTGCCTTCGACTTGGGCTTCACCCTCATCCATCCATATTCTAAGGGAGAGGTCATGTATCTCCGCAAACCCTTTGGTGCCTAGCACTCGTATCTTCCTATACTGCCTGTTCGTCGGCCTCATATTCACTGTGGCTGAGATTATCCCGAGAGCCCCGCTTCTGAACCTTATTGCCGCCGTGGCCACATCCTCCACTTCTATCGATGGATGCGACGCGTTGGAGATAAATCCCGAAACCTCCTCCACATCTCCACCCAGCCAGAGGACGAGGTCTAGCGTGTGTATTGCCTGGTTCATCAAGACCCCGCCACCCTCCGTCTCCCAATAACCCCTCCAACTCCGTGCAATCTCGTCACTCCTGTAATACTCGCTCTCACCTCTCCACCACTTAAGCTCCGCCTCAACCAGGTAGACTCTTCCCAGACCACCGTCTGAGACCAACTCCATAAGCCGCCTCGCCGCTTCTAAGTATCTCTCCTGAAAAACAACCCCTAGCCTAAGCCCCATCTCTTTCGCGGTATCAGAGATCAGGCGCGCCCCCCGGAGCGTCGTGGCTATGGGCTTCTCCACTAGGACGTGTTTGCCATGTTGTAGGGCGTAGAGTGTCTGGGGCGCGTGGAGGTAGGATGGCGTCGCAACCACCACAGCCTCCACCTCCGGGTCTTTAACCACCTCATCTATCGAGGCGTAAGCCTTAGCGCCATACTGCCGCCCAACCACCTCAGCCCTCTCCCTCACCTGATCCGCCACAGCGACAAGCCGGCAACTCTCAAGCATCGAGATGTTTCTGGCATGGATCTGCCCAATAACCCCAGCCCCCACAACGGCAAACCCAACTCCATCCAAGCCGAGAACAAGACCACTATAGGCCAGTGATAAATCCTCCCCCACCCATGTTATAAAAACAGCGCGGCCACCGAGTGTTGGCCCCCCACTCATTATAGTAACTCGTATGTTTGTAGAATTCTGCCTGTGGCCGTGAATCTTTATAAGCGGCTTAAGCCTGCCCCATATGCGTGGAGTACGTTCGTCTGGGATGGTCTGGGCTTAAGGTCTCTAGAATATGTGTGGGCTGTATGTCGTTCGGCGACCCTAGACGTCAGCCGATGGGGGGTGGGGGATGGGTTGTAGGCAGAGAGGAGGCATTCAGGGTGCTGAACAGGGCGTGGGACTTAGGGATAAACTTCTATGATACGGCAAACGTCTACTCAGCGGGCCTGTCTGAAGAGATTCTCGGCGAATTCCTTCAGGGCAGGAGAGACGACGCAGTAGTGGCCACAAAGGTCTTCTTCCCAATGAGCGACAAGCCAAACGACCGAGGATTGTCGAGGAAACACGTAATGAAGCAGATAAGGGACTCCCTCCGCAGACTCAAGACCGACTATGTGGACCTCTACCAGACGCATAGGTGGGACCCGGAGACACCGGTTGAGGAGACCCTCTCAGCCCTCACGGACCTGGTCAGGCAAGGTTTGGTAAGATACATTGGGGGGTCAAGTATGTGGACGTGGCAGTTTGCTAAAGCCTTCTTCACCGCCGAGTTTAAGGGCTATGAGAAGTTCACAAGCACCCAGACACCCTATAACCTCCTCTACAGGGAGGAGGAGCGAGAAATGATTCCGTTCTGCAAGGCACACAACATCGGATACATGGTGTATAGCCCAACTGCGGTGGGAGTCCTCTCAGGAAAATATTACAAGGATGGCAAACTCCTGGTTGGTTCGGATGCGCCTGATCGTCTTAGACCTGAGATAGGCTTCTACGCCTATAATGCATACATTGAACCGCCAGAAAACGCGGAGATAGTTAGGAGAGTCATAGAGGTGGCTGAGCATAAGGGCGTCAAGCCGGCCCAGATAGCCCTGGCTTGGCTCCTCCACAAAGGCGTCACATCCGTCATAATAGGCACCAGCAAAACAGAGCATCTCGAAGAAGCTGTCGAATCGCTCGAAATCACGCTGACAGACGAGGAGACCAAATACTTGGAGGAGCCCTACAGACCCAAACCGGTCATCCACATAACACAGCCCGCAACCACTCGGTGACAGCCACGAGCGAAAGGTTATATCGTCACACTCTATTGGTGATGTATGCCCCACCGCATTGAGCTCTTCGTCGGCAGGTGCCCCCTGTGTGAGGAGGCGCGCAACATTTTGGAGGTGGGGAAGTGTTCTGGCTGCAGACTCGACATATACGACTTAGCGGTACAGTACGCCTCTATCCGAGAGAAGATCCGAGAATACGATATAAGATGTGTCCCAACCATCGTGATAGACGGGAAAATTAAGGTCGAAGGGCTTCCTCAATTCACATTTATCTGCAGCGAAGAGCTATACCGGCAACTAGAAATGAACTATCGTTTCAGATAGTATATCTGCTTGGAATCTGGCCCACTATGGCTTCCATACCGAGCAGAGAGGTAAGCACTGCCTGCAAGTTCTCTTCAGCGTGGCGCAATAACGGCTTTTACAGGAAGGCCTAACTCGATACGCTGTGCATGGTGGACCGGCTAGGCTCATATATGCATGCTGGATCAGTAGCTAATGGGTCCCCGCATTCAGCGTAGGCCCTTGCCCTAGAGCCGCCACATATTGACTTATACTCACATACACCACAGCGTCCAGTGAACAATCCCTGGCGCATCTTAACGAGTAGGGGGTGCATCCTATATATCTCTACGAGGTTCCTAACCCTGATATTACCAAGAGGGAAGGGTAGGAAACCTGAAGGGTAAACAATCCCGTTGTGGGAAACAAATACTATTCCAAAGCCGTCTCTCGTTGGTGTTATGGTCTGGGCGGGGCCGCGTTTAGGATCACCCATAAGTGAATGTAGCCTATCCACCAACTCGTTATAGAGCGGGCCCTCATACTTTGCCCCATTAGCCCTCTCCAGCATAGCCCTCCGGTAGAATGGCGCCTCTACGGTACGCAGCTGCAAACCATATCTCGATACGTCGACCAGAAATTGAACCACATCCTCATATTCTTGCGGCGTTATGTCGAGCTCCTTTACGGCGCGTCCAGTCACAATAAGGAAGAAGACCTCCCAAATCCTCACCCCTAAGTCCGTGATCAGTTTTACGATCATTGGAAGTTCTCTAAGATTCTTCCTCCAGATAACTGTGTTGACCTGTACTACAAGTCCAGCTTTAACAGCTCTTGATATTGCCTCTACTGTGGCTCCAAAGTTACCGGGTGTTTGCCTCATCTCTTCATGTGTTTCGGCGGTTGCACCATCAAGACTTATAGATATGCTCCTCACACCTGCCTCCTTGAGCCTATTTAGGATCTCATCCGATAGGTTTGATGATACGGCCGGCGAGACTGCCACAGGAACACCATACGAGTTTGCATAGTCAATCAATTCGAAGAGGTCTTTGCGCATCAGAGGGTCGCCACCTGTTATCACAAGGAATGGTGAGGGGTGTCCAAAGGCAGCTACCTGTTCGATAAGGAGCTTCCCTTCACTAGTTGTTAGCTCACCCGGCAGGGGCTTAAGTATTGCATCGGCGCGACAGTGCTTACATGCTAACGGGCAGGCCTTGGTCGACTCCCAGAAGACCAAGAGAGGTGCTTCATGAAACCTGCTTATCCAATCTTCAATCCTCATAAACACATACACACCTCATGAGAACCTGAGTAGTGTACCCATCGCAATAATAGCGAGGGTCAGACATAGGGTAGCCCATCCAACCACCAACATCTTTAACCTATCCCTAGAGTATTCTGGCCCATCCTCCATCTCGTAGAGCCTTCTACCTAGTCTCGAGTGTAGAGGGAGCATAAGGAGCACGGCTACGGTTAAGATCATCTTGATCAGCAAAATCATGCCCAAGTGTGTTGCATAGAAGGCCAGACTTGTAAGCAACTGGACTCCAAACCCCCGTGTTAAAAGGATGAACAGCCCAGACACCACGGCTAGGTAGAGAGAGTACCTCATAGGTCTCTGAATAGCTCTCCCAACAACTCCCAGCATCTTCGTGGCCTCTACAGGGGGGTAGGTCTTTCTTAAACGCCTGTTTACAATCACGGTGAAGAGTATTCCCCCAACCCACAATGATGCGCTGACTATGTGAACTAGCTTAATAATTGTTAGAACAGTTAGGATGCTCAACCCTCCTCTCCTCTCCCCCCGTATTCGTGGACAAACTCTACAAGGGCTGCCACGTTGTCGGGCGGAGTCTCTGGGAGTACCCCATGGCCCAGGTTGAAGATGTGTCCAGGCCTATCTCTCGTCGCATCTATTATCTTGCCCGCCCTTGATACAATAATATGCCGGTCCGCTAGGAGGACGGCGGGGTCTAGGTTGCCCTGTATCCCCACATCGTATCCTATGCTTCGCCAAGCCCGGTCTATCTCTATGCGCCAGTCAATACCTATCACGTCGGCGCCCGTTCTCTTCAAAAGCTCAGGCATCCCCGCACTGCAGGTAGTGAAGTATATCACTGGCACCCCTCGATTTTTTATATCTTCGACAAGAGTCTTCACGTATGGAAGAACACTCTCTCTGTAGTCTGACGGCGACAGACTCCCAGCCCAGCTATCGAAGAGCTGGATAACCCGAGCACCTGCAGCAACCTGTAATTTACAGTATTGCGACACAGCCTCACTGACGGTCTCCATAAGCACCTTCCAGAGGTATGGTCTCCTATACATTAGGGACCTCGCTAAGGGAAAATCTCTGGACACCACATCGCCTACCATGTAACAAGCGGTGGTGAATGGCCCGCCCGCAAAGCCTATTATTGGTACTCTATCATTAAGGATTGACCTGGCGAGACGTATCGTCTCGTAGACGTAGCCGACCTTAGAGCTGTCAAAGTTCTGTATATCTTTGACGTCTCCCTCATCCCTAATGGGTTTCTCGACCACTGGGCCTTCACCATCAACTATTCTAAACGACACGCCTAAACCCTCTAGGGGGACGGCTATGTCGGCGAATAGTATTGCTGCATCCACACCGAATTTTAAAACTGGAAGAGCGGTTAGCTCCGCAGCGGCTTCTGAGTCTTTGCATAGTGATAGTAGGTCCCGATCCCTCCTCAACCCCCTATACTCGGGAAGGTATCTCCCAGCCTGTCTCATCAGCCAGATGGGCTTCTTATCTGTCTTTTCCAGCCTACACGCTCTAAGAAGCCTGTCATTCACGCCCCTCACCGATGACGCGCAGGGCTTCAGTGAACGCTTCAATCGATCGCTCAATTACTGCTTCTTCGTGTGAGGCTGAAACGAATATCGTCTCGAATGGTGAAGGTGGGAGTAGAACTCCTCTCCTAGCCATTTCCCAGAAGAGCCGCGTGAAGCTCCCCCTATTACTGCTTAGCACATCACTGTAATTCTCGATCTTCTGTCTGTCTGTGAAGAATAAGCTAATCATCGAGCCAACCCTATTTATGAGCATGGTGACGTTTGAGTTATTTGCAGCCTCGACTATCCCCCGCTCCAGCATCGAAGATAGTCGCTCAAGCTTCTCATACACGTGGGGTGTGAGGAGGTCGATGGTGGCTATGCCGGCCGACATAGAGATAGGGTTCCCTGAAAATGTCCCCGCTTGATATACTCTCCCAGTCGGAGCCAAAAGCTTCATTATTTCTTCTCTACCACCAACAGCTCCTATCGGGAATCCCCCACCAATGATTTTCCCCAAGCAAGTAAGATCGGGGTGGACACTGTAAAGCTCTTGGACCCCACCCCTTGTAATCCTGAACCCTGTTATGACCTCGTCGAATATTAGCAGGGAGCCGTACTTCTCCGTTATATCTCTGAGTGCCTCAAGAAAACCTTGTTTAGGAGGTACCACCCCCATATTTCCCGCTATGGGTTCAACTATTACACAGGCGATCTCGGGCCCGGCTTGTCTGAAGACTCTTTCCACCACGCTGGTATCGTTATAGGGAACTGTTATCGTGTCCTTGGTTATCTCTTCGGGGATACCGTCTGAGGCCGGCAGCGAGTAAGTCGCTAGCCCTGAGCCGGCCTTTGTCAGGAGGTAGTCAACGTGGCCGTGGTAGCATCCGTCGAACTTCAGGACCTTCCTCCTGCCGGTGTAGGCCCTCGCCAGGCGGATTGCCGTCATGGCTGCCTCAGTCCCCGAATTAACGAATCTGACAAGCTCGATCGATGGGAAAGCCTCGGCTATCCGCTCAGCTAGCTCTATTTCGAGCTCGTTTGTAAGACCGAGGATCGATCCACGCTCTAATGCCTCCTGCACAGCCAGTAAAACCTCTCTTCTAGCATGGCCGAGTATGAGGGACCCCCACCCGCAGATTAAGTCCACGTATTCGTTCCCGTCAGCGTCGTAGATGTAGGGGCCCTCCCCTCTCCTTACAATCAGGGGCTCACCCCCAACAGACATGAAGGACCTTACCGGACTGTTGACCCCCCCAACAAGGATTTTCATGGCTCTCTTATACTTCCTGTGGGATTCCTCTATCCGTGGGCTAGATCCTTGGGCGGTCATGCCTTAAGCCACCCCGCAACTTGCGGCGCAAAATATGTGATTATTATGTCGGCTCCAGCTCTCTTTATGGAGGTCAAAAACTCCATGACCACTCGCTTTTCATCAATCCACCCCTTCTCCGCCACCGCCTTTATCATTGAATACTCCCCACTTACGCTGTATGCGGCTATCGGCACATTGAACTTGGAGCGCGCCCTAACGATCACGTCCAAGTAGGCTAGGGCCGGTTTAACCATAACAATGTCCGCCCCCTCTCTCAAGTCTAACTCTATCTCCCGCATGGCCTCTCTGATGTTTGACGGATCCATCTGGTAGCTACTCCTGTCGCCGAATGATGGTGAGGAGTATGCTGCCTCCCTGAAGGGGCCGTAGAGTGCGGAGGCATACTTGGCGCTATAACTCATTATAGCTACATCGGTGAATCCAGCTTTGTCGAGGCCCTCCCTGATCGCGAGTACCTGGTGATCCATCATGGCACTTGGCGCCACAACATCGACACCAGCTTCCGCGTGGGAGACGGCTATTCTCGCCAAGATCTCGATGCTCTCATCATTGGCGACGCGCCCCTCCTTTATTACTCCGCAATGTCCATGAATTGTGTACTGACATAAACAGACATCAGTTGCCACTAGTAGGTCCCCAACATTCTCTTTAACTGCCCTCACAGCCTTTTGAACTATCCCATCCGCCCTGTATGCACTCGAGCCTAGCTCATCCTTGGACGATGGAATGCCGAAGACGAGGATTCCAGGGATTCCAAGCCTCTTTGCTCTGGAAGCCTCTACAACTAACTCGTCTAACGAAAGGCGGTAGATGCCCGGCATAGAAGGTATCTTCTCCCTCCCAACCAGTGCCTCCTTGACGAAGACTGGGTAGATTAGATCGTTTACCGAGAGCTCCGTCTCTCTGATCATCTCCCGTATCTGAGCGGTCCTTCTAAGCCTCATCGGCCTCGCACGGCCCCTTCTCTCGGCGATTCTTTTTAGCATGGGTTCAGCCCCCTCACTAGCGCCTCAACAACCCCCCCGGCAGTGTGTCTTTCGGCTACTATGTGAGCCCTCAAACCGAGTTCCTCGGCAGCCATAGCCGTCACAGGTCCTATGCAACACACTATCACATCTTCTCTGAGGGCCCCACCATGTGAGTCTAAAGCTCTCTTCAACGCCTCAGCGGTTGAGGGGCTCGTCAATATCACCACGTCAAACTGGGGGAGCGTTGCTGGGCAGTCTACTGTGCTGACTTTATATGCAGGCACCTGCTCTACAACAGCGCCCCTCATTTCAAATATCCTTGCCATTAGATCGTCCACACCCTCGCTCCTCACGAGTAATACCCTCTTACCGGAAACGTCCGGTAGCTGTTCCGCCAAAGTTTTTGTCAGGTATTTGGAGGGAGTGAAGGAGACTTTTAGGCCTTTCTTTTCAGCCTCTTTCGCCGTGGCTGGGCCAACTGCTGCAACCCTACCCCTTATTCGACTGAGGTCTACGCCCCTATTGGTAGCCCTCTCTACGAATGCCCTAACACCTGCCTTACTGGTGAAGACTATCCAGTCATAGCCGTCCAGCCTGCTGAGAACGCTCTCTAGAGCAGACCAATCAGTCGGCGGCCCCCTTTGTATAAGTTCGAGGTGAATAGGCTCCCCTCCCAGCTCGTAGATGATTCTGCTCAGCTCATCTGCTTCCTCCCTTGGTCTTAGGAAGAGGACCCTTCTGCCCCTGAGCGGTTTTATCAATGCTCCCACCCTTTTGACGCTACTTGTGCCTTCAACGTCACGATGCGTTCGGCAAGCCTGTAGCCAATCGCCGCCGCCTCTGAAACCTCACCACACTCGACAAGCCTGATGATTTCCCAAGAGTCAGGTAGAGAAACCATACCATCCAATAACAGCCTTCCATCCTCTATACGCGCGTAAGCCGCTACAGGAATGTCGCATCCACCCCCAATTCTAGCCATGAAGGCCCTCTCTGCCTCAACGCAGATCCTGGTCTCGCGGTGATCTATTCGTTCCAATACTTGGAGGATGTTCGCGTCATCCTCCATGGCTTCTACAGCGAGGGCACCCTGACCGGGAGCTGGTAGTACCGATTGAACTGGTAAGAATTCCGACACCAAGTCAGCTAGACCGAGCCTCTTTAACCCCGCGAATGCAAGCACGATGGCATCTAAATTAAGTTCCGAAAGCTTCCTTATCCGGGTGTCAACATTCCCCCTAATCTCTACAATATGCAGGTCAGGTCTTATGGATAGGAGCTGAACCTTTCTCCTAATACTGCTGGTTCCGACCCTTGCGCCTTCAGGAAGCTCTGATAATCTTTTCCCCTGCCTCGAAATTAATACGTCACGAGGATCCTCCCTAGGGGGGACGGCGGCGATTATCAACCCCTTTGGCAGCTTAGCCGGCATATCCTTCATACTATGTACCGCGAAGTCTATCTCTCCCTCTAAGAGTCGCACTTCTATTGCCTTGACGAAGGCATCCTTGCCCTTCTTGGGCCGACCCTCCTTGAAGTCCTCGTCACCCTCAGTAGCAATGGGTACGATCTCGAACCTCAGGCCAGGCGAGATCGATCGGAGAGTCTCCACTACCGATTCAGTCTGGTTGATTGCGAGTCTACTCCTCCTACACCCAACCCTAATTACTCGGCTCAGCAAGCCCGAACAAATCCCTAGCAAGCTTCACGTAAAGCTCCCCCTTCTCTGATGCTGCCAGCCTCCTGAGCCGTACAGTGGGTTCATGTAACAGCTTGTTGACTATGCTCTTTGACAGTGCCTCCAACACGCTAGCATCTCTTTCTTGAGACCCTGTTAGGAGTCTGAGAGCCTTAGAAAGTTCCCTCTGCCTCAACATCTCCGCCCTCACTCTCACTGATCTAATTATATCATCCGCACTAATGGCACGCAGCCATGCAAAAAGCCTATCAGCCTCCTTCTCTAACATCTCATCCACGTCCACATTACCGTTAGAGAATCTGGGCGCAGGGGCAAGCGCTTTCAAGTCTTCTATATCGTATAGCTCGACAAAATCATTCGTGGAAAGGGTAGGGTCGATGTTTCTCGGAACCGAGAGGTCAATCATCACGAGCCTTTTCCCGTCAGCGAAGCCGTTTAACACTCTATCGTCTATCACGTAGTTTTTTGACGACGTGGCTACTATCACACCATCAACCATGCCTAAGATTTCATGAATGGAGTCTAACCCCGTGACGGACCTCACAAGCCTCTTCGCGTGCTGAGGCACCGATGATGGATTCCTCGTCGCGACGTATACCTCTTCAAACCCGGCCTGGGCAAGCCCCTCGATTACGGCCTTTCCAATCTTCCCCGCACCTACAACTAATACTGGCCGTGACGCGCCGAGCCTTGCCTTCAATAACTGGATCGCGAGTGTGCCTATGTTTATCGAGTCATCTATTCCCACAGCCCTCCTTATACGTCTAGCCGCGTTGTAGGATCTGACAAAGAGTTCTTTCACGACCTGACTGTACTTGCCTACGCCATGAAATTTCGCGTCCCTAACTTGTTGAAGTATTTGTGTCTCGCCCGGCGCAAGTGAGTCGAGCCCACATGCCACTTCTATCAGATGTTTTATCGCTTCCCTCCCCTCCATCATGTAAAACTGGCATTCCGACACGCCCACCCCAGCGAAAAGTGCTACGATTCTGCGTCGCGGCGCGTCCAGCTTATCAGTAACCAAATAAATCTCAAACCTATTACACGTGAATAGTATGGAAAGTCCGTAGCTGTCGCAGACCGTATATAAAGCTTGAATCACTCTGTCAAGCGTAAGATCGATGGCTAACCTTTCTAGCACATCCAATGAACAAGTCCTAAAATTTGATCCTATGAGAAGTATATCTAGCCTAGACTCCTCCACAGCCATGCAGGATAAGTACTTCCACTGTTCCTATATTACTTTTCACTTTCAACAAAAAAATTCAGTGTTGTTGTGGAATCCACAACACAACTACCTATCTACTTACCCATGAATAAAGAATGAGGACCTAAATATTGAGGGAAGGTTAAGGTGTTTCGGCCCGTTATACCTCTACGCTTCTCATAGAGCTTTAAAAATATATTTGGTGAACTTCAGGTTGGTTGTCCCTCCAGTTTATAAGAGGTCGGCCCACAAAAAGTCTAGACCAGCCTTTCACACCGCCGGGGCTTCTCAAAGAGAGCGACCATGGCTCCAGAGCATGGGTAAAGTAGAATACAGATAGAAGTGAGCAGAGCAGAATATATCAGACTAGGCTGGATGGTCTGGAACCCGTCTATCGTTGGGCTGCTTATCGTCTTTTAGCCATGTCTGCCAGCGGTATTCATGTGGGCAGATTTTGAGTGGCTTTAGCGTTAGGGGGGTTGTAAAGGTTATATAACAGGCCCAATAGTTTAAGGACTAAAAACTCTTCCCCGTGTTCTAAGAAAGGTGGCGATGATGATTATTTGAATTATGATAAGTAGATCATATGAGACGATGAACGGTGGACAGAGAAATGGACAGCTGAACTGCGGAGTGCTTGCTATTGGAGTTATGCCGAAGAGGTATAGGGCAAAAGCCTCTACAGGTATTCCTATAGACGGCCCCGTGAGAGGATTGAGCAAGAGGAGGATAAGATACAACATAGCCCAGTAAAAAGCCAGCCTATAACCTGTACGGGGCTTGAAAAACAGAAGACCGCCTATAGACACTTGGATGATTATAAAAGCGATCAACGCTGTGGCATGGTGTGTCTTAGGATTGTCAAACCACAATAGTCCATCGAATGCAAGAATAACAAAACTTACTAAAATGGATAGAGCTAACAAAACTCTAATAAGAGTAAAAGTTTTGCTGAGGCTCATTAGGTTACCAACCTGATCCACTAATATAAATTTTTCCCGTGATCTAACTTTTAAGAATCACACCATTTTTATATGCGTAGATATTGTGCGTAAATCCTCTAGTTTACTAGTTACAAAAACTCCGGCTAACCATATTTCAGTGGGATGCTGGTCCAACCCAAGACTCACTATGCTGACTTACATAGGGAAGACAGGGAGTTATAACAAATATGCGCGCTGGAGCATATATTGAAGAAATTGTTAAATAATCCAATGTGTAATGACGGTATCCCGGTCTTAAGGACATAGCCATCTTTAACATTGGCTCTGTTAACTTAAGGCTTTTGGTCTAGGGCTGTGGTTGTTTGGTCATGTTTGTTGGGCAGAGGACGGCTTTACCCGTGGTCCTCTACGGGCTTTACCTCGTAGCCCTAGGCCTAGGCTTCGGGAGTGCAGCTATGGCTCTTAAACCTTTCGTAGACAGGAGTCATGTGGCTGTCTGGAAGTGGGTTCAGAGGCTTCTAGGATTCAGGAGGATCTTCGGGGCTAGGTGCAGGGTATCCCTATCCTCTTGGATGAGACGGCTGTCATGGTTAAAGGCCTCCTAGCATGGGTGTGGGTTGCATATGAGCCTTTCAGCAAAAGAACCCTGGTATATTGGAGCATGCGCTAGGCTTGGTCTAACCCATCACAGATACAGGTTTGGGGATTGGCTCTTCCAAGCAATTGAGAGGGCTGTACAGATGCTCAAGGACAGGACGGAAAACTTCGACGACTACTTCCCATGCAGAAAGAAAGCATGCATTCTAGGGCATGTATGGAGCTGGCTGAACCTATTCCACATATTCAACCAGCCAGAGACGCTACATCTGATGAAGACCATAACAGGGGTGATAGAGATGGCTTAAGTTAACAGAGCCCTTAACATTGGGACTGTCAACTTAAGGCCACCCATGACCTTATCCACTTCTCTGATACCTTAGGCCTGTATGTTGGGGAGCATGTGTTGAACTGTTTTATTCTTCTCTTGAGCTTGCTGAACCAAGACTCTATCGCGTTCCTCCTGCCGAATGTCTCTACCCTCCTCCTAAAGCCCAGAATCTTCATGGGCCATCGGTACCATGGAGCCCTATCCGTGTAGACGGTAGGGTTATTAGCGCACCTATCCCTAACCACCTCAAGGAACCTTATACACTCGGCTATCCCCCTACCCCTAGATACCTGGACTGCCATCACCTCCCTAGCAGCCCATAGATAGGCCCTCCTGACGAGATTACGGATTACTATCGGCCCACGCCTACGCCTATCTACAAGTGAGAAGGCCTCACCAGCCCTAAGGAACCAACCCCTAACAGACTGATGGCTCACCCTGAATCCTAGCTCTCCTAAGACCTCTGCAACCCCTCTAAGACTGAGCCCCCTCCACATACATCCTGACAGCAAGCCCCCTAACCCATGAAGGATAACGCATACGAGGAAAGACACTTCTATCACCAAAGAAACCCATAAGACGGCCTAGGCCGACCCCAACTCTATCCACCCCCAACTAATGGGAAGGCCCAGACCATAGACCTTAAGTTGACAGTCCCTTAACATTTGAAGAAAAGCTTAAATCATAATGCAGAGGGATAGTTAAGTATGGCTGACAAACCTATAAAGAGGCTGTTCTCATGGCTTTTACTAAGCACGAGGGGTGGACCTACACGTCTTCTAATACTTTTACTTCTCCGGAAAGGGTCAGCCAACGCTAATCAGATAGCGAATTCGCTTCATCTCCACTATAAAACTGTTCAATATCACTTGGAGGTTTTATTGGAGAATAAGCTAGTCGAAGCTGATGACGTGAAATATGACGTAAAATATAGGTTATCCCCGCTCGTCCTTGCAAACATGGATGTTTTCGAGTCATTAATAGA
The DNA here is from genome assembly GCA_038741355.1 of Nitrososphaerota archaeon. GTDB lineage: Archaea > Thermoproteota > Nitrososphaeria_A > Caldarchaeales > Calditenuaceae > HRBIN02. The sequence goes on from JAVYLC010000002.1 coordinate 54,843, forward strand.
TGAGATTTTCTCACATAGAGAAGAGAAGGTGAGTATAGTGTGGGACCTCTCTGGATAACTAATATTGTAGTATCTATCATGATTGTTTTAGGTCTTTTATACTCGCTAAGAAACTATCTAATAACGCGAAGGCTTGCCAGAACCAAATTTACAAACGCTCTTGTCGCATTAACGGCGATTTTCTTACTCCAAAACGTTTACGCTGCATACATGTTCTACGTGCTCTCTTGGAGCTATGATGTGGAGATAGCTTATCCTCTTCTAATGCTAAATCTTCTCGGCCTAGCTGGCTTCAGCATATTCGTATATCTTTCACACGTATAAAGCCAGTATTTGACAGAAACATTACAAAACTCGGGCCAGTATGGCGGCTCATCACTAATTTTCAAAGACGCAGGAACAATTAGGGTGAGACCTACATAGAGAGGATGGGGTTTATAGGTGTGATGGAGAGTGGGGAATGTATTCGTCTGTCCTTGGACCTCCTAATTGGAAGCTTTCGTTTATATGTGTCGCAGTGTCGATAAGACTTCGCAGGCACTATCGTAATAGATCAGCTAGCACGTATGCTCACTACAGCCCGGCCCACTACATCTCAAGCCAAGGATACGCTGTATGTCATACATTTTTAAGGTTTTGAAGATTTGGGGGAAAGATTAACTTTAGGTCTGAAGTTTTATCTGAGATGTTGAATTACTTAAAGAAGCGTGAAGTGTTTATCTCTGTTCTACTTCAGCTCGCTCTAGCATTCTTCTTCGCTCATGGATATGATTTCCGTGTAAACTATCTGGCTGGAAGAAATATTGTTTTAGGTTTGTCTCCTTACCAGGGCGGATATTTAGAGGGGCCGTTGGCTGTAGGGTATGGCCCGTATGTGCAGGGTTTGGGTGAAACTCCTTTGTGGGCCCTTTACGCAGGACTAGCGTACATTGCATCAGCAGGCAACTTATTCCTCTTTAACTTGATTCTAAAGATACCTATCATCATTGCGAATGTAGCCCTCAGCTTTCTTACAATGAAAAAAGGTGGCGACAGTTTCTTCTTCCTCTACAATCCATACCTTCTCTTAGTCTCTGCAGTATGGGGAAAACCTGATAATGTGGCAGTATTGCTCGCAGTAGCATCAATTACCATATTGCATAGATACTATGGCTCTTTGTCGGTGGCTGTATCGGTGATGATCAAGCCGCTGGCTCTTGTAATGGCGCCATCATTCATACTGGCTTGGTGGAAAGAGAAGGAAAAAATATTCATCGCTTTTGTAGCGTTGGTTCTGATGTTTTTTACACCTTTCGTCTTATTGAACTGGAGGTTGGAGACTGTCGTCTATGGATTTCCTAACTGGTTTAGATCAGTTGGTGGGATATCTCCGTTTGATTTTGTAGAAGCAGTTTACGGGACATCAACCGTACCCACGTGGCTTGAGCCTATATCATATCTTTCGGCGGTCTCTCTAGCGGTTATGGTTATGTTGGCGATTAAGCGCCCACCGACGAGTATTGATGGTATATTCCGTCTAGGTCTTGTCTCTGCATCTCTTTTCTTTAGCCTTCGCCCATGGGTGTCGGAGCAAAACCTTCTCATCATTTTGTCGCTTTTTATCATTGTCTGCGGCAGACTGCCTTCCCGGCTGCTTTGGATAATTCCTTTGATATTCGCTGGTCTTAATCTATCGATACCACAACAGCTATATCTTTTATATCCCTCAATAATTGAGGATCTTATTGCTTTAAATCATCCTATCAGGTACTGGCTTAAGTTCGTAGTGTCGGTAGCCTGGGTTATTGTTCTATGGACGGTGCTGGTTAAAAAGTGTCTGTGGAAGTGGTGGATTTAAAGATAGTCGTTAGAGGATTAGCGGCTGTACATATTTTATGGGGGCTATCCCTTCTACTAGAGCCTACTAGGTATGTTTCTAAACCTATCATACCTGCTTTATTCGCGTCTATACATTTTATAATCTTCCTCCTACTGTTGACTCATGAGAAGTACGGAGCTGTTTTGGGGTCTGTTTTTCTAACCTACTATTGGTTTTTTGTTAAACCTATCGCGCCGATAGCTGAGCCTCAAACAGTTGGGATACTTAGCATCACACTATCCATTCTAACACCATATGCCCCAAAACTGTCGCCAGATAAACATGGAACAATTCAGGATGCTCTACTGAGACTTGGCTTGGCCTATCCCTTTATTGAGTGGGGGTTAGATGCTTTCCGTAACCCTCTTCATTTCAAATCATATCTTTCTGGAAATGTTATAACATCTTTTCTTATACCGACAGGTCTCCTCGACCTGGCTGTATTATGTCTTGGTTTATTTGAAGTTTCTCTATCGCTTCTAATTTTGACAGGTTTTAAGAGGCGTGTAGTCTCGTTCCTGACATTCTCTGTATTGATTGTTTTTTCCTTAGTGGCCGGCTATCCACTCGCGCTACCTCAGAACATAGCTCTCATGGGCGTTGCATATATTTGGCTTAAGCCATCTTCTTGAACTTATGATCTGTGTAGAATTCCCATGGCTTCAGCAATATATAAAATGGTCCAATCTTTTTCCTCAGCTTGGCTTGGGTCACAGCTTTCCACATGCCATACTTGAGTTTCTCTATGCTGAAGTCGTGTTTAAAGAGTAGGCGATGGTCATAGCCGTGAAGGGGTTTCTCCCATTCCTCTACAAGCATCTTATCTTTTACCATTTCATAAAGTTTGGTTCCAGGAAGCGGGTAAGGTACTGTCATGGAGAAATAGTCAAGGGGGAGGCTTGACGCCATTTTTATTGTTTTTAGCATTGTCTCGTTTGTCTCACCAGGATATCCGAGTATGAAAAACGCGCCAACTTTTATGCCGGCCTTAACACCCGTATAAACAGCTTTCTTAGACTGCTCAACTGTCAGTCTTTTATTCATGAGTTGAAGCGTCCTATCATCGCCTGCCTCGAGTCCGAAAATTATTTTATGGCATCCTGCGCGTTTCATGGCTTTAGCGACCTCTGCGTCGAACAGATCAGCCCTAGCCAGACACTCCCATAGGATGTCCAGCTTCCTATCCATTATTTCGCGACATAGCCGTAGAACATGTCTTTTATTGGCTATAAACAGCTCATCAGCAAACCATATCCTTTCATAGCCAAACTTATACCGTATCTCCTCCATCTCGTCGACTATGTTTTCAGGGCTTCTTGTACGATAAACGCGGCCGTAGTCTGGCCGCCAGCAAAAACCGCATGAAAAAGGGCAGCCCCGCGAGGCTATCATCGAGGTCATGGTGTATCCGTAGTTTCGGAGATAGTACCGCTTATAGTGATCGTTATCATATAGATCCCTAGCCGGGAAGGGTAGGTCGTCTAAGTTTTTTATGAGAGGCCTTTGCCCCGTGAAGAAGTGACTGTCACTGTTGGCTGGAACAGCTTGGGTGGTCTTTTTTAAAAATTGCCCAGAAATGTGCAGGCCTTTAACACGCTGGAATTTCATGCTGTTATCTAATTCGGTCATTAGCTCAAGCATTGCTTCCTCACCTTCACCCTGAACAGCGATATCGAATAGGCCGAGGAATTTTGCCGGATATGCTGAAGGCATGGGTCCACCGGCGACAAGTAGCTCTACCTTCTCCCTTAGCGCAGAGGCTATATCCAATGCCGGCTTCACCATCGAAAGCATGCTGTAGATGCCTACTACCCTTGACTGCGCCGCTTCTCTTATAACGTCTTCTATTTTTTTGAATGTACAGTCAATGATTTTGACTTTGTATCCATGCATTCTAATATACGATGCAATATATCCTATGCCCAGCGGTGGAAACTTAAAAGATCTAGACCTACCGTCATCGAAGTATGGAAAGATGAGCGCTAAGTCATTCAAGCTGTTTAAACACCAGCCGGTAACGAAGTGTGTCCTTCTCTTCCGGAAATTCTAAGCTTACGCCGGCCCAGTCGAGGCGGTTACCAAGCACCTCCCTGCCGGCAAAGGACTTAACATCATCTGGCCTATCAATAATCATCGAAAGTTTTAGAGAAGGTGAAACTAGTTCGACAACACCGTTTTCAAGTTTCATCCAAGGCGGCAGGTTCTTCTTTACGCCCTCAATTCTCATGTATGTGAACAACCTCCCTGAGAGCTCATTTGCGACAAGAACGCGCATATTCTTGGGTGTATCTCGCCTAGCAGTAACTTCTACCTCGGATCCATTTATTCTGTACATCAGATGTACTGATCCATATGCCTTTAGTTGTATGTAGCGGCTTTTTACACCTAAGAGTGTACGTCCAGTCATTAACATGAAGTATAGTGGCCTAAGCGCCTTGCTCTGTAAGTAGAGAGGTGACAACAGTCTCTTTAGCTTCCTATAGAGTTTATCGATACACGCTTTTGAGAGGTATTTTACTGATACGCCGTCTAGCTGGATTTTTCTGGCTATGAATCCATTATTAATTTGACGTGTCTCAGCCGTGAGTGGGAAAAGGGTCCTCCTACCTAATATTCCCACAACACCTCCTAACCCTATCCCCTCGCCAATCAAAGCTAAGCCATCTAAAACTGGCACAAGACCACGTACAACACCCTCGATCTCATGTGAAGGGGTAGAAGGTGTGTTAAATGTAAAGAAAAGTCTCTCGACTAGTCTACTCATCAAGCAGCGGCTCCTGTCTTTAGTAGATAATGTTTTTCCGAAATTTCACGATGTTAAAAATGTTTAAACATCGTTTAAATGCAGATGCCCTCATTTTCTATTACTCCTAATTTGGGAAAACTCTTTTGTCCTCCCTTCCTCCATTACAGCGTTAATGATGTTTTTACAGTCTATGATAACTTTAGCTTTCATGGCTATTTCAGTCATTCTCCCCCTCTATATCGTGGCATATGTTCATCTACTCATTCTATCGCGACGATATACACAGCCATCAAGAACGACACTTCAGCGATACCCTAAAGTCTCTGTCCATCTACCAATCTTTAATGAGAAACATGTTGTCGGGAGGCTGATAGAAGCTGTGTGCAACTTAATCTATCCATCAGACAGGCTTGAGATAATAATCATAGACGACTCTGTAGATGAAACATCATCTATATGTGAAGAACTAGTCAGAAAGTATAGAGCCAAAGGGATAAACATTGTTCACATCAAGCGTAATGATAGGAAAGGGTTCAAGGCAGGCGCCCTCCAGTATGCTCTCCAAAACTCAAGCGGCGAGTTTATAGCAATTTTTGACGCAGATTTTATCCCGCAACCAAGCTTTCTAATACAAATCCTCCCCTACTTCACAGATAGCCGGATTGGGGTAGTTCAAGCAAGGTGGGGGCATCTAAACAGATACTACTCCCCTTTAACAGCCGCACAAGCGCTCAGCCTAGACCTCCATTTCACCATTGAGCAGAGAGGGCGTTCATCTAGATACTTTTTGAATTTCAACGGCACGGCTGGTGTTTGGAGAAGAGCATGCATAGAGGACGCTGGCGGATGGATAGACTCTCTAGCCGAGGACCTTGACCTGAGTTATAGGGCCCAGCTAAAAGGTTGGCGTATTGTTTACATCGATGATTTAGTCGTTCCAGCCGAGGTTCCCGTGCAGATGAAAGCGGTGCGCAGACAGCAATATAGATGGGCTTACGGATCAATTCAAACAGCTATAAGATACATGTCTCAAATTCTCCTATCACATCTTCCCAGCCTCGTCAAGATACATGCCATAATTCATCTTACTAGGCATTTACCTCAGTTACTCTTAACTGTCCAAGTTTTAATGATTCCTTTAGTTGTAAGTTCGGGGGTTCAAGCTCGCTTTGACATAATGCTTGGATGGGTGGTGTTGTATCCATTGTTATTAACATCATCACTTCTTCTCACAGCTGAAAACCATCTTAAAAAAACATACAGCAGCCTGCTAAAATTTGTTAAAGATGTGCTACTGATGTTTTTATGGGGGATGGGCATGTCAGTTAACAACTCATTGGCTGTCATCCATGCTTTTTTGAAAAAAGATTTAGAGTTTGAGAGGACTCCGAAGTTTGGCATAGTGGGTAAAAAAGGCAACTGGCGATGGAGTAGCTATGCTCTATTGAATGAACCCAACATCGTCTTTGACCTCGCAATGGGAGTATACAGCCTTTACGCTTCTCTATACTGTTTCTATACGAGGGCCCTTTACTTCCTACCTCTAACCACATTATATTCTAGCTCCCTATTCTACACTGTTTTCGCCTCAATAATCCAGACAGCACGTCGAGGTAGGCAAACACACCGATGGCCACGCACTGATGTCCTTGCTATCATTTTAGCGGCGGTGTTTGTAGTAATTTCTTTCCATTCATTTGCGATGATCGTGTATCCATTAGAGACGGCTATCGCAGCTATTGAAAAAGCCTCAACTTCAGTCGATAACGTTTACATGGTTAAACAACTTGATGATGCACTTGCCCACCTCCCATCGCAAGGTAACCCTGTATGGGTGCTGCCGACTGCAAACACGGACTATCAGCTCATTAGATACGATTTGCAATCCATTAAAATAAGGCTCTTAAATGTATACAAAAACGATTACTTCACATATCACTCTGTCACAGAGGATGCTAGATACGCCTTAGAAGTAGTAGTCGGCCAGTTGCGACGAATACAACCGTTTGCATGGCTTAGTGTCTGGAACCTATCAGCATCACTTATTGTAGTATATTCAGTGTTTTATTTCGTGGTGAAAGAAAGTCATGCCTAGGAAACTACTCTATGTATCTGTATATTTGTTTGTAGGTGTGGCCCTCATATCTGCTGCGTACATTCTAGACGTATACCCACTTGAGCAGGCGGCCGGCTTCCTCAGCAGAGCGCAGTCGGCTGGATACGCAGAAGACATGGCTGCATACGTTGCTCAAGCCTTGCACTTCATACCCCGTGAAGGGAATCCCGTCTGGCTATTCCCCACACAGAGAACTGACTTCGCCCTGATAAGAAACGACATTTTTGCCATAATTGACAGATTGAATAGCCTAACTGATATTCCACGCCAGAGTGCTGCATACGCACAGACTCTAAACGATATAAGGGGAAAAATTGCTGTATTAACCAGCCAGCTCTACGAAGCAATGCCCTACATGTTTTTTAAACCAATCAATATAATAGCCGCAATAGCCTATCTGCTTACACCCATTATCATACAAACAAAAATTAACAGACAAAAAAGTCACGCTAAAAAGGCTTAAGTAAGAGTTGCCAATTACTGATCATAAATGGTTTTTAAAGCATTTTCCCGACACTTCCATTTATTGGTAGTTTCAGAATTTTTTTAAGCCTCAAAGCAGTAACCATTGATGAATTTGATTGATGGAAGATTTCTGAAGGAGCGAGGATACGATGTTTATAATGGAAACGAACTAGTAGTAAAAGGCGCACTAGAGGCCGGCATACCAATAGCATCTGGCTATCCGGGTTCTCCAGTTGCTGAGTTTTTCACATTTACTGAGAAATACGCAGATTGGCTTGCAGAAAATGGATTTTATTGGGAAGCTGCAAAAAACGAGGCCGAAGGAGCAGGTAGGCTCAATGGCGCAAGAATTATCAACAAAGATGCAATGGTTGTCATGAAGAGTGTCGGATTAAACGTCGCTACTGACCCCTTGGAAATTTCTAATTATCAAGCAGCTGCAACTATTGGATGGGGTGGAGTTGTTGTAGTTGGGGATGATCCGCATGCTTCTAGCACACAGATTGCTTCCAGCTCAAGACTTCTGCTAAAGAAGCTTAGGATACCAATTTTAGAGCCTAGTACTCCGCAAGAAGTGAAAGATTACATTGGAGAAGCATTGGAATTATCACGGTCATCGCAGTTAATAGCCGGATATATCATCCAATCATGGCAAGCTGATGGAATAGGGTCGGTGGAACTCTATAAAAACAAATATCCGACTAGAGTGAAAGAAAGGATTGATATAAGTAAAATAAATGTGGAGAAAGAAGTAAGCCTTCCTCCGGTTACTGCGGAGTTAGAAAAAGATATTGTTATAAGGAGGTTTCCGGCCGCGGTAAGTCATGCAAGAAGAAGGAATCTGAATCGAATACTTTATTCGGATGGTGGAAAAAGGAAGATTGGATTCGTTACCTCTGGTCTGGCTTATAACTATCTCGAACAAGCATTGTATGAGTTGGGAATGCAGGGAAGACTTCCTATTCTAAAACTGGGACTGGTTTATCCACTTGATGAGAATTTAGTGAAAGATTTTGCAAGACAAGTTGAAAACATTTATGTCGTAGAGGAAAAAGAGCCTTTCATAGAGTCTGAGATTTCTCTTATTCTGAGAGACGCTTACCAAAACAAAGAAATCGAATATGTTAACGTTTGGGGCAAAAGATTCCCTAACGACAGGGAGGGCTTCCCTGAACACGGCGGTCTGAGTCCCACTATTGTGATTAAGATAATAGGTGAAGAGCTACTCAATGCTTTAGATGATTTGTCTTATGAAGAGAAAAGTAGAATTAATAAGGTCCTCGAACTAGTCGAGGACGCTAACAAATATTCCTTACAGCCTCCAAAAAGGATTCCTACCTATTGTGCAGGCTGCCCACACAGGGGGACTAGTAGTGTTCTTAAATATTTGAGGAGGTCTCCTGGAAATGATTTCCTCACAGTACCAGACATCGGGTGCTATTCAATGTCGGCTTTTACTCCGTGGAAGGAGGCCCACGCTTTCAATGCAATGGGTCGTGCAGGAGCCTCTGCATATTCCATGGGGGTAGTAGAAAACAAGAAAGTTCTTCTCGTTGGTGATGGAACTTTCGTCCACGGCGGCTATGTGTCTGTACAGGAAGCTATAGACAAAAATCTAGACGCCATCATAGTTATACTTTATAATCACTATGTGGCCATGACCGGGCATCAAAAAGTTCAGATAAAGGATGCAAAAGATATAGAGGAAAAAGTAAAAGCGATGGCGAGAGGAAAGGATGTCTATGTAAGAATAATAGATCCAGATGATAGGAAAGGCTACATTGAAGAAATGAAAAAACTGATGAATAGAAAAGGTACAGCTGTACTGATCTCGGATAAGGAATGCGGTATAACTAGGGAAAGGAGAAGGAGGGCTGAGAGGGCGGGAAAACCTAAGACGGAATTCATAAACATAACTAACGAAGTATGTGAGAACTGCAGGGAGTGCACCATGAACACAGGCTGCCCAGGGTTAACTCTTGTAAACACGCCGTATGGCGAAAAAGTTGCGATAGACATGTCAATATGCACAGAGGATGAGTACTGTGCGAAAATAGAAGCCTGCCCCTCATTCGAAAGAGTTAGGGTGCACTACGCAGGAGGGAAACCAAAGGAGAGATTGCTTGATTCAGAACTGGATGGTGTGCCAGAACCTGATAATAAGGTAGAGTTTAACGATACTTACTCTATTTACACCGCAGCTGTTGGCGGTATGGGTGGTGGGCTGCTCTCCGTGATTTTGGCTCGAGCTGGAGCGAAAAGCGGCTATAATATAGGTAGATGGATAGGACACGATAAAAAAGGATTAGCCATAAGAAATGGCGGTGTTTACAGTCATATAATATTTTCTAAAAACGATGCACAATTATCTCCTGTTATTGTAGCCGGCAAAGCTGATCTAATAATTGGTCTTGACAAGCTTGAAGGCTCAAAGGGGTTAAAGTATGCTAACGCTAGTACAAAATTTGTTTCAAATCAAACAGAGCTACCTACCATACCTATGCTCATAGGAGAGGAGGAATATCCACACGATATTGACGAAAAAATTAAAAATAGGTTGACATCATATAATAATTATGGGCTGCCGATTTCGGAGCTTGCAGAGTTTTACTTAGGAAACAAACTATTTTCCAACATAGTCATGCTGGGAGTCTGCTATCAGCTCGGCCTATTACCATTGGACTCTAAAAATATAGAGGATGCGATAATTGAATCAGTCAAAGCAGAGCGGGAGAAAAATCTAAGGGCTTTCAAGTTTGGAAGGAAGCTTGTGTATGACAGTACTTTTTTGGATAAGCTAATAAACAATCCTCATTTCCTAAGAATATACCATGAACACATGTGGTTTTCAAGAAGATCTCTGGAAGAGGTACTCTATGAGAAGAAGGACTATCTGAAAGATTACTATTTGATAAAGTCTAGGGGGTTGAAAATTGCTAATATGTATGAAAAACTAATAAAAGATTTTAAGAATGATAAAAAGTTGGATGAAGATGCCTTGAAACATTTTGCTATAAGGGTTTATGACTTGATAAAATGGGGCGGCATAGACTATGCTAAAAAATATGTGGAGTTGGTCTCCAAGGTTTATTATAAGGATAAAGAGGAAAAAGGATTTGCGGCTACCAAAGCTGTTATAGAAAATTTATACAAGGTAATGGCTATAAAGGATGAGTTATGGGTTTCCGAGCTACTATTAAGCAGAGAGAAGCTGGAGAGAGACAAGATTAAGTACAATGTACATGAGGAGCGAGGTGATAGTATAGAGTATATTCATTTAACAAGGCCGCAGATAGTTATAAGTGTTGGGAAACCTTTGGGAAAAATCATAAAATTCTTGAAAAAGAACTTGCCAAATTTGGCAAACAAAAAGATTGAGCTAGACGTTGAAGATGGCATGCTCAAAGTCAAATTAGTTATGAATACCAAAAATTGGCAGCTCCGAATCATCAGGAGGATGAAGTTTCTCCGGAAATATTTGTTTAGACATAAGAAGGAAGAAGAATTCAGAGACTGGTATGTTGAAAGGGTCATAAGTTACTTCCTCGAAAATTCTGAACAAAATTATGAGCTTGCTGTAGAGTTTCTTAAGATGCCGCTTAGTTTTAATGTTCCAGCACATGCTAAGGGCATTACTGGATTCAGGGAAGTTATATATCCTAAAATGGACTTAGCGAGAAAAACTTTTGAGAACCTAACTTCTACCTCGAACCTTGTTTCCGAGTTAGAGCCTGTCGGCAAAAAGCAATGAAGTGACAATTATCCTCTCCTCGCTAACTGAAAGATGGTAGACCTCTAGCAAGCCCAGTGCGCTAAACCAATTTTCTCAACTCTTTCACCACACATATTAACCCTCTTGGAATCGTTTGGGGTGGGGGATTGGCATCCCCCACCCGACAAGGCCGGGCTGCCGAGAAGTAGGGTGAGAAGATGTCCACATCTTCTTCCTAGAGAACTGAGGATAGAACTGTACTATGAGGTTGGAGGGCTGAGGAGGCAGGGACTATCATACTGAAGAATCATAGGCTCTGTGAGGGAGAGATATGGTGTTGTATTACAAAAATCCCACATTAGCTACTGGGTCAGAGGAATACACAGCCCATACAACTGCATAGAATACCTTCAATAAAGTTTCTAAAACCTTCTGAGGAGCCTGCGTATGTTGTAGGTGTAGTTGCTGGAGAAGGTTATGTCCTGCGGCGGCGACGGCTTCGAAAATCATACCACGAAGTGTATGTAGGGTTGAAAGTTAGGGATAGGGAGTTTGCTGAGGAGTTCTCAAGATGTCTTGCAGTAGTCTTGAAGAGAGAACCGCCTAAACCTGCTGATCCTAGGTCGTCGGGAGGACGATTCGTCGTCGAACTAGAAAGTAAGGTCCTCTACGAGCTGCTGAAGAAGCCTTTAAGGCTGGAGAAGATCAAAAAGTTTATAGAACACTCTAACCGATGTAAATCGGCCTTCCTGAGAGGCTTCTTCGACAGCGAAGGAAGCGTAGATGAGGACGGAGAAGTAACAGTCTATAACACCGACTTAGCCCTGCTTAGATACGTCAAACAACTTCTCTCTTCTCTAGGGATAGAGACTACAGGACCACATCTCTACTCAAGGCGTGGAACGGCCTTCAGAGACCCGAGGACGGGAAAAACATATAGGACTAAGAAGGACGCATATGGGTTATATGTTACCGCTGGCTCTCGGCTGATGTTCTACAATCGCGTAGGATTCACGGTGAGAAGAAAACAGCAGAGGCTGGAGAACTACCTCACAAGGACTGGACGGCTAAAACCCCCAGCCAACCCACCCCCCATCTCTTCCCAACCACATCACGATCACGATAATAATGTACAAGGTACGGGCCCGCTGGGACTTGAACCCAGGACCTTCGGCTCCGGAGGCCGACGTACCAGAGATATTACATGCATAATATCTTCTCTGTGTCCATGCTGAGCTACGGGCCCAACGAAAACAACAATTTCCCATATATATGTTTAAGAGGAAAATAGGGGGAGAGTTTGGCTGGAGGCCCGTCATCTGACAACGTCTGGGAAGCCGGATGAAAACCGTGCATTGGCTGCGGAATCGCCGTAAAGCGTTCGACGCCCTATTGCCCGGCCTTCATCCGGTTTTTCCCCACTGTCAGGCCGGGCCTCCAGCTCTGACGTAATTCTTGATTTTCTTCAGCAGTTCTCGGGCTTCTCTGGCTTTAACGCTGTTCATCCTGTAGTAGCTGATTGCAATGGAATGAACAGCCTGTTTCAGTCGATGGTTGTATTTGCCGATGTTTGGTTTATAAAGTCCGACGTAGCACAAAATCCTCCTCAGCTTCGCCGTAAAGTTCACGTGTAGAAGAATGTCTGCGAAAGCCACCTTACCGTACAGACAGTCATCCGATAAGCCAAGAGGTTCGCATAAAGGCCTGTATATGCTTATTGTGTTCGTCGCGATGTTTATTATCTGCCGTGCCAGCCTATATTTTTCTCTACGAACGGTGTTGATGGATTCCAGGATTCTCCCCGCTGTTTCATCATCTTGAGCAGTGCTTGTTTCGCATAGTACTTCACCATTATCTTCATCAGCTCTATTTGGTCAGTGGATACTTCGACGAAGATTCACTTATAAAGATTATGAAGAGCCTCCGTCTATCCCTTCAGGCGTTCAGCCACAGTATGACAGGGGACAGTCATTCTGTAGCGTGTGTCATGAAACATTCGAGAACAGGGATAGATGTCCCCATTGTAACAGAGTATTAAGAAAAAAGAAATACAAACAACCCTAACAGACCAAGATAATAGTCGATATTATCTTAGGCCAGCGCCCTATCCATTCTAGGCCACGGGCCCGCCAACCCCATCCTAAGCTATCCTTTTCTCAAATAGTTAATCATGATATCTGGATAATCTGTGACAATGACGTCCGCTCCCATACCCATCAGCCTCTCGGCCTCCTCCACCTCGTTGACCGTCCATACGGCAACGGTAAGTAGCCTCTGATGGGCTCGATAGATAATCTCTTTACATACGCGGCCCTGGTAGAGCGCGAGCGCGGTAGCTCCACATTCTAAGGCCCAGTATACTGGTAGCTCCTTACTGACTTCCTCGACTTCGTTGAGCCACCCAACTATCAGGCTCCTCCCAACCCTAGGCTCGATAGAGTAAGTATTCTTGATGACTTGTGGGTGGAAGCTTGAGATCAAGACCCAGTCTAAGGCTCCGCATTCTTTGATGACTTTTAGGACTGCCTCCTCATCACCCGGCTCCTTCACCTCGACGTGTAGCACAACCCTCCCACCCGTCTCGGCCAACACATCCTCCAGCCTAGGGACAGGCTCACCCCTAAACTCCTCACCCTTCCATGAGCCTGCATCGAGCCTCCTTATCACGGGCCAGGTCAAGTCCCTAACCCTTCCGCCCCCATTCGTTGTTCTCTCTACCGTTTCGTCGTGCATCAAGACAACTATGCCATCCTTAGTGGTCCGCGCATCTACCTCGATGCCGTCGACTCCCAGCCTCAATGCTTCCTTAACGGCCCTCAAGGTATTCTCGGGGAATCTGCCTGAGAATCCTCTATGCGCGGTTATGAGGGGCTTAAGGGGCATGCCTCAAGCCGCGGTCATGTTTCTCAGGCTTTTAGGCTTTTGCCATCCGTATACCAGAATTACTCTACGAGTAGGAGCTCCGGCCTGGAGTTTATTCTCGGCTGTAGGCGCATCTGCCCGAGGCCTCGTGAGACATAGAGCCGGATTCCTCTGGCTAGGTGGTAAATCCCTCTACTGTACTTTGAGTTGGAGTAGAGTGTCACGCCGAATAAATTTATGCCACCGTGGGTGTGCCCCGCCAGCACTAGAGAGGCTTCCTCAACACTGTCTGCAGCGTTAGGGTCATGGGAGGCTATAAGACCATCGAAAGTTATGCGGGGATAAGCTCTATTTTCACTCCAGTCGTAGCCGTATACTCTGCCAATCGAGGTCTCTGTGAACTTGTTGAATAGTATTTTAAAGCCGCTCCTCCTCAGCAAAGTTACCGCTCTGCCCGCGTAGCCGCTCCAGTATTCATGGTTGCCCATAACAGCTATATCCTCACCACAGCAGATCATACCCAAGAACTCCTCTAACCCCTCAAAGTCTCTTGTCTCCTCATCAACTAAGTCACCTCCTAAAACTATGATGTCTGGCTCAGCCCTTATTATCGCATCTGTCGCAGATTCAACACGCTTCTCTCCACGCGAGTAGTAGTGTAGGTCTGGGACAAAAGCTAGCCTTGCTCCAAGCCCTATTTCTAGACGTGTTATATCTAGCTCATTGTTGAGAGATGCAGCGGAGGATGCGGTCGCCCCAGCGGCAATTCCAAGGAGGGCTACACCTATGAAACCCCTTCTGGATAGGCGGCGCAAATAGGCTAGCCCTTGACGACGCCTATTGGAACTAGCCTAGCAACTTTTGAGCTGATGCCTACATTGTGCGCGACCTCAACCACATCGTCAGGATTCTTATAGGCCTCCGGAACCTCTTCGACGATTGTATCTATTGTGTCGCCCTTAACATATATTCCTCTGCTCTCGAGGGCGCGGACCACCTGGTCGCCTCGGTACTGTCTCTTCGCTCCTGCCCTGCTCATCTGCCTCCCGGCTCCATGTACGGTGCTGCCGAAGGTTAGGTCAAGTGACCCGGCTACACCCCTCAGGATCCAGCTTGCAGTCCCCATGCTTCCTGGAACAAAGACTGGTTGGCCGAGACCCCTATAGGTTTCTGGAATCATGTCGGAGTAGTATGTTACGCCGCCTGGGAAGCTCCTCGTTGCGCCTTTCCTATGGACAAAGACGTCTCTAGTTTCGCCATCAATCTTATGCCTTTCGAGCTTTACGATGTTGTGGCATACGTCGTACACTATTCTCAGATCCATCTCCTCTGCGGGTCTCTTGAAGACCTGCTCGAAGCTCTGTCTAACCCAGTGGCTTATCGCTTGCCTATTGGCGAATGCGAAGTTGACGGCGCAGCCAAAAGCCTTGAGGTACTGAGCCGCTTCGGGACTACTGGCTGGGGTGCAGGCCAGCTCCCTATCCGGTAGCCTGATATTATATTTGGAGACAGCCCGCTCCATTACTTTTAGATAGTCGCTGCAGATCTGATGCCCGTATCCTCGGCTCCCACAGTGTATCAGTATTGTTATCTGGCCTTCAGTGTAAATCCCCATGGCCTCGGCCGCCTCCCTATCAAAGATTCTATCAACCTTCTGGATCTCGAGGAAATGGTTTCCACTTCCAAGCGTGCCTATCTGGGACTCTCCCCTGCTTTTTGCCTCTCGCGAGACGACAGAGGGATCTGGGTCTGGTATGTTTCCTGTACGATATCTCGGGTATTTTCCCTCTTCCTCGATGTGTTTATAGTCTTCATGCCATCCAAGGCCGTATCTCTCAACAACATACCTCGCGCCCTCAACAGCTATTCTGTCTAAGTCAGAGTGGGTGACGACGAAGTCTCTTCTCCTTGACCCCAGCCCTGCGGGGACGTTTCTGAAAATAGTGTTGATAAGCTCCGTGATCTTGGGTCTAACATCCTTCTCTGTAAGGCTCGTCACCATAAGCCGGACACCGCAGTTGATATCATAGCCCACCCCGCCAGGCGATATCACCCCCTCCACCGAATCCATCGCCGCGACACCCCCAATCGGGAATCCATATCCTTCATGGGCGTCTGGGAGCACTGCGACGTGTTTTTGGACACCGGGCAGAGTGGCCACGTTCACCCCCTGGAGAAGCGTACGGTCACCCTGCATTTTCTGGAGCAGTTTCTCCGATGCGAGGACATAGACAGGCACCCTCATGTCACTCCGGTGGTCCTGTGGTATGAGCCAGATATACTCGCCGATCCTTTGTAGTGGTATTCGCGCGCTCATTTTAGAATCCTGAGGTAAAAAGCCCAGTTGTCTTATTTAAGTTGGAATTTTTGACACGTCTGCCTAAAAGTTTCTATATAGTCTATATATAAGAATATAGGATATATCTTGCCACATAGCCTATTTACATGATGGCCATGCCCCAGTCTGAGTTAACTATACCACTAGCAGGGGCTTTAGCCGGGCTCGTATATGGGCTGGTGGGACTGGGCTGGGGTGGCGTTGTATTTAGGACTCTACTCTTGACGGGTGTAGCTCCTAGGCAGGCCCTCTCAACCGCCCTTCTCTCAGATGTTATCCTTAACGTGGGTGGAAAACTATACCCAGTCGGGAAAACTGAGGAGAAGGGCTCTGCAAAAGATGCCACATTCTCTGGCCTGACACTATTAACGACTCTACTGGTCAGCGCAGCGACCATAGGCTACATAGAGACACCCTATGAGAAGCATTTGGGCGCCGCGCTAAATCTGCTTCTTGCATTCCTCCATGCCACACAATGGAATGGAGGAAAGGGAGGTGTATCAGTACTCTCACATAGTTCTTCATGTGTTGCCTTGGGCAGGAGTGGTTGGCGGCTAAACCTGTATCCCCGTCTTATTCAGCGCTCAAGACCTTTGCAACTATTGACCATCTTGCCCAGAATACTCATCCTCGAACTTCTGCTACCACTACATGAGGAGAACGTGCTCCATGCTCTTTTGCTATCAGCTCCGGCACTACCCACGCTATGGATAGCAAGGAGAGTAAGAGAATGGATTGGTGAAGAAGTGCTGGGCTGGCTGGCGGTGATAGCCTTCGCCCTCAAAGGGTTAACTAGCCTCATCACATAACCTTACAGTCTGTATAATGGGTGGGCTGGCCCGCGGTTTATCAAGCATAAATATTGCCGCATGTCATCTCCTGTCTGTGGCAAAGATCCGGACGCCAAAGAAGCGGAAGTTTGGGAAAGGTGTGGCAACCTGTAGGCGTTGTGGTACTAGTGTAGGGGTGATCAGAAAGTATAAGCTATACCTTTGTAGGCGTTGCATAAACGAGGTTGCCCCCGCGATAGGGTTCAAAGTCTACAACTAGGCAAGGGTGGCGGCCTCAACCCCTCAAAGATATAGGATAGCTCAAGCTCCTTTATCGAGCCTTCAACCGCCCTCCTAGCAACATCAAGGAACATATTCGACCTCGCAGTTAGCTCAGTCAAATAGGCTAGCAGGCTCTGGCTACGGTCTCCCTTGCTCAGCCAATTCTCAGCTATCTTGACACTTAGAAGGGCAGAAGCTGTTAAGTGGTCTCCTATCCAGGGCGGCTTCACAAGCCCGCTCCGCATCCCGGCATATAGTAGGGGCATTATGCCCAAATCGACATCTTTGCCTAGTGGGAGTGTGGTTCTGCATAGGCCGCTGGGGCGTCTAATCTCTCCGCCTACTTGGACATGTGTCTTTAGCCTACTATGAGGCACGGTGAGGAGAATGGATGGTCCCGAGAGGTCCAAGAGAGCATCCTTCCCCGTTGACAGTGAAGTATGAATAACAACATCCCCACCTGTCACCTTCTCCTGTTCAGTATCTATCAATACTTTGGCGGAGCCTTCGAGCCTTTCACCAGCCCTAGTCAAGACTACGTACTCAACGCCTTCCCCCTTCTTCCGCCATCTTACATCCCTGCACCAATTCTCTACCACCCCCCCACCAATCGACAATAATTGCTCAGAGATCTTTCTAGCATCCCCTACACAGACCTTAATGGCTGGATAAAATCTGCCGCAAAAACTCTCCGAGGTCCTAAGCAAAATTTTATGCTCCTCTGAAAACTCATTCACACCCAGCTTCTTAACGTATCTAGCCCATTCCGTCGTAAATGGGAGATAGGCTAATCGCTCGCAGATCCGCATCGATCTATGCGCTAGAAGAACATTAAACCCTGCCCGACTAAGCTCAAACCAGATCAACACGCCGGAAATGTCGGAGCCATGAACAAGGATGTCAACGTCCAAGACTTAATCCGCCTGCTACTGCGTGGAGGCGGTTTTTAGTATCTCAGGCGGTATTTTGTCCCCCCACCTGTCAATGAACTCTCTATCACGCTTCCTGTCCCTGAAATTGTCTGGGAGCATGATTGGTATCTCGTCGATAATAGCGTACCACCTCCCACACTTAGGGCAAATTAGAAGCCCGTCTGTTATCTCGAAAGAGTAACACTCTACGCAATTAGTTTCTTTCAACTGCTCTATCAGTCCGTCATGGTAAGAGCAGTACAGCTCACACTTCATAACCTCCTTGACATCGTATCTCGACTCTCTCCTAAACACAAGCAGCCTTAAGGGGAAGTTCCTGCACATTGGACAAGCCAGAATGTCCATCAGCCTATACTTCAACTGTACAAATCTATAATTACACCCCTATAAGAATATTCTCGGACTTGAGGCTGAGGGTGCTTGGCTACGAGGCGCTACCACCGATAATCCTCACAGCGATCCTTTGGCTCTTTATCCTGAACCTATTCCGAAGTGGGGTCGAGATAGAGCCTGTTGCTCCGGTTGTAGTTGTTGAGGAGCCTGCTGAGGCCCCTGCAAGCTCTCCTGCCCCATACCTCAACACCCTGACACTACTCACCGCAATAGCCATCGCCGGCTTCACTCTGTTCCTTATATTCAAAAAATTGCCCAAACTAATATCACTAATCTCAATTGGCGCTTTCTGGATAGTAACATTCCTGACCCTCCTAGTACACTTGGGATACATCGGACAATTATCCGTTATACTGCCGGAAGGCGCTATTTTAGCCATCTCCCTGCTCGCCTCAACCCTTCTAGCTTTTCTGGTCAGGAAGGTTTCAGGCCCTGCAGCCCTAGCCGCGGCCAGTGTCACGGCAGCCGCTGGAGGAACAATCATAGGATACATGATCCCCTTATTCACGTTCATAGCGCTCACGGCTTCACTCTCGGTCTTCGACCTGGTAATGGTTAAGAAGGGATATCTTTCCCTCTTGAGCCAAGAACAGTACCGCGAGAGGATACATCAGCTCAGGGGGTTAGTGGTTGAGGTAGGGGACATTAATCTTGGCCTAGGTGACCTACTCTTCTACACAATAACAGTCACAGCGGCTTTCTTCAGGCTCGGATTACCCTCCGCCATCGCATCGAACCTAGCAATCATGGCCGGATACTATCTAACCCTCCAGCTTCTAAAGAAGTGGGACACTGTTCCAGGACTGACAATACCGCTCGCACTCGCACTATTCTCTGCCTTCGCCGTCAACTACCTACAACTCTAAGACTTGATTTAGACGCGCAAAATTTAGACCAACATGCACGTCTCATATATATTTCGATTTGGATAAGGGGACGCGTGGGCTCAAGTAGTAAATCTCGAAGGAGTTTCTTAAACTCTGCAGGTAGGGCGCTTGTAGGAGGGCTGATTCTTGGCGGCATAGCCGGCTCGCTCGGTACCTACGCATCAACGGGTGGTGGAAGGGTCACAACGATTGAACGAGAGGTCACTTTCACAAAGCAGGTTGAGAAGAAGTTAAAGGCTGGCTACGTATACGTAGGTCCTGCGAAGGATTTCGGCTGGTCATACTCTCACGACCAGGGGAGGAGATGGGCTGACAGCCGCGTCAAAGGCGTTGAGAGCATATACATCGAAGGGGTTGGCGACGCAGATGTCAAGGGTGCCATGAAAAGCCTCATAGAGGTTGAGGGCGTTGATCTGGTGGTTGGGACTAGCTTCGGCTACATGGACCCTATGGCCGAGCTCGCCGCCGAATATCCTGAGAAATACTTTGTCCACATAAACGGCTTCAGGGCTGGAGCGCTGGGTAACGCTCCTGATAACATGTCGGTGGGAGACATCAACACTTACCAGATCTACTATCTCGAAGGCCTCGCCGCTGGCGCGGTAACAAGAACGGGAGCTGTAGGGGTAGTGGCTACGTTCCCTGTCCCGGTCATTAATAGGCTCGTAAACTCTTTCATACTGGGGGCTAGATACGCCTACAAGAGGAGGACAGGCAAGGAGATTAAGGCGAGGATCGTCTGGCTGAACACTTGGTTCGACCCAACAAAGGCTCGAGACGCGGTCACCTCGCTGATAGACACGATAGACGCTGACGTCATATCCTCGTCTGAGGACTCGCCAACCGCCATCCAGGTGGCGGAGGAATACACCACCCAGAAAGGGCGGCGGACATGGTGTTTCAGCCATTACACGGACATGACGAGGCTCGGCCCCAACTCACATTTGACCGGACACATAGTCAATTGGGGTGTTCTCTATCTCGAGTTTTACAAGATGGTGTTGACAGGTACGTGGCAGTCAATTGACATATGGGCGAGGCTGGGCGACTTCACACCCTCGAGATGGGCCAAGCCTCCTGAGCAGAGCACGCTTGGCAGTCCCGAGGGAGCGGTATACATGGCACCACTCAACCCCGCTGTTCTGGAGGATATGCAGCTCCTCATAAAGAAGAGGTATGAGGAGATGAAGGAAGGGCTCTTCGAGCCGATAAGCAGTGAAGGGAACATGGGTGAGCCCATCCGGGACTCTAAGGGTGTGGAGAGGATAGGTGTGGGTGAGCGGGCAGACCGAACCATGCTCATGAACATGGACTGGATAGTAGAGTACGCCGCAGAGACATGAGGGAGGAAGCCGACATCCTCATACGGAAAATAACAGTTCTCGACCCTGCAGAATCAAAAGTACTCCATGACGTAGACATAGCAATCAGGGATGGCAAAATAGCCCAGATAGGTAGAGGAGTTAAACTGGACACAGCCGAGGAGATTGAGGGCAGGGGGAAGATAGCAATCCCCGGCCTCGTAGACGCTCACACACATGTCTTCCAGATATTCCTCAGAGGCGCCCTCTCCCTCAAGGAGCTTCAGGCCCACCCAATCTGGCTTCGAGTCCTCATCCCATTCGAGGCGGAACTAACACGCGAGGAAGGGAGGATAAGCGCAGAGCTCGCCTGCCTAAACATGGTTATGAAGGGCGTTACGGCTTTCGCTGACGCCGGCGGCCCATACCCGGATATACTGGCGCATGTTGCTACTGAGGCGGGCCTACGCGGACTGGTGACGCATTCTACTATGGATACAGGGCCCGAGCATTATAGGCGGACAGCCCAGATGAATAGGGAGCTTGTCAGGAAATATGGGAAAGGGCGGGTTAGGGGGTGCTACTCCATCAGACAGATCATGACCTCCACAGACAGCCAGATAGATGAGACATTCATGTATGCGCTGGAGGATGGTGTTCCAGTCCACATGCATTTGAGTGAAGAGGCATCGGAGATTCAGCACAGCCTCAGCAGGTGGGGGTTGAGGCCGGTTGAATACCTCCATAGTAAGGGATACCTGACCAGCAAGGTTATAGCGGCTCACTGCGCATTTCTCACCAGCCAAGAGGTCCAGCTACTCTCAGCGTCTGGAGCCACTGTCGTCCACTGCCCAACAATCGCCATGCTCTACATGAATTTCCCAAGAGTCCCAGAGCTGGTTGCAGCCGGTACTAATGTAGCGCTTGGCAGCGATGGCGGCAGCTACAGGCCAGTAGACCTATTCCTAGAAATGAATGTAATGATTAGCGGGCTCACGGGATACTACGGAACACCATACCACGACTTCAACATCATAACACCACAGACGGCACTAAGAATAGCGACACATAACGGAGCAAGGATATTTGGCAACAGGCTCGGCAGGATCGAGCAAGGCTACATCGCAGACATTGCGATAATAGACACCCGCAAACCCCATCTCACACCCTTACACGACCCCAACCTCCTCCCCCTATACGCCACAGCTGAAGACACAACAGACCTGATAATAGATGGCAAAATAGTGATGAGGAATAGACAAGTCCTCACACTCGACCAAGAAAAAATCCTACAAGAATCCCGCGAAGCCCAGCCACAAATCCTAGAAAAAATAAAAAGGATATCCAAGTAAGCGATAGTCCTCATCAAACCCATATCCAGATTATAAAGCCAAACAACCTACATAGCCCACCCCTCACCCGTCAATAAGAAATGAGCTATATCTCAGAGCAAGTTAATTTGAGAACTGGGCGATGATGTGGGACTCAGGGAGGATAGTCTTGGATGAATTCTCCTGGGGTATGTGATGTGGCTTTGGGTGCTAGGGCCAGCCATCCGCCAAAGACGAGCCATAGAATCGAGTAAGAGATAACGTAGAGGGGGAGTGTGCTTGCTTGTGTCGCCAGCAAAGCCGCAATGATGGCCAGTAGGAAGGAGAGGCTGGAGACGACGTTTATCTTCATCCTGTCCGCGAGGTATCCGAACAAAGGCCTCCCAAGCCCGTTGAATATTGCAAAAACCCCAGTGGCCAAAGCCGCCAGCTCTGGGCTTAGCCTAACAACCTCCTGCCCAAACTTGGCCGCCTGGCTTATCGCAATAAACTGCCAGTAATGTCTCGTCCCATATTGTTTAAGCCAACCCCGTATTAGTAGGCGATATCTGAGCGAGGAGTCCACTCCGTCTTACCAGCCCGCATCTTTTTCCTACATCTTGGGAAGCCCAACTCTCAGGACAAACTGTCTGGGAACCATGAAGCCTTTTCTCCTAGCTATGTGTGGAATACCCGTGTGGGCAAGGCTTTCCTGCCCTCTCTGGGCGTGTAGAGTGTTACCGCGTCCTCACCCCCTCCTCAGCCTGTCAAGATGGCCTAGAACAATACTGTAAAGCCTAAGCCACATCACATAATAGCCTTTGACATACCTGTAGTGGTAATGCCCGGATAATGGTTTGTTTAAAGGTGGGAGGGCTTCCATTGTATGCATTTGTACTAATAAGCCAAGGATAATCGTGGATAGAGGTGGTTAAGAATGCTTATCCGGACACTATCGAGGGTGGAAAGAACAGGTTTATACCTGCCTAGAGGGCTGAGAATCAAACTATACGGTGAGGTTAGAATTCTTAGAGGATCAGGGACTATCATACAGTAGAATCATAGGCTCTGTGAGGGACAGATATGGCATTAAATTGCGAAAATCCACCATAAGCGAGTGGGTCAGAGGAATACACAGCCCATACAACGGCACACGAATACCCTCAATAAGGTTTCTAAAACCTTCCAAGGAGCTTGCATATATTATAGGTGTGGTTGCAGGTGATGGATACGTTAAACGGAAACGACAGCCTCGAAAATCATACCACGAAACATCCATAGGGTTAATGGTTAAGGA
>JAVYLC010000003.1:0-6518 GCA_038741355.1 Nitrososphaerota archaeon
TATACCTACAGATGGAGGGGCTTTCTCCATCCCCAAAGCTCTTCAACAGGCTGATGAGGGGATGGAGTGGGTTCACCCTGACAGGGGAAGAGGCTGATGAGGGCTCCCATGAACCCGTGAGGAGCCCTAGGCTGATGAATCCCAAGAGCTACACAAGACCATGTAGCTCAGAACTCTAATCTACACCGTGGTCTTATTCCGTTATAGTACTTATATTCTATGGTTGTCTGGGCGGATGCCTTTGAGAATTCATTCCTGTCGTGGCGAGGTCTTGACTGATTGATGTCTCAAAGGAAAGTAGTATCGCATGCCACATTTTCGGAGGGGCTCTAAAGAATTATAAAACCCAAGTTAGATCAGCTAGTCTAGTCATGACTCTCGCTGGGTCTAGGGCCCTAGCGGGGCAGTGGGCGGAGGGGACTCAGCCCAGCCCTCCCGACAAGGCCGTGGACCGCATAGGGGATGTGGGGGTGGGGAGTGTCAGAGACAACTACCATCAGAGCTTAGGGAGAAGATTATAAGCGCTGTGAAAGAAGGTGCTCAGAACGGGCTTGGATATAAAAAGATTTGGAAGACGTTGAGAGAGAATGGGGTTCGGGTAGCTAAGTCGACCGTCGGGTACTACTACTATAAGTTGTTCTCAGAGAGGGTGGGGAAGAGAGGCCCACACCTAGACAGAGCTGTTAGGATTAGACTTTACAGCGAGGTCAAGAGGCTACGGAATAAGGGCTATTCATACAGCATGATCATAGATGAGGTGAAGGAGAGGTACGGTGTCAGATTAAGTAGGTCAGAGGTCAGTGAGTGGTTAAGAGGAATTCGTAAACCATTAAATGAAATACGGATACCATCGATTGACTACCTAGAACCGTCACCGGACCTAGCCTATTTTATAGGTGTTGTTGGCGATGGATGCGTAATCAGAAAAAGCACGTACAGCACATGGGGTGGAGGATATAAGGTCGTAGCCTGCGTCAAGGATGGAGAGTTTGCCGAAGAGTTCGCGAGGTGTTTGGGAAGAGTTCTCGGAAGGGAGCCACCAAAGCCAACGCAAACAAGGGGTGGATTCTTTGGGTACGTGTTGCCTCAAAGACCCTCTACAACCTACTCAAAAAACCAATTAACGTTGATGATACAAGACGTTTCACGGAGCATTGTAGGTATTGTGTGCAGAGCTTTCTACGAGGATTCTTCGACAGTGAAGGCTCCGTAAAAACATGCAGTGCAATCTATTGTTACAACACAGACATTAAAATTCTCAAATATGTTCAGAGACTTCTAAAACTCTTGGAGATAGAGTCCATAGGACCACGTCTACACGCAAAGAAGGGGACTCCCTCCAAATTATGCGTAGCAAAGAATGATGTATACCACCTCTACGTTGGGGGTGCTAGTAGGCTGAAGTTCTATGAGCACGCCGGATTCACGATACAGAGGAAAAAACAGCGCCTCGGAGAATATCTTACACGTCACGGACTACTTAGGGACAAGCCGCCTAAAACCCCCCTAAATCCTTTCCCTCTACCCACAATCACCGTGAAAACTAATGAAAAAAGGAGAACATAGACTACTCCACCTTCTTAAATGGGTCGAGACCTGCGAGGGCTCTGAGCTCTAGGATGCGCCTTTTCAAGTGGTCAATCTCCTCCACGCTGGGCTCACGAGCCTCTGAACCAGAGACAAGTCTCGCCTTCAGGCCAGCCCACCTATACGCCAGCTCCTCCACATCCTCTTCCGTCAAATACTTCTCAAATATTCGTTTCGAGATCTCTCTAAACTCCTCAGCCGGATCGCTCATGGCACGAGCCTGAACCTATCCCTCGGGAAGAGTATTACGTCCCTTATGTTGGTACGCCTTGTGATGACCATTATCAGCCTCTCGAACCCGAGCCCCCAGCCTGCGTGGACAGGCATGCCATAATCATATACCGCCACATGGTGTTTGAAGCTCTCGGAGTTGAGCCCTTGCTCCTGCAGCCTCTGCCTGAGAAGCACGGGATCTGATATCCTCGTCCCACCTGAAGCCAGTTCGAGCCACTGGTACATCAGGTCGAAGGACTCAGATACCTGTGGGTTGCTGGGGTCGGGCTGGATGTAGAAGGGCTTTATGGCGGTTGGGAAGTGGGTGATGAAGTAGAAACCCGTGTGCCTCTTGGCCAGATATCTCAGTTCTGGGGTCTCCAGATCGCCTCCCCAGCTCTTTGGATGACCAAGCTCCACAAGCTCTCTCAAGGCCTCGTCATAAGTCATCCGCTTGAAAGGAGTCTTGGGGGGTCGGAGAGAGACGCCGAGGAGCTCGAGCTCCCTCTGCCTCTCCTCTAAGACCCTCTTGAAGACGTGGGCAACCATCTCCTCAAGCACCCGCATGACACCTTCATAGTTCATGAAGGCAGCCTCTATGTCGACAGAAGTGAACTCGCTGACGTGTCTCCGCGTATGCGAGGCCTCAGCCCTGAAGAATGGCCCAATCTCAAAGACTCGTTCAAAGACAGTGACAAGCTCTTCCTTGTAGAGCTGAGGACTCTGGGCAAGATACGCTTCCTTCCCGAAGTAGTCCACCTTGAAGAGGGCCGCCCCACCCTCAGTCGCGGTGGCTATGATCTTAGGAGTCCTAACCTCCACAAACCCCTGCCCACGGAGATACTCGCGTATAGCGTCGAAGACCGTGTCAGCTATAAGGAAGATCGCGGTATTCACTGGTTTTCTCAGGTCTAGTATCCTATGGTTAAGACGCGTTGTCATGGACGCTGAGACTTTGCCGGTCACGTCATAGGGGAGCTTCTCAACCGCCTTGGCAACAACCTCAATCCGCTCACCCCTCACCTCAACACCCATCCTTGACTGAGGAGCAACGCGCACAGTCCCCCAGACCCTAACAGCCGATTCACGGGTCAAACCATCTAGAGCAGCTAGAAGACCGCTCTCAGCACCTACGCGGCTAAACACAACTTGGCAGAGACCCGACCTATCCCTCAAAACTATGAAGACCAAAGAGCCGAGGTCGCGTATCTCATGGACCCAGCCCTGAATGACCACACGCCGGCCGTCAAGTTCAGGCCTAACCATCCCAGAGCGCACTTGGTCAAAACCGGCCTCGGGCTCCTCATCTCCAGCCATAGAGTTTTTAGACCAAAAAGAACATTGATTCACGCATATTTAAGTGATAACTTCACATGAGTCATTCATAAACAATCTAACCAAGTATGAGGCCCCTAACGCCGCGTAGCCCGCTCAATCCGTATCGCACGACACTTAAAACTTTTAACCAAATCCACAATCTCGTCCACCGGTAGCTGGAGCTTAGAAGTATCATCCACCGTGACTATCGTCTCCTCGGATCCATCAGGAAGCCACACCACATTAATAGTTAGGATCTTAGCAGGGGCAAGAAGCTCAGCCAAAAAGCTATTAAATGCGCGGTGATCCCTAAGCACCCTCACAAGTGCCTTTAACCGGCGTGAGAGCTGAAGTGATAGCTCCATAAAGTCCTGAACAGAAGCCTCTACATCTCGGAGGAAGACAAAAATTTTGTTTTTTTGACGTATCGAGCCGGCGTACTCAGCCTTGGCTAGTAGTGGCAGGTTTAGGTCGATTAACGATGTTAAGACCTCGATGTCCAGCCGCGTAACCTCTCCTCTCTCTAATTTCCTCTGACAACTCGGGCAAAGAGAGCCACTCCGCAGGTCGAACTCGCATACGGGTATCTTCAGTAGTTATCGCCTCCAAGTCTATCATCAGCCTCATCTGTTTTTAACCTTCCTTACCCTCGGCGCGCCTCTAAGAGGCTATCTTTATCTCGATCGTACTTACGTTCACGTCCCTGTTGTCCTGCCCCTTCAGCATCTCTGTACCCAGCTTTATCTCCTGCACCTTCAAATCCTTGTAGAACCTGTTCTTCAGTATCTGGACCACATCGACAGCCCTGCTTATTGACCGTCCCCTCGCCTTCAGTGTCACGTTCTGCCCCTGCTGCAGCGATATCAGACACGCCAAGACGTAGCTCATCGCCGGCTTCTTGCCAACCAATACAGTTACCTCATTCGCGGACATTCTTCTCACTCCCTCTGGTTTTTGCAGATGACTTATCCACTAACCTAAATAAAAACCTTCATTACGGGTTCTTTAGGCTTCAGAGCATGTCGGCGATGGGGTTAACGTGGAGTGCCAGCTGGTTGAGTATTTTGAAGGCCTCAGCATACTTGTAGCCAGCTCTCCTACCTAATATCTCGTCATACTTGATGAGGAGTTCAACTATATCAGGAGTGAATTGGGACCTGTGGGCCGACATGGCCTCCTTTTTAACATCTATCAGGTCTGAGATATCGACGTATAGGTTCGGGTTCTTGGTCCAATAGTAGGCGATGTACTTGGGTGAATGGGGCTCGAGGCCCTTTTCGAGGTCTTCACGGTTGATGTTCGTTAGGTTGCTGAAAAAGAAGGCCTCGCTGGCTGCGAGTCCAGTTGCTATGTGGTCTGGGTGGGCCTCATAGGGTAGCCATGGATCGACTGTCAAGACGACGTCGGGCCTGTAGCGCCTTATCAGGGTTATCAGCTTGTTCCTGAGCTCCAATGAGGGTCTAAGCTCTGAATCCCTATAATCAAGCCAGATGAGTTCTGAGACACCTAGGATCTGGGCCGCAGCCTGCTGCTCCTTCCTGCGAATACGCGTCAGCTCCTCCCACGATATCGAGGGATCTGTAGTTCCACCACCACCATCAGTCACCGTCACATATATGACCCTACACCCACGGTAAGAGAGTCTAGCAACTATGCCGCCGGCGCCTATATCAGTATCATCCGGATGGGGCTGAATGGATAATATCGTTCTGCATTCTTCAAAAGCCTTCTCAGGCTTCAAACCAATTAACTCCCTGACAACCTCAACCTCTGAAGACTCCATAGTGTTCAACGATCATAGGGCGTTGGTGTTTTTAAGAGTTAAGAGTGTGGACCGGCCGGATTCGAGCCGGCGACCTCCCTCACATGTCTTGGGGCTGGGATGAGGTCTCAACCCCCACCTCTTCAGACCACTCTTCCCCATAATCCTCCCCCTCAAACCCCTCCTAGGACTCCTCAAGCTAGTAATGGAATTCTTTCCACCCGCTCATTGAATAGTGCCCCAACCGCCGCAGATTTAAGGCCATGTCAGAAGTCTTAGGCCTAGGTTATTTTCGCCGAGGTGTCTGAGAGAATAAGTATCGCACGTAGAGGAGGATATGCTAGTTTTGGGTGGGGAAGCCTGGGTTTGTTGGGATGGGTCTAGGCCCAGCAATCCCGGAAAGGCCGGGCTGCAGGGGGAGGGTTTGCCCAAGACTCAGCGACGATTAACACCGGAGGAGAGGTGTAGACTCTTAGAGGCCCTGAGGATTGGAGTGGAGAGGGGATACGGATACGTCAAGATTTGGAGGATGCTGAGGGAGCGTGGGGTGGATGTGTCAAGGAGGGCCGTTGAGTACTGGTATCGTAAGTGTTTTCCGGAGAAGGTTAGAAGAGGGGGAGAATACCTACCCAGAGAACTACGGATTAAGTTGTATGAGAAGGTGTTAGAGCTAAGAAAGGCAGGCCTTGGATACAAGAGAGTAAGTAAGAAGATTAAAGAGCTGTATGGTGTCGCGCTGAGCCCTGCAGTGATTGTTGGATGGTGCCGGGGAGTACACACACCATACAACGGTATAAGGATCCCCACGATAGACTTCCTAAAACCATCCCCGAAGCTAGCCTACATAATAGGTGTGGTCGCCGGGGATGGTTGGGCGGTCAAAAATAGGCGGGAAAGTGGAGGCTATAAGGTTGGTGTCAAGGTGAGGGACATGGATTTCGTAGAGGAGTTCGCGAGATGCTTGGGGAGGGTCCTTAGGAGAGAGCCGCCGAAGCCAATATCAGTAAAAGGTGGGTTGCTCGAAGTACGCGTCCAGTCAAAGGCATTGTACCAGCTTTTACAGAAACCCATAGACTTTGAGAGGATAGGACGGTTCGTAGAGCACTGCGAAGACTGCAAACGAGGCTTTCTGAGAGGGTTCTTTGATAGTGAGGGTTCTGTGAATAAAAGAGATGGAGGAATTTATTGCGTCAATACAGATGTCAGACTTCTCGAATACGTCCAGAAATTACTAAGAGCTCTAGGTATTGAGACATCGGGGCCGAGAATCAATATGAGGAAGGGGGCTGCCCATAAAAGGTGGGGAAGAATAATCATGGCGAGAAAAGATGTATACTGCGTTGAAGTCAGGGCGAAGGACAGACTGGAATTCTACAGACGCGTAGGGTTCACCATAAAGCGAAAACAACAAAACCTCGAAGAATACCTCAGAAGACGCGGACTACTAGAGGACAAATCACCTAACCAACCATCCCCCACTTATCTCTCAACCCCCCTCACACTGATGATGAAATTGGGGCCGGTGGGAATTGAACCCACGACCTCCGCCGTCTCCCCCTACGACCACCGCCGTGTGAGGGCGGCGTCATACCGCTAGACCACGGCCCCACTCCTCAGAACCGTATACCCGTGCTGTAAC
>JAVYLC010000003.1:6615-44349 GCA_038741355.1 Nitrososphaerota archaeon
GAAATTGGGGCCGGTGGGAATTGAACCCACGACCTCCGCCGTCTCCCCCTACGACCACCGCCGTGTGAGGGCGGCGTCATACCGCTAGACCACGGCCCCACTCCTCAGAACCGTATACCCGTGCTGTAACAAATACGTATAAACTTTTTAATGCTCCGGGTTCTTTTGAAAAGATTGTCTCTCAGATGAAGCCCTCCATAACTCTTCTGGGTGTTTAGGACGTCAAGCCAGACAGAGCCCATCCCACAGATTAGAACCATCTACCAGTACAGTAATTAATCCTCTGGAAGGAAAAACAAAGGGAGAGGTTGGCTGGAGGCAACCAACTAGAACAACATCTAAGAAGACCCTTAGGAAAGGCCGACTAATAACCCTTATCTCCTCTATATCGAGGCTGCTATGCCGAGGGGCTGTGTAGGCCTACAGTGTGTATTCTTATTCCTGCTTCTATTAGTTGGCGCGTGTTTAGGATTCTTCTCCCATCGATGATTAGTGGATTTCGCATAAGGGACTTCAAGGTGGAGGGGTCTATGGCTGCGTACTCGGACCATTCCGTGGCTATTATTGCCAGGTCTGCGCCATTTAGGCAATCTTCTACCCTATGGCAGTAGGTGACGCTTCCGCCTAGGACCTGTCTGGCGTTGTCGAGCGCGGCTGGGTCATGGGCCCTCACCTCCGCCCCACGCGATAGGAGCTCGCGGATTATCTCGAGGGAGGCCGCCTCCCTGACATCATCTGTTCTAGGCTTGAAAGCTAGGCCCAGCACCGCAACTCTCTTCCCCGAAAGCCCACCTAGCATCGATTCGGCCTTCTCCACAACCCTTAGCCTCTGGGCCCGATTAATCCCGATTATCGCCTCGAAGAGAGATGCATCCAGACCGCGGCTTGCTGCAAACCATCTCAAGGCGCGGAGGTCTTTCGGGAGGCAGCTTCCCCCAAAACCCAGCCCCGCCCTCAGGAATAAGGGGCCGATCCTTGGATCGAGCCCCAACCCCTCTGCTATGACTCCTACGTCTCCGTCTTCGGTTGCTTCGCAGATCTGTGAGATTAGGTTGATGAAGCTGATCTTGAGGGCTAGGTAGGCGTTGGTTGCGAGTTTTATGAGTTCGGCGTTGGCTGGTGTTGTGACTAGGGTTGGGATTTTTGAGGGGTGGTAGAGGGCTTCGTAGAATTTTTTCAGTCTTTCCGCCGCCTCGCTGTGCTTTGCACCTATGATGATCCTGTCGGGATTCATGGTGTCTTGGAGTGCCGACCCCTCCCTCAGGAACTCAGGGTTTACGCATAGGTGGAATCCGTCTCCGCAGGACCTACCGCTAGCCTCTTCGATGATTGGTCTCACAACATGCCAGGTCGTCCCCGGGGGAACCGTGCTCTTAACTACTATGAGGGGTGTAGCGGCCCTGCTGGTAGACATGGCTTCTCCTACCTGTCTTGAGGCCTCCTTGACCTGTGTAAGATCGGGGGCGCCGTCGCTGCTAGTAGGCGTTCCAACAGTTATGAAGATCGTGTCAATCCTCTCCAGCATGTCTCCAACCTCGGTTCGAGCCTCCAGCATACCATCCCTTACAACGCGCTGAAGAAGCTCAGGGAGGCCCTGCTCATGTATCGGGGACACACCCCTCATAATTTTCCCAGCCTTTACCTCGTTCTTCTCCACGCATATTGTTCTCACACCCTTCGAGGCTAGGAACACGCTGAGCGTCAGGCCCACGTATCCGGCGCCTATGACTCCGACCCCCCTGCCCAAATCGCCAGCTAACATGCCAATACTCCGGAATATGCTCCCTCTAGTTAGTTTTAGGGTTTGCTGGGAGGCGGATGTGGTCTTATCGCGTTGACCCTGATGTTGAGAGCCTGTATGAGAGCTGGAGAGCCTCCCAGTAGAGTTGTGGCGTGCCTATATCCATCTTCAGATCATCCTCGAGCTTGATCGCGTCAACCCTATACCCCCACTCGATGAGGCGCTGTATCCCATCGGTTAGCTGAAGCTCGCCGCCAACACCACGCCCAACAGACCTGAGCGCCTTGAATATCGAGTTCCTGAAGATGTAAAGGGGGATAATCATTAGATTTGAGCGGGGCTCCTTGGGCTTCTCCTCAACCTGCGTAACCCGTAAACCGCCGCCTATCTCGGAGACCTCTGCAACCCCATACTGTCGCGGGTCCTCAACCTCTTGCAGTAGAAGAACAGCCTCAGCACCCTCAGACTCAAAGTGTCTATACATATGCCTGATGGCTTGCGCTCCGTTTACGAGGTAGGTGTCCCCCGCGTGGACGATGAACGGCGAGTTTCCCACGGTCTTCTCGCAGATCAGGACCGCGTGCCCAAATCCTAGGGGCTGGGGCTGGTTAACCCAGACTAGGACAGACTCGTTAACCCTCCTATAGAATTCCTCGAAATCCCTCAGTAGAGAGTTCCTACTTCTCCTAATAATCTCGAGATAGCCTTGGTCTGGCGTGAAGTGGTCCTCCACCGCCCTCTTCCCCCTACCAACCACTAGTATGAACTCCCGGATGCCCACGTCGAAGAGCTGCTCAAAGATCAGCTGCACAATAGGCTTCACACAGAGCGATCCATTCTCGCTTCTAGCGAAGACTGGAAGCATCTCCTTCGGCTGCTCCTTAGTGGCTGGAAGCATCCTCGTACCCAAGCCTGCGAGAGGGAGAACGGCCTTGAGCTCCTCGATGCCCATGGGCTCGCCACACACAACTCCTACACCAGTATTAAAGCAGCGTCTAGCCCCTTAAGCCGGTCCAGTCAACAGCCCATACCAGCAGGTCTACCCCCCTCCCCCCACCATACTTTCCTATTGACCGATGATTTTTATCAAGGAAGCTGCCCGTAATCTTGGTGAGGGGTTGACTCATAGAGACGGCCGAGGCTCCACCGCCCGGGAGAAAGTGCTTATCCTTGACTTCGGAGGTCAATATACCCACCTTATAGCTAGGAGGTGTAGGGAGACTGGTGTTTACTCGGAGATAGTCCCCTTTAACATATCTCCTGAAGAGATAGGCCGTTATGGTAACGTTAAGGCGCTGATATTCTCGGGAGGTCCTAGGAGCGTCTACGAGGAGGGTGCACCACGTCCCGACAAGAGAGTGCTTAACATCGGCATACCCATATTGGGGATATGTTATGGCCACCAGCTCCTCGCCGAAGAGTTTGGAGGCAAAGTAGAGCGGGGCTCTAAGGCGGAGTACGGGAGAGCCATAGTCAACGTGGTTGAAGACTCGGCGCTCTTCGCATCGCTTAATAGGCGTGTTGAGGTATGGATGAGCCACGGCGACGCCGTACTAGAACCGCCGAAGAACTTCAGAGTGACAGCAATCTCCGAGGATGACCTTATCGCTGCCATGGAGAACGCGGAGAAGAGGCTGTACTCGGTGCAGTTTCACGTCGAGGTAAAACATACACCGCTTGGGAGGCAGATTCTCAAGAATTTCCTCAAGAACGTGGCCGGCTGCAGATGCGATTGGCGGCCAATAGATATGCTGGATGAGATGGTGAAGAGCGTCGCCGAGACTGTCGGGGAGGGTGAGAAGGTCATCTGCGGTGTCAGCGGAGGAGTAGACTCCATGACCACCGCAGCCATTATCCAGAGAGCAATAGGCGATAGACTCCATGTGATATTCATAGATCATGGGCTTCTCAGGAAGGGGGAGAGGGAACTTGTATTAGAGAGTTTGAAGCTTCTCCAGATAAAAAATGTACACTTCATCGACGCGAGCATAGAATTCTTAATGGCCCTTCGAGGAGTAAAAGATCCCGAGGAGAAGAGGCGGATTATAGGGAGACTCTTTGTAGAGGTCTTCGAGAGGGCCGCATCCGATATAGAGGGGGCGAAGTATCTTGCACAGGGGACGATATATCCGGACAGAGTGGAGAGCGGGGCGACAGGCGCCCTGACAAGCCTCATCAAGAGCCACCACAACGTCGCCGGACTACCTGAGCGGCTCGGACTACAGCTCATAGAACCGCTAAAAGACCTCTACAAGGACGAGGTCAGAGAAGTCGCAAAGGCCCTAGGGCTGCCTGCCACCGTAATAGAGAGACACCCGTTCCCAGGCCCCGGCCTAGCAGTCAGGATTGAAGGGGAGGTGACGGAGGAGAAGCTGAGAATCTGCCGGGAAGCAGGCGCTATAGTAGAGGAGGAATTCCGTAGAGCCGGCCTATACGGCTCGGTTTGGCAGGCATTCGCTGTTGTGCTTGACTCGAAGTGGGTAGGTGTTAAGGGTGATGCCAGAAGTGTTGGCCATGTAGTTATCGTTAGGGCTGTGACGAGTGAGGATGGTATGACAGCAGACTGGTATCCTGTACCTAGCGAGCTGATGGACAGAATCTCGCGGCGAATAACAAACGAGGTGGGAGGTGTGGTGATGGTGGCCTATGCCCTAACCTCCAAGCCCCCAGCCACAATAGAGCCCTACTAGTTGTGCTAGACTCAATCAGAGTTAAATTCTACTAGGTGACAGCTGGGTTAGAGTTTGCGGATAGCATATATTGTTGGGACCGCAGGGTC
The DNA here is from genome assembly GCA_038741355.1 of Nitrososphaerota archaeon. Taxonomy (GTDB): domain Archaea; phylum Thermoproteota; class Nitrososphaeria_A; order Caldarchaeales; family Calditenuaceae; genus HRBIN02. The sequence continues at coordinate 11,136 of JAVYLC010000003.1, forward strand.
TGGGAAATCCTCGCTGACCGCGGCTTATGCGGAGTGGCTGAAGCAAAATGAGCAGAGCGTCGCAACTGTAAATCTTGACCCAGCCGCCACAGTCCTCCCCTACGAGCCAGAAGTAGACATTAGAGAATATGTCGACTATGAGCGAATGATGCTTACATACAATCTCGGCCCAAATGCTGCGCTCATAGCCTCGGTGAGAGAGGCCGTGAGGGAGATCGATACGCTCTGCTCAGAGATCATGGACCTCTCTGTTGATTATGTTCTGATCGACACGCCTGGGCAACTCGAGTTGTTCGCCTTCAGGAAGGAGGGCAGAGCTATTGTAAAGGCACTTAGAAGAGTCCCAAGTCTTATCATATATCTAATGGATCCCGTAGCGAGTCACACGACTAGGTTGTTCGCCTCCTCACTATTCCTCGCCACATCGGTTTATCTCTCACTCAATCTCCAATCAATTATCGCATTATCGAAGATCGACATAGTCCCGAAGAGAATACTTAGACGAATCCGCAGGTGGATCTCTTCACAGGAAGCCCTCGAGGTTGATATAGAGTCTAGGAGTCAAGGGATGCAAATGCTTATAACAAGGGATATTGTCCATATTTTGCACGACATTGGCAGAACATTTCCAGTTATTGCGGTGTCTTCTAAAACACTGGAAGGGTTGGGGGCACTTCATGGCGCCGTCACCAGAGCACTTAGCGAGGGTGAATATGAGCTCAGATAGGTGGTTCCTATGAGCATCGAGGACGAGATTTCGAGGGAGATCAGCGAGCTGAAAGACAAGATAAGCGAGCTAGACAGGAAGATTGAGGAGATAAACACAAAAATTAACAAAAGCGTCTCGGAGAGAGACAAAATCCACGACAGGATGAGAGAGATAAGGGAGAAGGTAAAAAAGCTCAAGGAGGAGAGAGCATCGCTCGTTGAGGAGGGCAGAGTCTTAAGACGCGAGGTGAGAGAGCTGAGACAGAAGCTGCTTAACTATGTTATAGAGAAGAGGCAGCTGAGAGGTGAGCTGAAGAATCTGAGACTTTCTATGGATGTGAATAGGATAAAGAAGAGGCTCGATGAAATAGACCTCTATCTAGCATCCCACAGGGTGAGTAGAGAGGAGGAGAGAAAACTCTTCGAGGAGGCTTCAAAGCTTGAGGCGATGCTCATAGACTATGAGAAAGCCCTAAAGATACATCTCTCACTAAACGAACTTTCACCCCAAATGGAGGAGGTTAGGAGAGATCTGGAGGAGAAGAGAAAGAGACTAGAGAGTGTGACGGCTAGGCTGAGCCAGATCTCGATGGAGATGGAAGCTCTAAACAATCTTTACGACAATCTGAAGAGTGAGGCGGATAGACACCACTCCAGCTACATCGAGGCTAGAGAGGAGAGGGATAGGCTTGAGGCCGAGAGAATATTAGCGGCATCGAGAATATACGAGCTTTACAGACTCCTCAGGGGTAAGAGGGAGGAGCTGCTAAAGAGGAGGATCAGCGAGGTCAAGGCTAAGAGAAAGAAGGAGGCCATCGAGAAACTGGAGAGAGGAGAGAAGCTAGAGTTTGAAGAGATGAAGATATTGCTGGAGGATGAAACCCTCTGGCAGCCAAATGGTGGAGCAAGCCAATCATAAACAGTAGCGCCAGTTAAACCACAGAGAATGTTAAGACTCTTGGCTTAAACTTATTTGATCCGAGCCTAGTATTGGAACCGTTAAAGGATCCTTTTTAAGGGCGGAGGTTCTATAATTTAATGGGAGGCGACAATACCCAGATAACCCTACATGGCTTATCTCCGTCGTTTCTGACATAGTGTTTTGTCCCACGCGGGTTAAAGAACAGGTCTCCAGCCTTCAAAAGTGTCTCTCCAGACTCTGTCCCAAAAACAATCTCCCCCTGCACAACATAGGACAGTTCATCGCTTGACTCGTGGAGACTGTAACCCTCGGCTGGAAGGCGCTGCCCAGGATTCACGACGACTATCCCAGCCATCATTAATTTGCTCATAGACTCGTTGACCAGAACCGAGACCTTCCCCGCAGAACTTGCCCAAACACTCTCACCAATTTGGAAGAGACGAGTCACGCGGCATAGTCCGGGCGGCCCATGATATATACGTTCAAGGCCAGGAGAGCAACTCTACAAGTTTCAGTTTCCAGCCTAGGCCGCCGGGTCTAACTTTGCCTTCTATGATTTTTGTTGGGTTCCTGGGGCGAGGGAAATGGCCAAGGCTTAGGTGGGCGCTTAAAGATTCCGCGGGGGAGACCTCTTTCCAGGCTTTATATACGTCATGTCGGAGACCTTTTTAAATTTAAAGGGAGTATTGTATATAGCTGGGGTTGGATGGCTGAGGAGTCAAAGGGGCCTCTCCTGATACTGGTGGTCGATGAGGATGATGATGTAGGTGTTAAGGCTGGAGTCCAGTCCCCCATCATAGGACGTGAAAAAAACCTAGAAGCAGCCCTGAAGCTCGTCATGGCGGACCCCGAGGATGCCGATGCCAATGCGATGTTCGCCGCCATCAAAATACTTGACGATGAGTCAAGTAGGTGGCCTAACGGCGTTGAGATAGCTACTGTGACAGGAAAACATAATGGTGGACTTGAGTCAGACCTGAAGATCTCCCGGGAGATAGAAAGCATTATCAGGAAGCTGGGGGCTACCGAGTGTGTTGTAGTCTCAGACGGCCCACTCTCCCCATCACTCTCATCGATCATCACTTCTCGCATAAAGGTAGTCTCGTCCAGAACAGTAATTGTCAAGCAGAGCCAGACAATAGAGACCAGCTGGATACTATTCCTAAGATACCTCAGAATGCTTGTCTACGACACCTCCTATTCGAGAATAATTCTAGGAGTCCCGGGCGTACTACTATTGTTGATGGGGGCGCTTTATTTTTTCAATCTGCTCAGCCTACCACTTCTCCTCGTCTTCATAGGAATTGCGCTCCTGATTAGAGGATTCGGAATAGATGCGGCCTTCTCAGGCCTCATACGGAGGCTGGCTGAGATATCGAATAAACCTGGTATAGTTCAGTTACGGATCTTCACAGCGGTTGTCAGCTTGATTCTAATAATAGTGGCGTTTGTCGCGGGTTTTCAAGCGGCCTTAAACTATCTTCAATCTGCTTTAAGGGGTGGGCCGCTGAGTTTCGAGCAGGTGCTCCCATATATTGGGCCGTTCATAGGCGTGTTAATAGTCAATAGCATAGACTTGATAGCTATTGCGGCCTTCCTCAACACGGCCTATAACATATTCTACTACTATCAGTTGAAGAGCCCTCGGGTTTGGAGGCATGTTCAAGCCATGCTGATATTCTTCTTTCTCTGGATTATGATGAGGCTGCTCGGCACCTTCCTGACAACACAGGGCATTGTCTACCTCATACAGCTTGTATTGGTCGCGTTGATAGGTTTCGCCTCGCTGCTAACCTCGATTACAATTATAAGAGCAGTTAGAGGCATTAGGGCGCCCAAGCAATGATTGAGAAGGTACTGAAGCTTTTTGGGGTGTATTCGCTTTATGAGAGATGGTTAGAGAGAATTGTGGGTAGCGGTGATATTCCCCAACACCTCGCAGTAATCTTAGACGGTAATAGGCGCTGGGCTAGGAGCGTAGGTATTCCACCCAGCAAGGCGTATAGGTTCGGCGCCGACAAGGTTGAGGAGCTTCTGAGGTGGTGCCTGAAGATTGGGATTAAAATTGTTACACTGTATGTCTTGTCTGTTGAGAATATAATGAGACGGCCTAGGGAAGAACTTGAGGAGATTTACAGGATTTTAGCGGAGAGGGCTGAGAGGTTTTTGAAGGATGAGACGGTCTGGAGGGAGAAGGTTAGGTTTAGGGTGATAGGTAGGCTGGATTATCTGCCGGGCGAGGTTGCTGAGAGTCTGAGAAGACTTGAGAGGGAGACGATGCATCACGATAGATTTCATTTGAATATTGCAGTCGCATACGGTGGGAGAGCCGAGATAGTTGATGCTGTAAGAAAGATCTGCGGCAAAGTTGCGGAGGGAGAGCTTCAGCCAGACCAAGTGGATGAGGAGATAATCGAGCGTAACCTATATACTAATGGGCTTCCAAAGCCTGACCCCGACCTAGTTATTAGGACATCGGGTGAGGAGAGGATAAGCAACTTTCTCCTCTGGCAGATAGCTTACAGCGAGCTAGTATTCCTAGATGTCTACTGGCCCTCCTTTAGAAAGATAGACCTTCTACGCGCCATCAGGACCTATCAGCAGAGGACGCGCAGGTTCGGAGGCTAGTAGACCAGATACTCGTCTAGGGGAAAGGATGTGAGTGGTATGGCAGACTCCTCCGTGACCAAGACCGTGTCCTCCATTCTGACCCCCCACTCACCTATAAAATAGACACCCGGCTCACAAGTCACCACGTTATTCTCAACGAACTGGTCTTGACTGCCGGGACCTATTCTCGGAGGCTCGTGAATATCAATCCCTACGCCGTGGCCTAGGCTGTGTATGAAGTAGGGTTCTAGTCCCTTATTGCTGAGTGAGTCGCGGGCTATGTCGTCGACGTAGCTGCATGAGACGCCAGGCCGCATTATGCTTTGAGCCAGAGTCTTGGCGTTTATGACGGATTCGAACACATTCTGAAGCTTCTCATCAATTTCTTTTCCGATGTAGAAGGTCCTAGTTATGTCGGAGCAGTATCCCTCTACTTTCACACCCAAGTCAATTACTACCACATCCTTATTCTTTAGAACTCTATCTCTAGCCGTGCCTCTTTGGATTGGCCCGTGGGGAAAGGCAGAGCGCTCGCCGAAGGCAACTATCGGTGTGAAGGCAGGTTCTTGGCCTACCCGCCTGTAAATTTCAGCCGTCAACTCTGCCTTAACCTCACTCTCCCTAATCCCTGGGACCAAGAGGTCTGAGGCTGATCTCATGACCCTATCGGAGATTGAGCAGGCTTCCCTAATCACCTCTACCTCGTACGAGTCTTTCGACATTCTCATGTCCCATACGAGCCTTGACTGCGGCCGCAGGTCTACACCCCCTATTAGGCCACCGATCTTCCTATATGTCTCTACATCTAGGTTGTCTATTCCTACCATTCCGCCTAACTGGCTAAGAATCTCAGCAAGAAGCGCCTCGGGCGCAGCCCCCATCTTTAACTTCACTATCTCGACATACTCCGAGGCTTCCCTCTCTGCGAGGCCATAGTTCATTGGCGAGACGTAGAGGGTTGCCGAACCGTCTTGGCGGATCAGGAGGGTTGCTGGACCCGGCAGCCCTGTGAAGTAGAAAACGTTTGACTCGTTGGCGCATATGTAGGCGTTGAATCCGGAGAGCTCCAGCCGTGCGGCAAACTTCTCAATCCGATCCTTATACCTCAACCCCATTCTGTCGACAATCCCCCTGCGGCACTAAATAAGCCTACAGCTACTCAAGTCTGAGTGCTTTTCCCCTCCACTTCTCCATCACCGCCTTCTCGCTCCTATGTATCTGCTCGTACAGCCTCTTGACTTCCTCACCTCTAAGGGGGGCTATGACTACAGGTCTCACGATCAGGTCTCCGCGCGCGCCTGACCGTCTCCAAAGCCCACGCCCCTTCACAACCACCGATGTGCCGGGGCGCGCCCTAGGCGGTATTTTCACCTCAAGGGGCCCGTCAACACCCTGTATTTTTACCGTCGCACCCAAAACCGCTTCACTAGGTGATATGGGGGCCCTCACGACGAGGTCGCCATCCTTCACATAGTAGTATGGAGATTTCTTAACACCTATTCTGACGACAAGTATGGTCTCGCCACCACCGGGGCCTGAGCCTTCCGGCACTCTAAACTGAAGGATGGAGCCGTCCGAGATTCCTCGTGGAATCTCGATGTCTTGCCTCCTGAAACTTTGAACCCGTCCGCTGCCCCTACACGTCTTGCAGGGCCTCTCTATTATTCTTCCTGTCCCACCACAAGCTTCGCAAGTCCTAGCCATGCTATATGTCATGAACCCTAAGACGCTTGTTTTCACCACCTGGCCAGTCCCTCTACAGTTGGAGCATGTCCTCAGCCCACCAGGCTCAGCCCCACTACCCCCACAACTGCGACATACCTCCAACACCGAGTATTGAACAGTCTTCCTCGCGCCGTTAAACAACTCTTTTAGCGAGAGCTCCACATCAACAACCACTTCCCGAGCAGCTCTCTCCTTATAGATGCCGAAGCCAAAATCCTTGAAAAGACGTTCAAAGATCGAGCTAAAACTTCCTAGTCCCAAGTCCCGGAAAATATCCTCGAAGTCCTCCATCCTAGACCTGAAGAAGTCCTCCCTAGTATACGCGCCTGACAGCCCCTCATGACCGTACATGTCGTATATCCGTCTCTTCTCGTCATCCATCAGTACAGCATAGGCCTCGCTGATCTCTTTGAACTTCTCCTCGGCTTCCGGAGACTTGTTTCTATCGGGGTGATACTGGAGGACGAGCCTCCTGTACGCCTTCTTAATCTCATCCTTTGTAGCGTTGCGCGGGACGCCGAGGATCTCGTAGTAGTCCTTTTTGGCTCCCCGCATTCCCTACCCTACCTTTTTCTCCATGGAGGCTATTGATAAATTAAAATCAATGGTTGATTTCTGGACTGATGCGTATGGTTATGGTTTTTATTGCACACCAGCGCCGGGCTCTATCTCTTTTTCTGGAGCTATTGGGACAATATTTTCCTCACCTGTCATTGCGGCCAGTATCATGCACTCTGAGACTAGGCCTCGAACCTTCCTGGGCTTTAGATTGGTGACGAAGACGTAGAGCCTCCCCTCGAAGTGCTCCGGGCCGTATAGGTGGCCTAGACCGGTGATGGCCTGTTTCCTCTGGCCGCCGAAGTCGACCTCCAGTCTTAGAAGTCTGTCGGTAGCAGGTACGCGCTCTGCCTTCACGACCCTCCCAACACGCATCTCAACCCGCTTAAACTCGGTAATATCGATCTCGGGTAGACTCAAACCCGTCTGCACGACTATCAGAAGCCACTATATTTGTGTGATGCACCAAGCTCCCTGAAAGAGCTTTAAAAGGCGAGCCTATAGAGACACACCGTCTATGGATGAGAATGCTAAATCTTTATGCGGCCTATGCTGTGTTTTTGAGGTACGTCCGCCTTCTCCAGCTGAATAGGGGTCTCTCATCGCGGAGCTGTTGAGACCAAAGCCTCTCCATGATGATGCCGGTTGGGATCGAGGCGAGTGTTAGAGCGGCGACCATCACTGGGAGTTCGAGGGGCTTCTCTATGAGAATAGTCGAGAAGACGGTGTCTATCTGCCATCTGAGATCTTCGCTCTGCATCGGGAGGGAGGGTAGAAAGCCGATCATGAGCATTATGGCCATTATCATGAGGAGCATCGAGGTTGTCAGGGCGGCTGTTATAGCCTGTGGGAGAGAGCGGCTCATAAGCCCCACAAGAAGCCCCGCCAAGGCGAGGGAGAATAGGGGGAGGGGGCCGTAGCTAGAGCTTAACACAAAGTTCACGCCTGTTATCTTCACGCCGTCCCCAAAGATGCTCGAGAGGGGGGTTAAGTGGAAGAAGACCGCTTTGAGAAACTCCCCCACGACAGCCCGCTGGGGATCATAAACCGGAAGCTGTACACCCGCCGTATAATATACCCCCAGCAAGAGCAGAAGCGATACCGCCGCGAGTATACCTCTCAGCATTCGGGGTTACATGCGAGGGTAGCGGTATATTTAGCCGTTATATCCCTAAAGCCTAGAATTACCCTCTAATAATACTGCGGGATTCTCCATAAAGTAGTGAGAAACCCGGCTACGTAATCGGCACCTGGATATACTTTGACGAGTCGACGGGTTTCTTCTTCCTCGGCGAGTTCCTCAAGAGTATTCCGCAGTAGGGGCATCTGACGCTGTCTGTTAGGTGGTATGTCCTACATCTGCTACAGTATTTATAGCCTGCGGCATAGCTCCTCCTCGCCGGGATTCTTATGGTCTCTGTTTCCTGCAGGGACGCCATATCCCTCACCTCTTTACAGCATATAGTCTGCCTCGCTGTTTTGATAAGCGTTATGCTTAAATAGTATATACATTACATATACAGACAAATGACCATTCATCCAAGGAGGCTTCAGAGATTAGGCACAACCACGCTCGTAGTATCGCTCCCTAAGCAATGGGTGGCTGAGAGGAGGCTGAAGCCCGGCGACATAGTCTACATCGAGGTTAACGGAGACAACCTCACCATACATAGTAGGGAAGTTGTGCATGAACCTGCATCGGTAGTCATAAACGCCGATGAGGTGGAGAAGCCTGAGGTTTTGGCCAGGATAGTTACTTCCTGCTTCCTACAGGGATTCGACATAGTCAAGGTCACCTCTAACTCAGGGCTCACGGGTAGTCAGATCCAGGCGATACTAGCTGCCGTTGAATCTCTTCCTGGCTTTGAAGTTATTGAGCAGACCCCGAGGCAGATAGTTTTGCAGGCAATAATTGACCCGACGAGGTTTAAGATCGATGCTCTAATCAGGCGGCTTAACGTTCTTGTTATATCGATGCTAGGCGTTGCTATAGACTCACTCGTCCGCGGAGTGTCTGAGAAGGCGGGAGATGTTATAAACACGGGAAAGAAGCTTGAGGAGCTTTACTCCATAGCCGTGAGACAGCTAATCCTCGCCCTCAGAAACCCCTCAGTCGCACACACGATAGGAATCGACATGCCAATCGCCGTGCTGGGATACAGGCTTGTGGCAAAGGCCCTTGAAGAAGCTGGACAACATGCGATCGCACTCGCAAAAGAGAGCCTGAACATCAGGCATAAAGGGGCTCCCACTAAGAGGAGGATTGTAGATAGGCTTGTCTCACTGGCGGAGGATATTCAGAGCCTTCTCACAAACGGTGTCAACGCCTTCCTGACACTCGACCCCAAGATGATAAATAATGTTCTAGACTCCTTGGAGGGTATAGCTGACGAGATTGAGTCAACCGAGCGCGAGTTAATTGAGGAAGTAAGTGACGTTGAGTTCTCCCTCTCCCTCAGGGTCTCGCTGATGCACTTCTCGGCAATTCTAGATTCGGTTAAGATGATTGCGGAGGTGGCGTTAAACAAGTTTGTGAGGATGAATACAGGCATTGTCCAAGCGGTTAGTCCCCCCTAAATGGTTATGATTGAATTCTGCGAGCCTAGCCGCTCTTCTAAACACGTTGTTTAACATCCTCTGGGTCAGCAGTCGTGTCTGCGTGTTCCTTCTGCTAGGATGATAGGACGCCAGTAGCCAGATAACCCGCCTACCAGGACCCTGAGTAAATTTATAGACTCGGCCGTGACGGAACAGGGGCCTACCATCCTCCGGTGTAAATCCCTTATCCCTGAGGAGCCTGACAGATGTGCTGAATGCCAATCCCCCCAGCGCCACAATGGCCCTTACCCTTCCGAGAGCATCAAACTCCTCGCTCAGATACCTGTAGCAGTTCTCCAGCTCTTCTTTAAGCGGCGTATTACGTGGTGGAACGCATCGTAGGGCCGCAGTAAGGAAGCATCCTGTCAGTCTCAACCCATCGTTGAAGCTTATCGAGTGGGGGATATTTGCTAGGCCGTTTGCGTAGAGGGCTCTGACTAGGGTGTTGCCAGCGCTATCACCTGTGAACATCCGGCCAGTCCTATTTCCTCCATGAGCGGCGGGAGCTAATCCTATGACGAGAACAGAGGCCTTTGGGTCTCCGAATCCTGGTAGGGGCTTGGCCCAGTAGGTCTCGGCGGAGTATCTCTTGGGTGGGTGTTGCGCAACCGCCTGCCTGTACCTTACAAGCCTAGGGCACAGGGTGCATGAGACAATCTTATCGCTTATCTCTGCCAGTCTCTTCTCAGGCGGGTCTTGGGGTCTCATGTCCTGACGAACGGGTTGTTCCGCCTCTCATAGCCTATTGTTGTGGATGGACCGTGTCCCGGATACACCAAGGTGTCATCGGGTAGAGTGTATAGCTTTGATTTTATCGACACTATTATCTTTTGGGGGTCTGCTAGGGGTATGTCTGTTCTGCCTATTGTGCCTTGGAAGAGTGTGTCCCCGCTGAACAGGGTCTTGCCTGTCAGGAGGCATGAGCTTCCAGGTGAGTGGCCCGGTGTGTGGATAATCTTTAGCTGCATCCCTCCGACATGGATTGTGTCGCCATCCTCTAAGTAGCCGTCAGGCCTCGGCGGCTTTAGACTCACTCCCAGTATTCGGAGAGTGCTTTGGGGCAGAATGTCTAGTACTGCTTGGTCTGCGCGGTGAATCAGAAACTCCACTCCGAGAGCCTCTCTAATATCGTCCACGGCTAGGACATGGTCGAAATGCCCATGCGTCGCTATTATCTTCTTGACCTTGACACCAGTCCTGAGTAATCCCAGTATCTTGTACGGCTCGTCTCCTGCATCGATAATCACAGCCTCGCCACTGCCGCCGTCGACAAGCAGATAGGAGTTGCTCCTCAGGGGCCCCACGCTAACATAGTAGACCTTTTCCAACCCTAATCCCCCAGAAGCTCTTGGCTTTGAGCTAAACCTATCGTTGCTGGGAAGAGAGCCTCCTCGGCCAAGAACCCACCTCCTTCCTTGCCGCATCTACGAAGGATGCTGGAGCTAGGCAGCCGAGCTCAGAGATGTACTCTGTAACTAAGCCAGAGTCGATTCTCTCGAATACTTGGAATTCTACCGGGGCCCCTTCCACCGTCAAGCTCCACTTCTCTGCTTCCCAAAGGTTGTTAATGTCGAGTTTAGTTGAGTCGCAGATTATAAACGTTGGGATTCCCGCCTCTCGGGCGGCTAGTGCCACTATCCCCGAGCCGGACCTATTGACGGCTGAGCCGTCAGGTAGCACTGCGTCACAACCCAGCAGCAGGGCGTCAACACCTGTGAGGGCTTCATGGACTGAGAGGTCAGGTAGAAGTATAGCGTTCAAACCCGAGGCCTTGAGCTCCCTATACGCTGCAAGACCATCCATCAGAGGCCAGCCCACCAAGACCCTAGACTCACGAGGTATAATCCTCTTCACGGTCGATATTACCTGCGAGCTCTTACTGAGTGTGAGTACTGTGCTGTATTGTGCCAGTCTCTTCTCAGCAGATCTTAAAGCCGCTTCTAAGGCTGCCTCATACATTCGGCGCAACTGGCGTATCATCTCCCGCAAATATGGCATATGCCCGCTCTCTTCCAGCGAGATGGTGTAGGCCTGCTTCATGATACCGACTAGGTTTATCGGGGAGACGAGACTCCTCCGTTTAAGGACGGTTGCATACAGCTCTTCGAGGAAAAGTTTGACAACATCAGGCCCTTCCTCCGGCACGGCCTCCTCCAGATATCTGAGGAGCCCCACGGCTATTTGAGAGGAGCCGCCCCGCCTGTCAAAAACTATCTCAGAAAACCTCTCCAGCATTCTACGGCTTCAGTAATATCTTTCCGAAATGCCCGCCGGCCTCTAATCGCCTATGGGCCTCGGACGCATCCTTGAGGCTGAAGACTCTGTCGATCACTGGACGTAGCTTGCCTTGAGAGAACAGGTTGATGATTCTGAGGAACTCGCCTTGAGTTCCCATACCACTTCCAATTATTCGCTGGTATTTTCTATAGAACGGCCTCACGTTGAACGAGACTTGGTCGCCTGCAGTTGCGCCTACCACCACGAGTGTGCCGCCCGGTGCGAGGCATTGTAGGGCCTTCTCCCAGAAGGGGGTTCCAGCCATTTCAAGCACGACGTCCACGCCCTCGCCGCCCGTCTTCTTCAAAACCTCCTCGACCACATCCTTCTTTTTGCGGTTTATTACAAGGTCGGCGCCAGCCTTATAGGCCTTCTCCTCTTTCCAGTCATCCCCAACCACAGATATCACGCTCGCGCCTGACAGCCGGGCAATCTGCGTAGCAGCCACCCCCACTCCACTACTCCCACCTACTACTAGAACCCACATCCCTGGGCCTATAGCCGCGTCTGTAACCAGCGCCCTCCAAGCTGTGGAATAGTTTACGGGGAGGGCTGAGGCCTCCTCTAGGCTGACTCCGCTCGGGAGGGGAATCGCTGAAGATGCGGGCGCGGCCACCAGCTCCGCATACCCTCCCCAACGCGTGGAGCCGAGCCTCGAACCGTTTCTGCAGAGCTGGAAGCGTCCAGTGAGACAGTATCTGCACCTGCCGCAGGGCGTGTCGGGGAACAACACCACTCTGTCACCCCTCCTGAGATGGGGTACTGTTGACGAGACAACCTCACCGGCAACATCAACCCCTAGGACGTGGGGGAGCTTCACATGGTATTTCCCAGTTCTAATCCACACGTCCACCCTGTTGACGCCTGCTGCCGCAACCCTAACCAGCACCTCTCCCTCCGCCGGCACTGGGTCGGCCACGTCCCTGTACTCGAGGACATCAGGCGGGCCATATCGCTCAAGGACCACTGCGTTCAACATGTTATCGAAACTATTGGCAGGTAAATGAGTATATCGCCAAGCACCTCTGCCGGAATCCTCCGAGGATTGAGGGAAAACTAAAATTGAGCCCTACCCGCTCTAGTGCCGAAAAGAGGCTGAGAATAGGTTTGAAGACAACACTTTCCGTCATTAAGGCGGATGTTGGAAGCGTCTCCGGACACTACAGGCCACACAACGAGATGCTGCGCTATGCTCAGAAGAAGCTGAACGAGGCTAAGACAACTGGTCTCATAAACAGCGGATACGTGACCCACGCAGGAGACGACATAATACTCGTCATGACTCATAGCAGGGGTGAGAATGATTCTGAGATTCACGGCCTCGCCTGGAGAGTATTCAAGGAGATAACCGAGAATGTGTCGAAGCCTATGAAGCTTTACGGAGCTGGCCAAGACTTACTGAGCGACGCATTTAGCGGCAATGTGAGAGGCCTCGGCCCAGGAGTCGCCGAGATAGAGTTTGAGGAGAGGAGGTCGGACCCCGTCGTAGTCTTCGCGGCTGATAAGACTGAGCCAGGGGCCTGGAACCTGCCGCTCTACAGGATATTCGCCTCACCAGACAACACTGCAGGCCTAGTAATCGACCCACAGCTCCAGAAGGGCTTCGTCTTCGAGGTCCTCGACCTATACGAGAGCAGGATAGTGGAGCTGAAGACCCCCGAGGAGCTCTACATGCTCCTTGGACTGCTGGGAACACCCGGCCGATACGCCGTAGCCCGCGTTAGGCGGGCTGCAGACGGAGAGCCTGCAGCCGCAGCCAGCACTACTAGGCTGAGCCTAATTGCTGGGCGCTACGTTGGCAAGGATGACCCGGTACTGATTGTGAGGGCTCAGTCAGGCTTCCCAGCGGTTGGGGAGATACTTGCCGCCTTCGCAGTGCCGCCGATAGTGAGTGGGTGGATGAGGGGTTCACATAGGGGGCCACTGATGCCTGTCTCGTTCAAGAATGGGCAGAATGTTGTCTCATACTTCGACGGTCCACCGAGGGTGATTGCGATGGGCTGGCAGGTGAGTAACGGCAAGCTGATAGGTGTTGATGGTGAGGAGCCTGCAGACCTGTTCGCCGACCCGTTCTGGGACTATGTGAGGCATAAGGCGGCCGAGTTGGCGATTTATCTGAGGACAATGGGCGAGTTTGAGCCTGCACGCCTCGGCCACGAGGAAATGGAGTACACCACACTACCCACAATCCTAGAGACATTGAAGCCAAGGTTTAAGCCATACGAGGAGAAGCCAACCGCAAAGGCCCCACCCTCGAAGAAGAAGGAAGCCCAAGAAGAAGTAGATTAAATCGTCACTAAGAACATAACACTCTCTCTTTTATGGATCTAAAGGTGCAGGACACCGCATAATCCATGCAGAGGCTTTAGCGCTTAACTATCCTTACTCCGAGCTGCTGGAGCTTCTCAACCACAAGCCCCCTATACCGACCCTGGACACCCTTCCAGTCAATAACCGCCACGCCACACCCGTCCACAATGCTTCTAACAGCCTCGCCCAGAAGATCAAGTGCCTCAGGGATGAAGTATTTTGGAAGTATATGTCCAAAATCGTGCTCGCCGAGGCTCATCAGCCTGGTGAAGGTGGGTGCGTAGTGTCCCCCGCCCACACCTATCGCCGCAGACCTCGACGGCCCCGCGAGGCACGCCTCGATACACGCCTCAGCCACGGCCTCCGCCGCCCTCTCATCAGCCATGGCCTCGACAGGGCCACCGAACTCAACGTACACCATCGGTCTAGGCGAATAGGGGCCGTGGTGTGTTACTTCGAGCCCCACCCACCAGTCTCGCAGACCGCTACTTTCTTCGACCCTTCGTCTGAGAGTGTCATAGGCCGCCCTGATAGCCCCGGCTAGTGTTAGGGATAGTGCACGCGGTTTGCCCCCCATACTCACGTCACTGGTCCAGTTGCCTGTCGCGTGTGTGGTGAGGGCCTTTGTCCCGCTCTCCGACCTATGGGAGGAGGCTACTACGATTAGGTCTGCCCTGAGCCCTAATATCTCCTCCTCCGTGAGGAGAAGGTGGTGTTTATCGACGACTATCGCTGAGACAGGGCGGCCACGCAGCAGCTCCATACCCTCTGTCTGGACGGGCTCAAACCCAAACCTCTCTAAAAGGCACTTTCTGACCAGCATAGACGAGCTATCGGCGCGCGATATCAGAATAAGCCTGCCGGTCAAGGGCTTTGAGGGATAAACAGCTTCCCCGATTCTTAAACTATCCACACCGCCCTCAACGAAGTTCGAGTCACTCAGTACACCATCCGCTGGTGATAGATGTTTTATATTGGTTGGCGTTGTTATATGGTGGTGCCTGCAACCAGCCTTAGCGGAAGGGTGAGGGTGGCTCTCGCACAGGTCTCGACACGGATAGGCGATATCAAGGCGAATAAGGAGAAGCATATAGAGTATATCGAGAAGGCTCGGAGTGAGGGGGCGGACCTAGTTGTTTTTCCCGAGCTATCGCTGACAGGCTACCTGTTGAGAGACGTCGCCTACGAGGTCCCCCGCGCCTGTAGCGAGGCCTTAGAAGAGATTAAACAGGCCTGTCGCAACATTCACGCAGTCATAGGGGTGGTTAGGGAGGTGAGACCAGGCATCATACAGAACGCGGCGGCGATTATAGGTGATGGGGAGATAAAGCGTGTGGTCCCGAAATTCTATCTGCCAACATACGGCCTCTTCGAGGAGGCGCGCTACTTCATGCCCGGCGATCCTCTCAGAGATCTTAAAATCGTTGAGAACATGTTTGGGGTCTTGATCTGTGAAGACCTGTGGCATCCGGAGCCCGCCGAGGCCCTTGCAAGACAGGGGGCCGAGGTTCTAGTCTGTATAGCATCATCACCTCTTCGGGGGCTGAATAACCCGGTGGAAGGTAAACCATGGATTGACCACGCCTGGACCTCAATACTCAATGCAACAGCACTAACAAATGCAGTCCACGTAGTTTTCGTGAACAGGGCGGGACCGGAGGATGAGGAGTTCTTCTGGGGAGGCTCAAGGGTTGTGGGACCGAACGGTGTAGAGTTGGCCAGATGCAAAACTATGGAGGAGGACTTCAAGGTCTGCGAGATAGACCTCTCAGAAAACGCGAGGGCTAGAAGGTTCAGCTCCTTCAGGATACATCTCAGGGAGTTCCACCACGCGTTGTCTAAGCTTTAGAAAGTCTCTCCCTCAGGCAGATTTTTAAACACGTTGCAGGGGGATGATTGGATGATGGGAAATTGGCCACTAGGGTGAGCCTTCCAATCAAGGAGCTGGAGATTGATGCTGAGAAGGTCGCCAACTACCTCTGTGAGAGGCTAAGACATTATGTCTTCTATTACGCTGGTAGGCGGGGAGGGGTTATAGGTCTGAGTGGTGGGATAGACTCGTCTACCGCCGCCTATCTCGCAGCCCGTGCACTAAAACCCGAGAACCTCTTCTGCTATATTCTCCCAACCTCGGCTACGCCGCAACACGACATACGGTTCGCCCAGACAGTAGTCGAGAGGCTTGAAATACCTGAGGACAACTACGAGCTGATAAACATCGACGACATGGTGAGAGCATTCGCAGAGAGGCTCAGGGCCGAGAACCCCCTCATAGTTGGCAATATAGCCGCGAGAGTTAGGATGATAATACTCCACGCGCAGGCGGCTAAGCATAACTGCCTCGTCATCGGCACAAGCGACAAGTCGGAACTAACCATAGGCTACTTCACAAAATACGGGGACGCGGGAGTGGACGTTATGCCCCTCGCCGACCTCTACAAGACCCAGATCAGGCAGCTTGCAAGATATCTCGGCGTCCCCGAAGAGATAATCATGAAGCCGCCCTCACCCGCCCTTTGGCCAGGCCAGACTGCGGAGGCAGAGCTGGGAATATCGTATGACCTGCTCGACAGCATCCTCTATCTTAGGTTTGACGCTTGGCTTAGTGATGAGGAGGTCGCATCCCGCCTAGGAATCGACATAGAGGTTGTGGAGAGGGTCATGAGGATGGTGAAGCAGACACAGCACAAGAGGCAGCTACCCGAGATATTCAGGCTCAGCGCTAGATCGCATGGATCTGACTGGAGATATCCTAGAGAGTGGAGATAGACGGATTGGCCGGAGGCACGGCTCGTGATGAGGGTTGTGCTGGCCGTTAGGTCAAAAGAGTGGGTAAGACTTTAATTCTGGCACTATTTCCGGTTCTACCTGCTCACAATACTTTTATATTTAGGAAATTAGTGAGCATCAGGCACGGTGATTATGAGCCACATTAGGTTCTTCGAGGAAGAGTGGGGAGAAGAGGAAGAGTGGGAGGAAGACTTCGAGGAAGAGGAGGAAGAGTGGGAGGAAGAAGAGTGGGAAGAGGAGGAGTTAGAGGAAGAGGAGGAAGTATAGTCCAAGCCACCGGCAACCCGAATTTTTTATTTAGAAGGCCAATACAGTTTCTCATAATTGGATGTATTGAAATCTGAATATGCTGGCCTCATGGGCTAGGGCTTGGCGCGGGATAAGCATTATAACGCTGGTGCGAGAATAGTTATACATGCCTAGGCTTGAAGAGAGGAAGCTACAGCAACTTCGGGGGAGCTCCTACGTTTTGACACTCCCGAAGGACTGGGTAGAGGAGCTAGGGCTCGGTAAAGGGTCTAGTGTATTCTTACTCAAGGAGCCGGGGCTCCTGATAGTTGTTCCGGGGGAGAGGACTGTAGGACCTCTAGTGGATGTGGAGTTGGATGTAATAGGTGTGGGGAGGCTTGAGGAGTTGACTAGGGCTTTGTATAAGATTGGTGTGAGCCAAGTGGGGTTTAGGACGCGCGAGCCGGCTCAACAGGTGATAAGTAGGCTTAGGAGGATGAGGGGGGAGGTTCACGGCCTCATCGCCACCGCCCCCAGCGAAAACGAGGTTTTAGCCTCCTTCTCCGACGAAGTCTTCGCAAGTCTAGACCAAGGTATCAGGGTGTTTTTGACTACACTGGTTTCCGCCGCCCAATCGGCTGCAAAAAATGTGGGCTCCGGAGACAGCGCGTCTCTGCCGGATGAGCTGGCTGACTGCCGCCTATACGCCCTCGCCCTCTTCAGATACGCCTCTGGACTGATAACAAAACCCTCTAGAGACTTGGGAGCCCGAGCCCTCCCTCTAGCCAGCCTGGTCTCAGCCCGAATGCTGGACCTCTGCGAAGCTTTTGAAGATGTTACGACTGTGGGCGGGGGAGGCTTCTCACACTTGGTCGAGTCCTTTGCTACGCTTGTCTCCGAGCTCACAGACGCTGTTGGCGGTGATTATGAGGCGTTGGAGAGGGTGGAGGAGAAAGTGGAGGAGGTTTTGATTGGCAGGGGGATGGAAGATTGCCGGGTCTATACATTGTTTGTGGCGTTGTCGAAAGTTGTTGAGAGTCTTAAGGAGCTCACGCTCATCAGGGCTGCGCTTACTGCTTGATGGCGAAGAGTTCGACGGCTATATGGAGTTTTGAGGGAGAGTAGCTCTTGATGAACCTCTGGCCTAGGAGGCTCGCCCTGTATCCCAGCCTCTCGGCGGTGGATAGGGCGTTGGCTGCCAGTTCGTCTTCTCTCCCCCTCAAGGCTAGGCTGTGGAGGTGAATGATTCCCCCAGCAGTTGAAAGCATGCCCAGAGCATATGGTAGGAAGCTGATTGTGTCGTGGAGGTACCCCATTATGACCCTGTCCGCTACCCGGCCTATTTGCCCAGCCACCTCCCTGCAGTCTCCGAGATGAGGCTCAACTATCTCCGAGACCCTGTTCCTCTCAATGTTCTTGACGAGAAATCCGTATGCGTCCGGGTTTATCTCGATTGCGTGTATCCTCTTAGGCTTGGCGTGGTAGGCTATTGGGATGCTGAACTGCCCCACGCCCGCAAACATGTCTACAATCACTTCCCAGCTCCTGATCATGGCCGCAGTCCTCAGCCTCTCAAACTTGTTCCCAAGACAGAACATCAGGCTGGCAGGGTCGAGCTCGAACTCCACACCATACTCTCGATAAACTATGGAATCGGGGATCGAGCCCCAGAGAACCTCTATCCTCGGCCTCCTAAACTCACCTTCTATCCCCCAATACCTCAGTATCGCCTTGACATTCGGGTGACTCTTCCGTATCCTCTGGACTGTCTCCTCGACGTCGCTCGACTCTTCCGGCCTAACCAGCGCCACGCCGCCAAAAAGTTTAACCACTCCAAACACACTTAACCCAGGCCCATAGATAAAACTGTAACCCCCCGATTTGGAAAAGGAAAAATCTTAGGGACGCAGAGAGAGTAGCCGATAGCCTTGAGGGCAACGACCCCGCTCGAGGATTACTTGAAGGAGCAGGGGGTGAGCGCGCGCCTAGTATTTTTCGAGGGTCACGTGAAGACTGTGGCCGCTGCGGCTAAGCGACTGGGCGTGGGGCTGGACCGGATAATTAAGAGTATCTTGTTCATAGACGATAAGGGTGGGCCTATTCTCGCTATTGTCCGCGGTGACAGGAGGGTGAGCGAGTATAAGCTTGCGAGACTTATTGGTGCGAGGAGTGTCAGGATTGCCACCCCGGAGGAGACGCTGGCGCACACGGGCTACGAGATCGGTGCAGTTCCTCCAGTGGGATTGAAGCCGAGCGTTCGCGTGGTCATCGACTCTGAGGTTGTACGCCTCGATAGGGTCTATGGTGGTGGAGGCAGCCAGAACGCACTGGTCGAGATTTCTCCGACCGATATTCAAAGGCTGACTGGCGGCGTGGTGGGCGACATAGTAGTGCCTACTTAGAGACTAACACTACACCTACTCTATTATCTATCCTCCTTGCTATCATTCATTATCTAGTAGTCTCGGCGCCACTATATGCCCTATCTCTCCAATATCCGAGTAAGCTATTATCCCACATAGCCTGCATAGGGGCTATTGTGGCTAATCTTAGCTGTTGCTGTATTGGGTAGGGGTTTTATAAGCCCGTAGAGCTTTTGGCGATTGCCATAATTAGGGTCTCAAAAAAATGGGTTTAAGTGTTCTATATCGATTCGAGCAATAATATAGCTTTCCTTACTTTCGCTGAGATGTATCCAAAGAAATATAAGCCATCCAGACACACAGCCATCACTAGTCATGCCTAATCCGATAACCCACTACACCCTCTCCTTGTTGCATCAAAAAACTAATATATATGATGGATGCTACATGACGG
Organism: Nitrososphaerota archaeon; assembly: GCA_038741355.1. GTDB lineage: Archaea > Thermoproteota > Nitrososphaeria_A > Caldarchaeales > Calditenuaceae > HRBIN02. The sequence continues at coordinate 30,679 of JAVYLC010000003.1, forward strand.
CTCTTCCAATCCAACATAATGGCGACCTCAACGGCCCTCATCTAATCCCAAAGATATCTAGAAGCCGCATCGGAGACATCCTTAAACCTATATAGGGGCCGGCTAGAAGGTAGGTAGTTGTCTCAAAAACAGCAGACCAGACAGGCGGAGAAGGCTAAAGCAGCAGAGAAGCGTGTGCTTAGCTTATCTGTCAGTAATGTCGCCGAGGTCGAGTCCTTCGCCAAATCCCAGCCCTACCTAACCCCATACCTGATTGCAGAGAGGTTTGGTGTCAGACTGTCTGTGGCTAAGAGGTTTCTGAGAGAGTTGGCCGAGAAGAGGGTTCTAAGACCGCTAGAAGGCGTCACGAGACTGAAGCTTTACGTACCAACAACAGAGGTCAAGATCACTCCACATAAGCCTCAGACCGCCGCACAACCGGTTGAGGGAGAAGAAGGGGTTGCGGGCGCTGCCGCTAAGAAAAAAGCCAAGGGGAAGGCTGCTAAGCCTAAGAAGAAATAGATTCATTCTCGGCCTCCGCGACGAGTATGCGGGCGCCCTGTCTCAAGTTCTTGAGGCCACAGGGGTCGCTGGTCAGCCTACCAATCCTGACAGCCTGCACTGGCGGCGGTGTCGGCTCCACTACGAAGGCGATGGCTGGGATTGAGGGCCAGTAGAGAATGTCCCCGGGCTCGACTTTTTTGGCCTCCTTCTCAGCTCCTCTCCTTATCTCGACCTGGAAGTATGCAAGCCCGCCTGACAATGCCAGAGCGCCACTCAGAGGCAGAGCCCTGACCAAACGGTCATAAGTCATCGGAGCCAAATATCTGTTAAGCTCCCCCCGCAGTTCGACGCCGCCCTCAACCTGGATTCTGATCTGTGTGGAGGGCCTGAGAGGCATTTAGGGCGTCACTGCCCCTTCTGCTCTTCCTTGCCGGCCGCGCCACTACTCTGCTGATAGATCACTGCACCTATCTCCTGTGCAACCTTCCTAAGAGACTCCATCGAAGACTTTATCCCCTGTATGTCTGACTTCTTAAGGGCATCCCTCAGCTTGTCCGAGGCCTCCTTTATCCTATTTCTCGTCTCCTCGCTGAGCTTCGAGCCATACTCGCTCATCGCCTTGTCTACTGTGTAGAGTAGGGACTCGGCCTCGTTCTTCAGCATAGCCTCCTCCTTCCTGCGCCTATCCTGCTCTGCATACTGCTCAGCCTCCCTAATCATCCGCTCAATCTCCTCACGGGAGAGCCTGTGGGGGGCTGTTATCTTCACACTCATCTCCTTCCCAGTCCCCAGATCCTTGGCCGTCACAGTCAAGATCCCGTCGGCGTTGATGTCGAATGTAACCTCGATTCGCGGAACCCCACGCGGGGCGGGCGGAATCCCGTCCAATAAGAACCTGCCTAGCGATACGTTGTCGGCAGCCATCGGCCTCTCTCCCTGAACAACATGTATCTCTACCGAAGTCTGGAAGTCTGCCGCGGTTGTGAAGATTTTGCTACGCCTGACCGGTATTGTTGTGTTTCTCTCGATTAGCGGCTCGACCAGCCCGCCCAGCACCTCGACGCCAAGCGTGAGCGGCGTAACGTCTAGGAGGACTATGTCCTTTCCCTTCAGCTCCCCGGTCAGTATTGCGGCCTGAATCGCAGCGCCTGCGGCCACACACTCCATCGGGTCTATTCCACGCTCAGGCTCCTTACCAAGCGTCTTCTTTAGAAACTCTCTTATAATCGGCATTCTCGTCGGCCCACCGACCAAGATGATTTTGTCTATCTCTTCGGGCCTGAGCTTAGCGTCCTTTAGCGCTTGCTCGATCGGCCCTCTGCACCTCTCGATAATGGGTGCGACGAGTTCCTCAAGCTTAGCCCTTGTCAGGACGTGGGTGAAGTGCTTTGGCCCGCTGGCATCTTGGGCAATGAATGGCAGGTTTATCTCCGTCTCGTAGACGTTTGAGAGCTCTATCTTGGCCCTCTCAGCTGCTTCGCGTAGCCTATTCATGGCTACCGGGTCTTTTGTCAGATCGATTCCCGTCTCCCTCCTAAATGTCTCCACTAGATAGTTGACTATTGCCTCGTCCATGTCTCTGCCTCCGAGCTGTGTATCACCTGAAGTGGCCTTTACCTCGAAAACACCGCCGCCGAACTCCATTATCGTAACGTCAAGCGTCCCACCACCAAAATCAAAAACAAGAATCCTCATCTCCTTTTCCAACTTATCCAGACCATACGCGAGGGCGGCCGCCGTGGGCTCATTTATTATCCTGAGAACCTTCAACCCAGCGATCTCGGCAGCATCCTTAGTCGCCTGCCTCTGGTTATCGTTGAAGTATGCAGGCACCGTTATGACGGCCTCCTTAACCTCCTCGCCTAGGTAAGCCTCCGCGTCGCGCTTAATCTTCTGGAGTAGGAAGGCGGAGAGCTGCTGGGGAGTAAACTCCTTACCGTGCAGCCTATACTTGTAGTCCGTGCCCATCTTCCTCTTAAAACCAGTGACCGTGCCATCAGGGTTAGTAACAGCTTGCCGCCTAGCAGGCTCGCCGACCAGAAGCTGCCCATCCTTCGTGAAAGCCACATAGGATGGAAAAGCCTTTCCGTAGAGTGTGACACCCTCAGCGCTAGGAATCAACGTCGGCCTGCCACCAATCACAACGGCCGCGGCCGAGTTGCTAGTTCCTAGGTCAATTCCGATGGCCTTCGCCATATAACTTCACCATTAGTTGTAAGATGGGGGTGGAGGAATATTAACTAATTGCCAAAAACTTGCCTTCGCTAACCCATACCAATCTTTTTCTCGTAGACATATATTCCGTCGAGGAACTTTCTAAGGTCTTTCCGAGTTATCCGCGTTCCATGTTCTATGCGGCCTGCTGCTAGGCCTACGAGATACTTGTCAATTCCCGTAACTATTATGTCGTCTCCCTTGACCTGAACCTTCACGCCCTCAGGGAGACTTATTATCCGCGGATACTTCTCCCCAGTGAAGTTCTCGACGACCAAATTGCTCCCCTGAACCTTGACACTGATGGGGAAGTGGGTCTGGACTATTTTCAGCTTGTATGTGAATCCTTGTGTTACTCCTATTATCATATTTTTGATGGTTGCCTTCACTGTGCCGAGCCTCGCAAGGCATCTCCGCCCCCTTCCATAAACCCTTATCCGCAATACATCGCCATCTAAGCTAACCTCTGCACCCGCATGCCCAAAGTCCCTCTCAACAACCCCGAGCCTCCCCTTAATTTTCACGTGAGCAGGTGGAGTCAGCTCAGCCTGTACATCCTGAGGTAACTTGACCGTGTCTTCTTGAAACTCTACCTTAGATATGGGCTCTTGGGCCAACACCATTCACCTCATCTCAATACACGTATCCAAGGAGCTTTCCTCCAAGGCCGCGGGAAGCTGCCTCCCTGTGCGATAACACCCCCTGGTTGGTTGTCACGATCAGTATTCCAACGTCTTTAGCCGGTAGATAGAGCTTAGCCCAATTATCATACCTATTCCGCGAGACACTGTATCTTGGCCTAATCGGTGCGGCCCTGTTGATCCTGCCGAGTAGCTGGATTATCACCTTGCCCCCCCTACCATCCTCGATATACTCGAAAGAGCCGATGTAAGAGTGTCTCTGCAGCGTCTTCAAAATGTCGCCGATCAGCCGTGAATAGTAGTAGATACACTCCTTGTTGCGCACCGCCTCGTTATTCTGCAGCGTCGTGAAGAGGCCCGACACCAGGTCCCTAGACACCATCCCTTCTCGTCTGTTCCAAAACTTCTGTGAACCCATCTAATAAGCCTAATCAACCCGTCATGGAATATGGAGCTTCTCACATTCCATGCAGCTGGAGTAGATATGCCGTTTTGAACCTGTTCTAACCTCTCCTCCGCCATCAGCCTAGGTTTGAAAAGATACCCTAAACTGGTATCCCTAGCCTAGCCAGCTCCCAGTGAGGATATATCCTCTCCAGTACCGCTTGTGGTTTAAGGATTTTTGGCAGCTCTTCTAGTTCTTTTTTCCAGCCATTCGCTTGAGCTCTGTTTAGTAGATTCTTGTCTAAAAGATGCGAGACGGCTTAGGTCTTGAATGATATATAGTTCTCTAGCCATATAACTGGTTAGGCATTGTCAACCAGGTAATACAACTTCACCCATCTCGTTTTTGAGTGGTAGGTTGTGGGGGGCTATGGGTGTGGCTATCCCTTCGATACTCTTGACGGTTTTAGAGTTTATGTTGTTGTAGAATCTTCTGGTCCTGTCCTTAAACTCCAAATTTTCCATGGAGGTATTCTATTCCAAGCCTCTTTAATACCCATGAGTGCCATGGACCTCTGTCCACCACTATCACCGGCTTACAATCGCATGCCTTTAGGACCGTCCTAAGGAAAGTCAATGCATTAAGTATAGACCAACAGCCTCACAGACCGTTCGCCAAACCCTACTTCTTTCAAGCTGACGTTCAATGACTCTCTCCACGCTCTAGCATAGCTCACCAGTACGCTTGAAGCCAGCATGGCTACTGCGAGAAACTCGTCAACATAAACCTCACGACAACCAGGATGTCGGAGACTCTGTCGGTGAAAGAGTCGAGGAAGGCGCAGGGGTTTGACTGTCTACCTGTGTGGCGCGCCAAGAACCCGTCCAGTCCGTCCAAGAGACTGCCCACAGCCAGCAACAACGCAGCAACGACAAAGTAGAGATCGTCAGCCTTGGCGTGCATGTAGAAGAGAAGAGCTGCAGCCGTAGCCCCAAGACCTAAAACAGTAAGCATGTAGGGAGAAAAACCGGCGCGTGCAAAAATGCTGACAATGCGACGACCTTTTCGAAAAAGCTTCTGCCCCTTCTACTTATAACCACGTAAAACCACACACTCGCTCCCGACATTAGCTTATGGTTTACTATGTTTTCTTTCAAGCAGTAGTTTCGCCGCCTCGACTGTGATAGGGTCTAAAACCTTGTAACGGCCGCCGTCTTTCTTGATGTAGCTGAGGTTTTCGAGGTTTTGGAGGAGTGTCGCTAGCTGCGGGTTGCTTACCGTTCTCCTAAACCTCTTCTCCAAAGCAAGCCTCATCTCAGACCACGTGCTCCCCTCATGGCCTATTTCCGCAAGCAACCCGATGTAAAGGGGTGAGCGTGCGGAAAGCTTTTCAAGCTCGCTGGCGCACAGCTCAACCGCTTTCATCTTCACAAGCTTCGCCAGCTCCTCAAAGTTTGGGCTGACGTCATCCCTGTAAAGCCTCACCACCTCCGCTCCGAAAAATGTAAGCCATCCAATTATCCCGTCAAACTCTTCAACAACCTTAACCAAAAGCTCTTCAGACGGCCGTATCCCATGGTATTCAAACCCCTTCCTCAAAAAATCAATCGACTTCTCCCTGCTAAACCGGTCCAGCTGAACCGTGACGTAATGGCGGCCGTAAAGAGGCGAGCTCGGGTCGTCGAGTCCGATAAAGCTGTAGAGAAGACCTACTTCGGAGCCTGAAAGTATGAACACCGTTCTCTCAAGGTTGTCGTAACAGTAGCCTAGTATCTTTCGGGAATCCATACGCCGTTTCCCACCTCTGAAGAACCGCAGTTCCTGGGCCTCGTCCAAAACTATCGGCAGCGTAAATCCTTCGTCAGCAGCCCAAGCATCCAAAGTTCTCAGAATGCTGACGAGATTGGGCTTCTCCCCGCCGATTGCGAGGGAGACCATCCCATCTCCAACTGAAACGCCGCGCACACGCTTCAGATATTGGAGGATTTTCTTGGACAGTGGAATGATTTTGTTAAGCTCGTCGGCTAACAATCTATAGAGAGACCTGTCTTCATAGGATTCTAAAGCCCTCAGGTCTACGAAGACGTATGGCGTGTCTAGCTGGTTTAGGGCAACCCTGATGAGCGACGTTTTTCCTATGCGTCTCACACCCAAGACCAAAACCAGCCTACTCCCGGCTTTCAAAGCCCTCAATAGCTGTGACAGCTCATCATCCCTGTCGTAGAAGCTTTGGAGGTTTGTTTTTGGCGCTGTTGAGAAGGGGTCTGCAGGTAATGAGGTCATTACCTAAGTAATGAGGTCATTACCTGATAAAAAACGTTACCCCCGCCTTTTCCGCAGCTTCGACCGCCTCAGCTTCAGCGTAGCTGTTTTAGGCATTTCTTCGACGAACTCCACTCTCTGGTGCTGCGGTGGGGGTCCGACGGCTTTTCTGACGTTTTCGCAGAGTTCTTCGACAAGCTGCATGGATGGCTCGAAGCCTTTTTTGAGGACGACGTATGCTTTTATCGCTTGATGTCTTTCGGGATCGTAAACTCCGCTGTCTTTATCAGGTAGTCGGCCCTTGACTTGAACAAGACAAACCCATCCGCGTCCATCCATCCCGCATCTTCATGGCTGTGGTGTCGGGGTTTCTCCAGTAGCTGAGGAAAGCCGCCGGGTCAGGCAGCTTGAGAGCTATCTGGCCCAAAACACCCTCGGGCAAGGGCCTGAGCATCTCTTCTACGACGTGTATGACACGGCATGGGACTGGTTTTCTAACGGAGCCGGGTTTCAGCATCCCTATCGCAGCCGAGTTTGCTGTCAAAAGGTTTGCCCCTGTCTGACCGTAGGTTTCGTTGATGGATTCGTTAAGCTCTTTCCTCCCCCATTCGCTAACCCCTGACGTGACAGGCTCTCCACCGCTCAGCACAGCCCGCTTAACCTCCTCCAGATGCCTCTCCAAGTTGGCGAAAACCTCCCTCCGCCTCAGAGCCTCCTCGATGAGAAGACATTATCCATCAACTTCCTCAAAAACTCGATCACTTTCGTGAACATCGTCGCAGCATCCATCGCGGGTTTACCTGTAACACATATAAACAATCCTCGCTGGAATATGGTTTCGAAAGAGGTAGTAGGACACCATAAAATCCAAGAATTTCTCGCTAAAGACAAAGGCTTGGATGCGGCAACGTTCTGTACACCCCCGCCACATTCTACACTACAGTCATGATAACGGGACTTGAGCTGAAAGGGTTCAGAGGCATCAGGGAGACGGCCGAGCTAATACCCTTGAAGAAGTTTAACGTGCTGGTGGGCAGAAACAACTCAGGAATACAGCAGTACTAGAAATACTCGCCCTACTGGCTAAACCACGCGCCACACTATCCATGACGTCGATCTCACCTTTATCTTTGATTATCAGTCAACATAATAATAGAATTGATTAACTTATATACGGATATGCCGGCAGAGCAAGCCTGATCTATCACGTTGGTGACTCCAACACATAGTACGTGATAGACACACAAGCTGATTCGGTATGGGAAGCCGTTACTGATCATGTAAGTTGCTACAATTCATGTAGCGCTTGCAGATTTAATCAAAAGCAGTTAGTTTACGAGAATACTTGGGAGGCGGTGGAGAAAACTAAGGCTCATAACTATGTTGTCAGGTATGTGATAGACCCAGCAGTTTCGGATAAGTTTACGGAAATTATACCTCACTTTCTACGAGAACAGGGCATTTGGATTCTGCAACGTGGCCTAACCGTGTGAAGAAGAAGTACATGATTGTTCCCACGATTTTTTCAACTGCGAGGCTGGATGCTGGCTTCTCGCATACGTCGACAAACAGGATCTGAGGATTGTGAAGCTTGAGGGCAATACTTTCCATCCCACGAGCAGGGGCAGAAACTGCGCCAAAGGCCCGGGCGAGGACGGGTTCATGGAATGGATACTTCAGTCATGGGGTGTCGGCGGAAGGAAAGGCGATTCGTTCATCATGGGCGCCGACAGGCCGTTTATGGTTTCGTTATCCGCAGGTAAACCAAGTGCGACAGCACTGTGTTAAGATAGGTGGTCAAGCCCTAAAATGGTTGAGGCCGCAGCGGCCGTGGAATCAACGGCCGTAGTCATGGATTAGCCTGTTCAAGATAAGCTTTCACCACCTTCCTCAACGCGCGTCTCAGGGTTATCGACAGGGAAGCCTTTGTTGTCCCAAATTCTTTGGCAAGATGCTCTACGCCTACTCTTCGGGGGATATCCAGATACCCCTCCCTTAAAGCTCTGTCCAACAGTCTTTCCTGAAGCGGTGTAAGTTCTTCAGCAACATTCGCGTTAATGTTATACACCACCTTGTAAGTTATCCCTTCCCTCTCCAACGCTGTGAGGATTTGTGGAACGTATTTCTCCCTTACGTAAAAAGACCAGCGGATCTTTTCTTTGTCAAGCTCATAAACCGCTGAGCGTAAGAAGCATTCAGAGGATGCGAAGTGCTTGCAGAAGCCGCACTGGGTTGTTTTCAGGGTTCCGACGATCTTGCCTGAAGACATCTTCAACGTAACCTCCAAATCTCTTATACCAGGTGTTTCTTGGAGGTTATTAACAACCTCGGCCATCGCTTCAGGGTTGCAGACTATTTCGAAGAACTCGTTCATCTCACCGTTGGAGGGAATGCAGTCCAGAATCTTCACACCCGTTACCCCATGGATTTTCATAATATTCCTTATCCAGCTTTGGGGCGGTATGTCTATTACGAGCGACAGTTTTTTCATCGGTGTTTTGGTCATAATAAATTCCTCCAAACTATGGGAAATATTTTTGCATAAATCTGTATGCAAAAGTATACATCTGAATACACGGTAATGACACTACTTACATAGACTTTTACAGCTCAACAACCTTGAGGACTCCCTTCATCAGCCAGTGTCCGGCACCCGAGTTGAGAAGCGGCTCACCACAGTAGACAGAGCACCTGATCTCAAAAACCCCCACCTTGTCGGCCACGAACGTTATCTTCACAAACTCGCCTGGTTGGACGACGGTGTCTATATTATAGCCTGATATCATGAACCCGTGGACCACGTCGCTGCTTGTGACGATGAACGTGACTTTTTCACCTTTCTTGACGACGAACTCCGCCGGCTCGAAGACCCATTGCCTTGCCGTGACGTAAAACACGTGTTCTTTTTCTCTTTCAGCTCTTACGACGTTATTATAGTAAAAAGGTCCAAACAATGTGACTAACGCTGTGAAGCCCAGCAACACCAGAGCTACCAGTTCTGACGTGCGTAGTTTCACCAAGCTATCCACCCCCAGTAGAAGGAGTCGAGCCAGAGGCCGAGGTATAGCAGGCATAAGCCTGTCAGCATGGCTGCAAAGGGTATCGCAGCCCTTAAAGCAGTATGTCGGCTGGGCATTGTCCGCTGCGCAATCCGGTAGGCCAGCTTTACAGACAAGTAGAGGCCAGCTATCAACAGGGCTGCTTGGATGTAGGGGATGATGCCTGTTAGAATAGGAGTCCACGGAAAGTGTTTAGTACCTAACAAGTCCCAGCCCCATCCAAACGGGTCAGACAGGGCTGCTACCATGTATGAGCCGTTGACCAAAAGGATGTAGAGCGAGAACGCAATCCACGACATTAAACTTAACGGGACTAAGCTGTACGAGAAGTTGATGAAAACCTTTTTGAGCGGTATGTGTTTCACGCCAGAAGCAAGCTTGGCGACGTATGAGAACGCGAAGAATACTGCGGGAGTTACTAAAAGCGTGCTACCCCATACAAGCCCTGCGAAAAGCAGAAAGCTTTCCACAGAGAATGATTCAAGCAGCAGGTTGCCTTGAGGCGACCACACCTCTTTGAAAGTAGCCCCTCCCATTACGTTTGCTAAGTCTTTGAGCCAGCCGTATGGGCCGACGAAAACAAGGGCGTAAAGTATCGACAAAGTAGTCATTATGAATACCTTGAAGGCTTCGTCGAGCCCACGCTTCTTTATACCGTGCCACGGCTCGACTAGCAGGTCGTCTCCTCCGATTCTCAGGTTGAGGGCTATGTTGTCGAGCGGGCATGTTTTGACACACTCCATGCAAAGGCCGCAGTAGGCGTTTCTGTTGAGGTTCTGTGGAAACTCATACCATGGGCATCCATAACCGTTTTCGCTGCCCTTGAAACATTCTTTCCCAATATGTTTCAAGCAGACCTCCCTGCTTTTAACCCTTAGCTCCAACGGTGCTAGCATCGAGTAGAGGCCTATGAAGCCTGAGACGGGACATACATAGCGGCAGAAAACTCTACGCTCGAACAGGAGGTGCAGTATGGTGGGTAAAACTATAACGAGAACTAAAAGCATCATAGCGGTTGCCAAGGGTCTTGTGGTGAGCACGCCGATGAAAGAGGAGACCGTCAGGAAGCTAAAGTTCTGAAGCCATATGTTGTCGAGTAATTTTGGCCATTTTTTACCCAAGCCAAGAGTTTTCTCCCTTTTCTGCGTTAACGTTCCGCGCTGCAGCCATTCGCCTAAAGCAGGCATCGGACAAATCATACACCATATACGGCCTCCTAGCGGCACCAGCAGTATCATCAAAGCAGCCCACCAAAGTATCCAGACTACGAGTACCGATATGTTCTTGTTTCCTACAGGCAGCCCATAGAATCCCGCTATCATCAGTATGAAGAAGATGGCGAGGTTAGGGGTTATGACGGCGAACTGGAACCATCTCCTGCGGACCAGCCATTTGACTAAAGGTATTCTGAACAGGTCGAACCGCCACCTATACTGCTGCTGGGTCTGCATTGTCAACTACCTCCTGAAAACCGCTAGGTAAACTAAGCTGAGCAGCCCCGTCAACACAGCCAGTATAGACGCTCCCTGGAAGGTGTAGTTGGGGTTTACCTTGAGAACGCCAGTCATGAAGGGATGGAACGGCCCGCAGTTGACGGAGCATCTGAAAATGAAGGAGCCTGGTTTATCTGCTACAAACTTTAACACAACCTCGTTGGGCTTTCCTTCCCCGAGAATCAAGTCAGCCCTGATATCATATCCCTCGATGTATATACCGTGTGAAATGTCTATTGATTTAAGTCTGATTATAACCTCGTCTCCCTGCTCGACCTCTATTGCAGGCGGGTCGTAGGCCCATTGCCGCGCCGTTATGATGAACTCTTTCGTCGAGCCTGTGACCGCTTTTGACGGTCCTGTGATGAGAGCCAACGCCGAGGTGAGCAACACGAGCGCGGTGAAAACAATCAATGCTCCACCGATCTTCCTTTTTCCACGCATCAAACCGCTCACTAAACACTTGTGTATGAATATTGCTGAAATAGTTTGTGTTCGACGAGATAAACAGCGTCTAACATGTTAGACGTAACGGCTTTCTGGCCCGCCGTCCTCTCACTTAATGAGAGAGACATGGGGGTGGTTAAGGAGGGCAAGGTGAGCCGTAGGAAGTTTATATCGGCTTTGAGCGCAGGTGTTGTGGTTGGAGCTGCAGCAGGATTCACGGCGGGTAGGCTCATCACACCGCCAGCACCGCCTGTCGCGGCAGCCATTGAAAAAGTCATAACGGAGCGCAAACTGACCACAGCACAAGCGGCCGCAGCTCTCAAGACGTATGTGCCAGGAGGAAGCTATGACGAGTTTGTGATGTTTGCATCTGGTGGACATTCGGGACAGGTTCTCGTCATAGGCGTTCCTTCTATGAGGCTTTTGAAAGTGATAGCCGTTTTCACCGTGGAGCCTTGGCAGGGATATGGTTACGGCGACGTGAAGACAATGCGGCTGCTTGAAAAGGGCAGTAACGGAGTTAGGTTGTTAACTATGGGTGACACACATCATCCAGAGTTTGACAGGAGAAACGCAGAGTATGTCGGCGAATGGCTGTTCATAGGCGATAAGCTGAATGCTAGAATGGCAGCCATAAGCCTCCGAGACTTCGAAACGAAAGACATCATTAAGCTGCCTAACACACAGACACAGCACGGTGGAGCATGCACCACACCCAACACCGAATACGTAGCTTGTATGAGCCAGTTTCCAGCTCCATGGGAGCCAGGTAAAGGCTACAAACCAGGCGTGACATACATTCCGTTGACTGAGAAGAACTTCGCCGACTACTTCAGAGGCTGTGCAAGCTTCATAGCCTTCGACAGGGCTAAAGGCCGGTTTGACCTGTCCAGAAGCTTCCAGATAGAGCTTCCACCATACATGCAGGACCTCGAGGTCGTCGGCTGGGGTCCTTCGGACGGGTTTGCCTTCACAAACTCCATAAACACAGAGAGAGCCATCGGCGGTGTTTTAGAGGGACGGCCGCCGCTTGAAGTCGGAGCCTCGCAGCGTGACTTCGACTACCTGCATGTTATCAACTGGAAGAAAGCTGAGGAGCTCGTCCGAGCCGGTAAAGCCGTTGAGATGAGCGGCGTTAAAGTCATCTCACTCGAGACCGCAGTGAAAGAAGGTGTGCTGTTCTTCGTTCCCGAACCCAAGAGCCCACACGGATGCGACATGTCGCCGAGCGGCAGATACGTCGTCATCGGCGGAAAGCTTTCGCCAGTTGTCACGATATACGACGTTGAGAAAATCAAAAGCGCCATAGCCGACAAAAGGTTTGAGGGGACAGATCCATACGGCGTCCCCATAATACGCTTCGAGGACGCAAAAGCAGCGCAGATAGAGACGGCTCTAGGGCCTTTGCACAACGAGTTCGACGACAAAGGACACGGGTATGTAAGCACCTTCATAGGCAACGAGGTCAACAAGTATACCTTAGGGCCGCCAGACTACACGGGTCCAAACCCCTTCAAGCTCGTGGACAGGATAAAGATACACTACAACATCGGCCACCTGTGCACGCCTGAGAGCAACTCGCCTAGCCCGAAGGGCAAGTATCTTGTAGCCTTGAACAAATGGTCTTTAGACAGGTTCATGAACATAGGTCCACTGCTACCTCAGAACTTCCAGCTGATAGACATATCGGGTGAGAAGATGGAGCTTTTGTATGACATGCCAATAGGAATAGGGGAGCCTCACTACGCGAAAATGATTCTGGCGAGTAAGCTCAAGCCCCTTGAGGTCTATCCCGTCGGAACAAACCCTGAGACCTTCGAGAAAGACCCGAACGCCACAGAAAAGGGCAAGGAACGAATACACAGGCATCAGGAGGGTGGAAGATGGGTGACCGAGGTCTGGGCGACGGAGATAAGAAGCACAATAACACCCGACATAATCAGATGTAAGGCAGGAGACCTTGTCAGACTACACATAACCAACGTAGAAACAGCAAGAGACGCGACACATGCATTCGCCCTCTCAGAATATAACGTCATAGCAAGCATCGAGCCTGGGGAGACAGCCACCATAGAGTTCACAGCCGACAAGCCGGGTGTCTACTGCTTCTACTGTATAGAGTTTTGCTCACCTCTGCACCTCGAGATGGCTGGCTGGCTCGAGGTCGAGCCTGCGTAACCAGGAAGACATGACCGCTGTGAAACGGCGTGCGCTAATTTTGGGAGCTGTAGCCGCGGCAGTAGTGACTGCCGCCGCTGTCTACCTAACCCTACAGCCCGCCACACGGATACCCCGACTCCTCATATACTTGGACAAAGACAAGTGCAAGAGGTGCGGCATGGTCATAAGCAGGCAGGAGTTTGCAGCAGGACTATTCGTTGAAGGCATGGATGACTGGTGGAAGTATGACGACGTCGGATGCATGCTTAAAGACTACATCGAGAACTCTGAACGGGTTAAAGTATTGGCTGCAGCAGTCTTCGATTACTACACGAAAGAACAGCTAGACGCGATGGCTGCCAACTACGTCAAAGCAGACCCCAAAAAACTCTGGACGCCTATGAGCAGCGGCATAGTGGCGGCAAAAGATTCGAGCGTGGCTGAGCAGATAGCCCATAAATACGACGGCCACGTCTACAGCTGGCAGAAAATAATCGAAGAGGTAAAAAAAGAGGCGAAGAGCCATA
>JAVYLC010000003.1:44448-47375 GCA_038741355.1 Nitrososphaerota archaeon
ATGGCTGAAACATACCGAATCAACCTCAGAAAGCTAACGTTCTTCACAGTAATCCCAGCGGTTTTAGTTTTGTTATCTTTACCGCTGCCTCTGTGGGTGATAAACTTGAACGCACCGATGTATGCCCAGAGATGGCTTGAAGTAGCCGTCATACCCTTAACCGGAATTCATGGCGATGTTAACGAGGTTAACATAGTCAACCACTATGTGGGTCTTGCCGAGATCAAGCCTGAGAAAATACCTGAGACGGTTTACCTGCCGCCCCTGTACGGAGTTTTAACCGTTCTCACAGTTTTGACAGGGCTTCTGAGACACAAGAGACGAGCTCATACACTCCTGTGGCTTGTCTCCCTAGTTTTGGTTGTCGCAATCCCGGCTTACATCTACAACTGGCTTTACAACTACACTCACACGATCCATCCGGGCGCTCCAGTTAAGATAGAGCCCTTCGACCCGCCTTTCTTCGGCTTCTACGAGATAGCGAACTTCAAAATCATCGGCTACTTAGGCCCTGCCTTCTTCCTCCCGTTAGTGGCAGTTTTGCTTCAAATACCGCCTAGTATTGTTGTAAAGTTTAGGAGAAAAAGTGAGGTCGTCTAAGGCTAGCAGAAAGCCGCTCGTCTACTCCGTCATCTGTCTGCTGGCGTTTGCGGTTATGGTCGAGGCTATCGGCGGACAGCAACAAGTCTGCAGCAACACGACGCTCCAGCGAATGGTCGACGAAACACCGCGTGGAGGAGTTTTAATTATCGAGCAGGGATATTACTGTGGGCCGATAGTAATCAGGAAAACAATGACTTTGAAAGGTGAGGGCTACCCGGTTATCGACGGAAACTACGTGAGCGACGTCATTGTCGTTGAAGCAGACAACGTCACGATCACAGGCCTTAAGATAATCAACTCCAATCCAGACATCTCCATGGAGGCGGCTGGGATAAAAATCAAGGGCAACAACAGCAGAATAACAGGCAACGTGGTCACAAACACTCTTTTCCCTGTCTACCTTCTAAAATCTAGAAACACGCTGGTAGAGAACAACACCTTGGAAAGCTTCGCTAATAAGGATATCAACGAAAGGGGGCACGGAATATATCTCTGGTACACATTCAACACCAGCCTAATCAACAACCGTATAACAAACAGCAAAGACGGAATATACAATGAACACGCATACAACACAACGATAAAAGGAAACATGATAACCCGCTCCAGGTATGGCATACACTTGATGTACTCTTACAACTACACGATAGTAGACAACGTCGTCAGTCATAACCTAGTAGGCTTGGCTCTCATGTACTCGTATAACTTGTATGTCACAAACAACATAGTTAAGGAAAATAAGGGAGAAGCTGTCAGCGAAGGCGTTTTTCTCAGAGAGTCTGGAAACTTAACGGTTGAAAGAAACCTCATCTACGGACATGTAAACGGATTTGTCATCGAGTACTCGCCTTACCCACCTCATTTCTTCCAGCTCATAAGAAACAACACCGTCGCCTTTAACTATATAGGCGTTAGGATAGACGGGCAGTCGGGAGGCGCTCTTTACGCCAACAACTTCGTCGAAAACCTTCAGCAAGTGGTTGTGACGGGTGAGCAAAACCCCAGAGCCGTGTGGACTTTCGAAGATGTTGGGAATTTTTGGAGCGATTACCGTGGCATTGGGGATGTTCCACACAAAGTTGAAAACCCCCTAGAGGACATCATGGACGGCTTCCCGCAGCTGAGGATATTTATGTTCAGCCCCGCCTACTATGCGTTAGAGACGATGAAAAAAGCGTTCCCGTTCAACCCCCGGATCAGAGCCATTGACGAGAAACCGTTGACCAAGCCCTCGCACAGCTACAAGATAAGCTACACTCACGACAACTGGTGGCTTCTAACCGCCTCCCTGCTAACCTTCCTACCTGTTTTCACGCTCTATGTAGCTGGCTGGAGGGGTTTTGTTTGGAGGCGGTGAAGGCACGTAATTTGACGAAAAAGTTTAACGGCTTGCTAGCCCTGGACAACCTAAGCCTCGAGATACTTGAGGGAAGCTTCACCCTCCTCCTAGGACCCAACGGAGCTGGAAAAACCACGTTTCTAAGATGTCTGCTAGGTCTATTAAGGTTTGACGGGGAGCTGAAGGTTTACGATCTTGACGTCAAGCGCCACGGCAAATATGTCCGGCGGCTAGTCGGCTACATCCCCCAGAGCATAAACCTTTACAACGACCTAACCCTCACGCAGGTGCTGGACTTCTTCTCCGACCTCAGAAACGTCTCCGTAACGATGGATGAGCTAGAAAAATTCGGTTTGAAGGAGAAAGCCGAGGTCATGGTTGGGGAGCTGTCTGGAGGAATGAAGCAGAAGCTAGGCTTACTCCTAGCCCTGATGGGCAACCCTCCCATCCTAGCAATGGATGAGCCCTTCAGCAACCTGGACGCAAGGGGAAGGCTTGAGCTCATAAACATTTTGAAGACGCTTAAGCAGCAGGGTAAAACAATACTGCTAAGCACCCACACCGTCAGCGGAGTCTTAACGCTGGCCGACGACATACTGGTGTTGAACCGTGGAAAGCTTATACGTGCCATGAAATCTTATGAACTCCCTTCGGCGATGAGCCTGACCTACAGGATACACCTGAGAGCCGACATGAAAAACTTGGAGGCTCTTGGGTTGAGGGCTGAAGCAGTCTCAGCCGGCTGGCTGACGCTCACGTCTGAAGACCTCTACACAACCCTAACATCCCTCGTCAAACAAAACATAAACATTCGCGGAGCCATAATCGAAGAGCCGAGCGTGGACGAGCTTGTGATGAGGCTGACGGAAGATGGTGTCTAGAGAGTTTAAAACACTTTTGACAAGGGAGATACAGGAATCGCTGAGAAACAGGTGGCTGATAATTTACGCCATTATATACGCAGTCCTAGGGCTAAGCCTATCCT
>JAVYLC010000003.1:47471-50310 GCA_038741355.1 Nitrososphaerota archaeon
CATACTATAGCGTGCTGGGGCTCAGCTATCTGGGGCTTAAGGCCTTCGGGCGTGTTTCAGCCGCTCTTGTGAACCTCACACTCTACATGGTGCCTTTGATGTCGCTTTCCTTGGCCGGTCTCTCGCTGGTAAGCGAGAGGGAGAAAAACACGCTGGAGATGTTGCTGGCCCAGCCTGTTTCAAAAACAGAGGTTGCTGTAAGCAGATATCTAGGGATAACTCTTTCAATCTTTCTGAGCACTCTTCTCGGCTACGGCTTGGCTGCATGGTATCTATGGCTTGTCCTCTCGTCGGGCGACATAGTAGTTTTCCTACAGATAATGCTCATCTCACTCCTGACGGCATCAACTCTTTCCGCCATCGGCCTCCTGATATCCATACTGTCTAGGACGAGGTTTGAAGCGCTCGCCACGGTTTTGTTGACATGGCTTACGCTTGTGGTGATATACGACCTTCTGGTGATCGGAGTAACCCTGATAGCTGACCTTAAAGTAGCCGACATACTAAACCTTTTAATCCTCAACCCCGTGGAGTCGGCGAGGGTACTGATGATACAAGCTCTAGACCCTTCGCTACTTCTCCTTGGGCCAACAGGACTTTACATAACACGCGCATTAGGCAGCATGGTAACCGTGGCCTTCACCATAAGCATGTTTGCATGGACAGCATCCTGCCTAGCGGCGGCCGTCATTTTATTCAACAGGCAAGACCTCTGACAGTCCTTACACTATACAATCGTACAGCGGCTGCTGAGACCTCGGCAATCATCTAATCGCATCTTAAAATGTTTTAAGGCGTTTGGCCAAATGTTTAGTAGATGATAAACGACCGGCATATCCACTATTGTTAGAGGAGTCAGGTATGATGGAAACGTTGTTAAAGACCATGTCACTTTAGAGTTTTCCGTAAACATCTAAACCGATGACAGACATTTTGTCACGGTTATCTCCACACCCCACGAGCTTAGAGAAATGGTGATAGGCCATCTCCTCGGACACGGCATTGTTAACAGGCTGGAGCAGATTGATGGCTTGCTGTAGATAGCCTCCACAAGCCGAAGGTTTCTTCAGATTTCAGGATTTCGTTAGAACGGCTCCGCTCCATCGTAACAGAGTTTGGAAGACTGTCCAAGCACACGGTCTCGGTCAACACAGCCCCGGTTTACTCCGACATTGAAGGGAAAATCCTCGGCAATAGGTAAGATGTATTGAAGAACGTCGATTTCTCAAAATATGTCCCCCTAACCACAGGCAGGCAAGCCTCAGACATGGTTTTGAAAGCTGCATGCGTGGGGATACCGTCACCGTTATCCCTTAGAGGACCTATTTTCTCCTGACTGTACGCGGCTTTGAAAAGAGAGGTCACGACGATTAGCATGGTTAGGGGAAAGGGTTTAACCATATACGTCTACCGTTGTGGGATTCATAGACCTTCATCCCTTCCCTCTCACCTCTAATGTTAGAGGTTCATGGAGGGCTTTCGGGGGCGACGGGGCTCGGCGTCCCATTTGTCTACGAGGCGGACGCCGAGGACTAAGCCCCCATCCTTCCAAGCATCTATGAGCTCTTCTGATACTCACCATACCTCAACCCTATGTATATGAGTTTTCTAGGCTTAACTGATATTCTAAGCCGTTTCCTCCAATCCACACATCTTGAGGGTTATAAGCAGCTTGAGGACCACCAATACCACATACTTCAACATCATCAGAGGGGTTCAAATGCTGAAGAAACATAAGCCCAAGACTACTCAGAAAGTACTCCGATAGAAGAAGACGTAGAGTTATAGCTAGGAGAATTGAAGACTTCGCAAAGCAACATGGCATGGGGACAATCATGGAGAACCTCAAAGGAATTAGTAGGAGAATTAACCACTCCAAAAACCTCAACCGCAGACTGCACTCACGGAACTTTAGAAGGCTGCAATCCTTCATCGAGTATAAGGCTAACCTTGAAGGCTTACCAGTCATCTACGTCAACCCGAAAGAGACTTCAAGCCTACGCCCAACGTCTGGCGGTAGTCTAGCACCGAATGGCCATGGGCTCGTTAAGTGCAAGTGTGCATATGAGAATGACAGAGATGTAACCGCATGCCTAAACATGCTCAGGATGAGGGGAGGACTACCTTCCACAAACAGAGCATACACAAAAAATCTATCTACCCAGAGACTGCTGCATACCCAGAAAGAATAAAATATAATAACGTGGGAGAGTAGCTGGCATGTGGAGCAGATTCGCGCAGCTCTGAAGGTCTTCGCATAAACGTGACGAAGCTGGAGGAAGCGGTCGAGAGGCTGGATGAAAAACCGGACAAATAATCGGCGGAAAACTATGTCGAGACGTCAAAACAGGTGAACGACAGCTGGTCGAGTTGCTGGGGCCTATTCTCCGGCTTCACGGGAGAGGTGTTTCAGCCCTTGTGAAGGCTTTGTCTGAAAAAATCCTAAACTTCTATGAAAAACTTAAATGGGTCGATGTAGATGCTTTTCCAAAAATGCTCTCTCTTCTCCTGTAAGCCCGGCTATGCCGGCGTTACCGCATCCGACTAGCATGTGCTTTCCTTACCCTCAATGCCCCTCTAAGCGCATTAGCGGCCTATTGAAGCCGGATTCTCACCCTGTCACCCGGTCTAATCCCAAGTAGAGCGGAGGCGCTTCCCCTACTCACCGCTAACTCCATCAGCCCCGTCCCACCGAATGTGACTAGGAGTGAGCCTGAAGGCATATCCCCGTAAGACTTTACATACCGTGCACGGTATACCCTCCCACCGTACTCCACCACCGCCTCACAGCCGTATTCCAATCCCTCAGATACGCCGCACGAGTCGATGTTCAGTATAG
>JAVYLC010000003.1:50407-58127 GCA_038741355.1 Nitrososphaerota archaeon
GAGCCTGAAGGCATATCCCCGTAAGACTTTACATACCGTGCACGGTATACCCTCCCACCGTACTCCACCACCGCCTCACAGCCGTATTCCAATCCCTCAGATACGCCGCACGAGTCGATGTTCAGTATAGCGTTCCCGAATCTGTCTACATGGAGAACCTCCGCCTCAACGCTACCTCCCGCAAATCTCGCAGTGGCTAGCTCAAGCTTTACGATCGATTGGACATCGATTTCCCTGAGGGCAGGATGTAGGCCGGCGGCCAGTTCACCGGCAACAGGGCCGAACACGTCGCGCGCATGAAACGTGTGTCCACCAATCCTAGGATATTTTTCCAGCAAGATCTCGAAGCACTTCTTAATCCCATCGCTCAAAGCCGCGGGGTATAGGAGGCCGTTGTCAGGCCCCACGAACCAGTAGTTATGCGTCCTTAGAACTAACCCGCGCCTCTCAGTACCTACACCCGGATCGACGACGGCGACGTGTATCGTCCCAGGCGGAAAGAACTTGAAGGATAGGAGAAGTAAGAATGCGCCCTGCCTGATGTTGAAGGGCTCCACCTGGTGGGTTATATCCACTATCTCCACGGCCCTACACCTAGATAAGATTACACCCTTAGTCTCAGCCACGTAGGGGTCGGAGACTCCGAAATCCGTCAGAAGAGTCACTATCCTCACAACCCTAACCTCTCAACCCAGCCTGATTAAGTTCAAGAGGAGACCTCTATTATTCCACCTTTATGGGGGTGGAGCATGCAGAAGTATTTGTAGGTGCCTGGGACCCTGAAGGTGTAGCGATAACTGTCGCCTGGGTTCACGGCGCCCGAGTCGAACTTGCTTGCGCCACTAGGAACCTCGCTTGCAGTGAAGGTGTGGGGGACCTCGTCTTCATTGACGTAGACTACCACATCGCCAACCCTTATCGAGAGCCTGGCAGGACTGTAATACTTGTCGTCAATTATTGGAGGATCCCCTACTTTCCACCCTTCAGGTGGAAGATAGGAGCCCTTCATGCTCCTGATCGTATACGTCTTTCCGGGGGGCTGACCCGCAACTCCGATAAGTTGCCCCCACAACAACATGACAGCAACAACGACGACCACTACAACTACAACAGAAGCCACAGCGACATGGATTGGCCTCAAAGATAATCTAACCCTCGGGGACGCTTAGTCGGCGGTGAGATTAAAACCTGTTTTGTTTTTAAAGGTATTGGCCTCTCTGGTGGGCTGGGTGATGCTGCATTTTAGTCTGGATTCCGGCAGTATATACCTGTATATTGTCTTGGGCCGCGGATATACATAAGATATATTAATCGGTAAAAGGTTATATCTGATGAGGTGAAGGGGTTTAAAGCTTTTCACCGGAAACAATCCTCAGGAGGGAGGTGTGTATGGCACTTCCTAATAGGCGTGTAGAGGGCTACATCTGCCCTGAGTGTGGCAGCGACAACATAATTACTGATTCTAGGACCGGTGAGATAAGCTGCGGCGACTGTGGATACGTTCTCCTAGCGAAGGATGTTGACAGAGGACCTGAGTGGAGAAGTCTTGATGATGATCAGCAAAGCAGGGCTAGAACTGGAGCCCCTCTCTCCATAATGTATAGAGACCACGGCCTTTCGACTGTGATTAACAGGATCGGCGAGGACGCAGGTGGTAGGCGCCTCCCCAAAGAGATGAGGGAGAAGATGCTCAGGCTGAAGAAGCTCGACCAGACATCCCAGGTGAACGCCTCTGAGAACAGGAACCTCCAACAGGCGGCAAACGTCCTTGAAATCTATGTCGACAAGCTCCACATACCTCAGTCAGTAGCAGAGATGGCCATGTCGATCTACAGAAAGGCTCTGAAGGCAGGACTGGTCAGGGGCAGATCTATCAGGAGCATAGTCGCGGCCGCTACCTACGCTGCCTGCAGGATGAGCGGGATGCCGAGGGACCTGAGAGAGTTTGAGCGCGTCTATCCGCTAGTGAAGAGAAAAACGATTGCACAAGGCTACAGACTCCTGGTCAAGAACCTGAACATCAAGATACCTGTAGTGGAGCCTAGCCTGTATGTCAGGAAGATCGCTTCTAGGGTTGGGCTGGATGAGCGGACAGTACAGGAGGCGCTAAACCTTCTAAACAAGGCCGCATCCAGAGGCGCAACAGTGGGAAAGGATCCAGTGGGCATAGCCGCTGCTGCTCTCTACATGGCATGCCAAGAAACGATGCAGAACATAACCCAGAAGGACATTGCCCGCGCAGCAGGCGTCACAGAAGTAACGGTCAGGAACAGGTTCAAGGGCCTAAAGGAGGCACTAGAAAGCACAGCACAAGCAGTATAGTTTCCACCTAAACTCTAACTGAAGGGAGGCATCCTCCCACCGATTTTTTAATAGGTGAAGTAAAGGATAAAAGTCATTGGAAGGTAGAACAGATTAGAGGGATACGACATCCTCCAGATCCGTATGTATCCGTAGCCCCTCTCAACCCCAGTCCTCAATACGCCCATGAGCCTAGTCCTCTCCTCCAATGTTAGTCGACGAGTTTTCTTCACCCCATCCTCCCCTGTCCCATTCCTGGCGGCCCTCTTCCCGGGACTAGGAGGGGCTGTAGGGTTTGTGGAGGGAGCATTTAGCTCCCAGTTATTACTCCCAGCCTCCAACCCACCTCAAAAAGGAATCCTCCAAGATAACTCTGGTCTAACATCAGCTGTATGGGGCGGTTACCAACCATACACTAACTAACAGACTGAATATCCACCCGCGTATAAGCTTTGAGACACCTCGGTGAAAGTATGAGGTATGGTATGGCCTCAAAAATTGTTATATTTCCGGTCTTCCATGCTTATCGAGGCACATTGCCTATCGAGGGAATTGAGTGGGTGATGGTTTTAAGTATAGTCTTAGTTATGATTCTTTGGAATCCGGAAAAGATTCCGGAAATAGCGAGGGCTATCGGGAGATTCATGAATGAAATCCAGAAGACGCGGATGGAGGCGCATAGATATGTTAGGGAGTTTATCAAGCCCGGTGTGGAGGTAGCTGATATGGCTGATAGGCAGCTTATTGAGGCGGCGAGGAAGCTAGATATCGTCACAGAGGGTCTTAGAAAGGAGGAGATAGTATCTCTGATAAATAAGAAGCTTGAGGGCGTGGCGTCCAGCTAGATTATCTCGAGGTTCTCAGGCGGTAAACCAAACTCTACTAGAATCTTCAGCACCTTATCGCGCTGGTCTCCCTGCAACATTATTACCCCATTCTTCACAGCCCCTCCACAGGCGCATCTCGCCTTGAGGATAGAGGCGACCTCGTCGATATCGATGTTGCTTGAATTGAGACCCTCAATGACCGTCATTGTCTTGTTCCACTTCTTGGTCTCTAATTTTATCTTGACACGCTGTTGCTCATAGTCAATAGTTTGGCACACACAGAGATTCTTGGGGAGCCCGCAGGTGGGGCATATCTCCGCCATTATTACTCTCCTAAACCCTCCGCCTGATTTAGGATTCTGGGGGGATATAAATGTTAATCGGATTTAGCCAGACTCGTGGCTCTTTTTCTTCTTCTCGAACATTTCCCTGTTTGAGATAGGCCTAGCCGGCGAGCCCATGACTAGTTGGCTAGGCTCAACGTCCCTCACAACTATTGAGCCGGCCGCGACAACCGCTCTTGAGCCAATCGTCACACCTGCCAGTATGAGCACGCCTGCACCTATTACAGCTTCATCCTCTATTGTTACGCCTGTTAGTTTTCTGCTAGGTGGGTAGCGGTCATTGGTGACACAGACGAGGGGGCCTATGAAGACTTTTCTGCCAACTCTTGTGAGATGTGGAAGATAGACCATTGATTGGATGTTGGTGTCATCTCCGATTACTACTTCGCCGTCCAGCTGGCTTCCACTCCCTATCCTCACAGCGCGACCCACCCTTGACCCTTTCCTAACTAAGACATTGTGCCCCAGCTCCACACCGTCCAACAACTCTACATCTTCGTATATCACGCAACCAGATCGTATCACGCATCCCGCACCAATTCTAGCACCAGAGCTCAACGTGTCGAGCTGGTTAATCGATGAAGGCCGCCCCCGCAGCAGCTTCTCTCTAGAAGGATATCCAATCACCGTGTTGAAGTCAATGTAAGACTCTTCGCCAATCTCCGTGCTTCCGAGGATGATTGAGCCGTGAGATATGTGCCCCCTACATCGGGCCCGTGGACTAACATATCCCAACAATTCATAATAGGTGGTTTAGGATGTTCTATATATTTGGGTTGGGCGGTCATGAACTTGGATGACCTCAAATCATGGCTGAGGTCGCTACAGTCAAGGAGCATTTTGGCTGAGGACTTACTCGATATTTTATTGACGACTTATAACTATTCGGTGGTCTCTCCTGAGATGGGTGGAGAGATTGTTAGGCAATTTGTCTCAGGAGAACTTGATTCGCCGGATGCGGTTTACATGCTTGTAGATTTGAGCTTGAGGGCTGAGCCTGAGAAGACTTTAAAGGTGCTTAAGAGACACGGACTCATACGTGAGACATGAAGTATTCTATCGAGATTCCGCCTAAGGATCCTATCTGGCGCCTCCAGATATACGCCCACCTCGCAGACACGCTCTCGTTCCACACCATATGGCTCAGCGACCACTACTATAACCGGAACATAGCCGTAGCGGCAACGGCCATATGCATGGTGACTAAGAGAGCGCGAATCGGTCTAGGCATCATGAGCCCCTACATTTATCACCCAGTATCGATGGCGCAGATGGCTGCCTCGCTATCTGAAGTGGCGCCAGGCAGGATCTCGATAGGCATTGGGGCGGGTGATAAGAACATTCTCGATAGTCTGGGGATTGTTCAGGAGAAGCCCGTGGAGAGGGTGCGGTGGGCTGTGAGGACTGTTAGAGGACTTCTCAGCGAGAGGAGACACGGTGGGGACCTAGGCTTAGACTTTAAGGCTTGGGGATTCTCCCCGATTTATGTCGCAGCTCAGGGTCCAAAGATGCTTCAACTAGCAGCCGAGCTGGGGGATGGAGTTCTAATCAACACTTCTTGGCTCCCAAACCCTGAGAGGCCTCTAAGCCTTGTCAGGAAGACCTTGGAAGAGGCGGGGCGCAGCCGTGGGGAGTTCTCAATAGAGCTTGAGGTTCTTGTCTCTGTCCACGAAGACCCTGAGAAGGCCCGCAAGACTGTGAAACCATATGTAGGTGTGGTCATGCAAGGCCTGTCACCAGAGATGGTGGAGGAGATGCGAATAAGTGAGGAAACTCTTAGAGAGATAAGGTCTATGGTTCAGGCTAGGATGTGGCTAGAGATTCATAGAGTAGTTCCTGACGAAGCGGTGGAGTTGTTCTCGATCGCCGGTACTCCGAGCTATGTGAGATCTAGGCTTGAAGAGATCTCGTCAATAGGTTTGGATGGCTTAGTTCTCGGCGGACCGCTCGGCCCCACCCCACGAAAAGCGATGAAAATGTTAGACGGAATAGTTAGGGAGTTTAGTGGATAACACTCCGCGCGAGGAGCCTAAGACTCGTCTTAAAAACTCTCAATTCCTCATCGCTAAGTATATGCTGGCCGAAGCGGGCGGCTTCGTAAAGCTCCACCAACTCCAACGCCTCCCTCGTATTAATGGCTTGGAGGAGTTCCCTAACTGTAGAGGATGGCTTAACCTCCAACAATTTACGCTCGTCTAATAGCTGAAGAAAGATATTGATACAGTTTTTTAGATATTCTTTTTGCCTCTCGCCGGTTACTTCCATGCCCAGAGCCCTCTCAAGCCTCCAAAATGGGCCCTCAACAAACTCATCCACACCAGACTTTGAGGAGGCGCTCAGGGTTCTTCTTAACTTCAATATCCCGAACGCCACAAGAATATTGAGCATCAACCAGAATATAGGATTATAGATTATGTCGAGCTCCATTCTATATCTCCTTCAACTATAGTCGCGTTGGTGATCTGGATGGGGATAAATGTCTCGTCACTAACCACTGATAAAATGCTCCACGGAACTATGATGTTTGCGCTTGAGAGGACAGGTATTACTACGTCGTACAGGATGTAGCCGGCCGATGGTTGTAGACTGATGTAGTAGGGGCGTGGAGTTATGTGCCATGCCACAGCTTCGTGCGTAGGATAGACAAGTTTTCTACCCATTTGATCTATAGTGGTTATGATTGGGGTTGAAGCGTATATAGTCTTGTCTGAAGGCGGCATATACTGCATTTCAACCTTGCTAGAGTCTGTAGTGTAGTTTACCATCAATAGTAGAGAGTCGGGAATCAGCCTCTCTTCCCTAAATGAGACTAGGATCAATAGCGGCTTCTCAACCCTCACGATCGTTCTGAATGGATAGAGTATTCCGTCACGCCACGAGACTATGAGGCTATAGTTCCCTGGAGATAAGCTGAAAATTGCCTCGCCCTTCGCGTCTAGGTCTGCGATGTTCCCTCCTAAGACGACGAAAACCAGCCCGGTAATTGGCGGCTTAGGAGTCTCATTTCCTATCTGGTGTGTTACTTTGACTTTTACTGTGATTCCACTCTCAACTGGAGAGGCTATGTTTGAGACATAGGATACGGCACTGGATGATGAGAGTGATAGGGGTGGCGAGTTAAAGAGGATAAATAATAAAGCTAGAATTACTGCAAGCGACATGACCAGTAATTCATGGCGCCTAGGCAAGAGCCATCATTAGTATTTGGAGCGCGGGATATAAGCTATTTTTGAAAACCTAGCTTCGTGTTCTCTGGGACAGAACATGGCATATATATCTCGTTTGACGCCGCGTGTAAAGGTTAAAAACCCTAGCTTGGATTCAAAAGCTCTCTGGTCTTTTATAAGAATCTTAACGGCGAGAAGTGTTGTAGTAGAGGGTTTTCACGCCCAGTTATGATATCCTCGACGAGCATAGCAGTTGTTGGGCTTAGTGTGAGACCGAGTCTGCAGAGACCCGTAGCCACTAGCACGCGACCCTTATCACCAATCCTCCCGACCACCGGAAGCCCATCGGGTATACATGGCCTTGAGCCTACCCATTCATCAACTATTCGCAGTTCACCCTCGAGCTTGAGGGACTCTTTCACTTTTCTCACCATCTGGATTATCTTGGACCGGTCAAGAGGTGCGTCTGGGCTGTTGAGTTCGAAATAGCTTGTGAGCCGTAGATTGCCGTCTAATGTCTGGCCAATAATTATCTTCTCGTCAGCGTAGGAGAGTGGCCTAGCCAGCCTCTCTTTAACCGGTTCTGAGACTGCGAGATATCCCCGACCAGCAATAAGGGGTATTTTAGCCCCAAAGCTCCTGAGCAGGCTTCTGGTCCAAGCCCCTGCTGCTAAAACTACGTACCCCGCCCTCAGCACACCACCCTCCGCCTCGACCCTCACGCCATCTCCCTCCTCTCCAACACTTCTGACCCTTTCCCATGCTATCCTCACACCTAGCTGCTGGAGGGCTGATATGAAGGAGTTCAGCGTCTTGGAGGGGTTTACCCATGCGTCGTCGAGATAGTATAGCCCGCCTGCGACGCCCTCCCTTAGTAAGGGCTCCATCTCCCTGCACTTCTCGCCGTCAAGGATCTGGACCCGGTATCCCAGCCTAGCAGCCTCCTCTGAGACCACCCGGGACTCGAGTCTGAAGAGCTCCTCAGAGAAATAGGCCTCAATAGATCCCCGCTCCAACAACTCTGCATCTAGTCCCTCGCCCCTGATTATCTCAAGCCTCAGCCTCTTTCTCTCACGGAATA
>JAVYLC010000004.1:0-55221 GCA_038741355.1 Nitrososphaerota archaeon
TGAAGTATGATAGTGACCCTGGTTCACTTACGGCGCCTTGGGAGGGTAATATGCCTGGCTGGGCAGTGGAGGGTTGGTGGCAGTATAAGAACGCTGAACTCGATGATCTCACGCAGAAGCTGTTTAGAGGCGAGTTCGCCTCCAAAGAAGAGAGGGACAGGATGATGAAGAGGGTCCTAGAGCTGGCGCTGCAGGACTCAGTCAGGCTATGGGTGGCAACTAGGCTAGATTCTTATATCGCTAGAGAGGATCTCACAGGAATAAGCCAAGACATCGGCGCTGGACTCCGGTCGCTACTCGTCTGGAGAAACGCCTATATCAGCGGAAAGCCCGACCTAACGCTTGGACACCTCTGGGTTTGGACGACAAGAACAACTTGGAACCCCATGCAAGTCGCGCTGGTGGGCGGTTTCGTTGACGTATACTCAGTTGACCAAGCCTATCTTACATCAGATCCAAGTACCTGGATTCACCCGTATACTGGCATACCGATTCCCTTCCGTTCCAGCTGGGAGGTTAGGACGGCCGGGCCTAAAGGCTCGATCAATGTTCCAGCGGACGCCTACATCTGGGATGCTGAGAATGATAGGTGGGTCTCCGCTGGCGGTGCTACTGCGAAGAGTGTAGTGACTTTCGACTATTCGCGGTTCTTGCAGAGTAAATGGCACCACGGCATACAGATATCGCTTGCAGACCTACTCTACCACGTGGCGACACGCTTTGAGGTAGCCTTCGACAAGGAGAAATCGGCTCTTGAGCCTGCCATCTCGGGGACGCTGTCTGAGTCGCTAAAAACTGTTAAGGGCATAAGGATACCGCCCGACAACCGCGTGGAGGTTTATATAGATTACTGGTTCTTCGACAATGCATACATCGCGCAGTTCGCTGAACTCTGGCCGGCACTCATGGTGCCTTGGGAGGTAATCGCGGCGAGTGACAGGCTCAACTATGTCGAGAAGAAGTACGCTTACGGTGGTGCCTCCTCAAGAGCTAGGGGAGTTAGCTGGTTAAGTCTAGTCCTCGCAGAGCATGCTGCAGACGTGGTGGCGGAGCTCGAGAAAATGAGGTCTGAGGGATTCTTCCCCGAGAGCTACTTCACTATGGGCGATAGGGTCTTCGAGACAGCAGCTGGTGCTCAGGAGAGGTATTCCGCAGCAATAGACTGGGGGAATAAGCACAGACACATGTGGATAAGCAACGGGCCATTCTACCTCGACACCTTTGACTCAGCCGCCCAGACCTCTGTTCTAAAGGCCTTCAGAGACCCCACCTACCCATTCAAGCCTGGAGATAACTTCTATCCATTCATCACACCAGTCCAGATACTCAGGATCGGTAAAAGTACCGTAGTACCGGGTGCCTCCGCCCAGTTCCTGATCGACGCTGCGGGCGAGGGCCTGTTAAAGTCTAGATACCTCATACGCGATGTGGCGACAGGTCAGATACTGGCTGTAGGTGACTCGGAGTCCGTGACCCCTAAGAGGATGCTCATCCGCCTATCTCCAGACTTCACTTCGAAGCTCACACCTGGTGCCCTCTACGAGCTTGTAGTCGCCACCTATAGCGAGGACGCAGCGACGATCTCAGTTTCAAGGGACTTCTTCGATGTCCTAAGCCTAGCGCCTGTAGAGCGGGAGATCGAAGCGGTCTCAAAGGAGCTAACAGACAGGCTCAGGACTGTATCAGAAGATCTCGCAAAAGCCATCTCCGGACTCGGTACTGCCGTATCTAACGTGGACAGCAAATTAGACAGAACGGCTGATAACATAAGGAGCGAGGTGAGGAGTAGTGTGGAGGATGTGAGGGCGAGGGTGGATGCGGCCACAAACACCCTTACTAACGATATAAGGAACCTCCAAGCAATAGCTCAGAGCACGCTGACAATAGCCCAGATAGTGATGGCCCTAGCAGTAATCGCCATAGTCCTCTCAGTGGTCTCGGTAATAAGGCGTCCAAAGGCGGCAGCGACTGCGTAGAATACAACATAGCCTCCTCTTTTTTCTATTTGCCATATTCCACTCGACTTACTAAATATTGTATTGATGAAAAAATCTATATTTTTTGACATTTTTTACAAATAATCCCTTTTTTGGCGAACATGTGACGACATATTTATATGGATGTACGGCGAGCCGTTATACTTAAGTGAGTTAGCATGGTGGACACAGGTGATACCGCATGGGTATTGGTCTCTGCTGCCCTAGTCATGCTGATGACGCCGGGGCTCGGCTTCTTTTATGCCGGGCTCTCGAGGAGGAAGAACGTCGTGGCTGTCCTGATGCAGTGCTTTATAGCCGTGGCTACAATCTCCGTTATCTGGGCGCTCTGGGGGTATAGCCTCGCCTTCGGCCCCAGCCGCGGAGGATTTATAGGAGGTCTCGAGTGGCTTGGCCTCTCCGGAGTTGGAGGTGAGCCTAACCCGGACTACGCAGCCACTATCCCCCACTCAACATATATGCTGTTCCAAGCAATGTTCGCCATAATCACGCCAGCACTAATCGTCGGCGCATTCGCTGAACGTGTCAGATTCGGCCCATTCCTACTATTCCTCGCCCTTTGGTCGACACTAGTTTACGCACCCATAGCCCACTGGGTCTGGGGGGTTGGGGGCTGGCTGAGGAGTTTAGGCGCCCTCGACTTCGCTGGTGGAACGGTAGTCCACATAAGCTCTGGAGTCTCAGCCCTTGTGGCAGCAATAGTGATAGGAAGGCGTATAGGCTATGGCAGCTTCGCGATGGAGCCAAGCAGTCCCACACTTGTTATATTGGGCGCGGGGCTTCTATGGTTTGGCTGGTTTGGATTCAATGGAGGAAGTGCGCTGGCCTCAGGGGGTCTCGCCTCAAACGCTTTTATGGTCACACACCTAGCAGCCTCAGCAGCAGCTCTTACCTGGATGATGGCCGGCTGGATACATAAGGGCAAGCCCAGCAGTATTGGAGCTGCGAGCGGGGCTGTGGCAGGCCTAGTAGCCATAACGCCAGCCTCAGGATTTGTTGGGCCGCAGGCGGCGCTCGTGATAGGCGGTGTAGCCGGCATCCTGTGCTATATGGGCGTGAATTTGAGGGCGATGCTTGGCGTTGACGACTCACTCGATGTCTGGGGTGTCCATGGTATCGGGGGGACCTGGGGGTCTATAGCGACAGGAATATTCGCTGACGCGTCGATAAACCCTGCGGGAACCAATGGTCTCCTACTAGGTAACCCCTCACTACTGGGAGTGCAGCTGATAGGGGTCGCCGCAACTTGGACCTACGCTGGAGTCATGACATTCATCATAGTCAAGCTGGTGGATAAGCTGGTAGGGCTGAGGGTTAAGCCGATGGAGGAGATGATAGGACTGGACATAACACAACACGGTGAATACGCGGTTGTGTGAGGGGGTGATGATTGGATGAAGATGGTGCATGCTGTTATAAGGCCTGAACTCCTTGAAGAGGTAAAACGGTCGCTGGAGAAGGAAGGATTCCACGGGCTCACAGTCTACGACGTGAGGGGGCGTGGAAGGCAGGACAGCTTCTCATGGAAGATAAGGGGAAACGTCTACAAGATTGACCTGCTGCCTAAGCTAAAGATAGAGATAGTGGTTGAAGACGACCAGGCCCACAGGGTTGCAGAGATAATACAGTCAGCAGCCTCAACCGGTGAGATAGGTGATGGAAAAATCTTCATCACGCACGTCGAGGAGGCCATACGAATTAGGACAGGTGAACGGGGCCCAGAGGCTGTGAAGTAGGGCCTAGCCTACGCTTCCGCTCATCTCAAGCTCTATTAGCCTGTTAAACTCTATTGCATATTCCATGGGGAGCGTTTTCGTAAAGCTCTCCAGAAATCCGAGCACAATCATGTTTAGAGCGTCCTGTTCAGGGATCCCCCTGCTCATCAGGTAGAAGATCTGATCCTCACCTATCTTGCCAACAGTGGCCTCATGTGTAACCGTAGCGTCATCCTCATGGATCTCGTTGTAAGGGTAGGTGTCCGTTCTGGACCTGTCATCGAGTATAAGTGCGTCGCATCTAACGCTGGACTTCACGCGTTTAGCACCCTTCGCCACATGCAGCAAACCCCTATACGATGTCCTACCCCCATCTTTGCATACAGACTTTGACGTTATCCGGCTGGTGGTGTCCGGCGCGAGGTGAACCGCCTTAGCACCGGTATCTTGGTGCTGACCCCTACCAGCAAAAGCGACCGAGAGGATCTCAGCCCTCGCTCCGCGGCCAAGTAGATAGACACTCGGATACTTCATCGTGGCCTTACTACCAATATTAGCGTCAACCCACTCGACCACAGCGTTTTCATACGCGAAGGCCCTCTTCGTCACGAGGTTGTAAACATCTGTGCTCCAGTTCTGGAGCGTTGTATACCTGACATATGCCCCCTTCATAGCGATAATCTCCACAACAGCCGAGTGTAGGCTCTCAGAGCTGTAGATTGGAGCGGTACAGTTATGTACTACAAAGCCCTTGACTAAGTATGACTGCGAGGCGTCAACAACCTCTATGTTGTAAACCTTACCCTTAAAGGGCTTCTTCTCCACAGATCTTATGGGGACCAAGAAGCAACCGTCTACCATTCTCACGACGCGCCACCTCTTCCTCGGCGAGTAGTAAATAACGTATTGCTTCCTTCTGCGTATCCTCCTCCCGTCTATGACATCTTCTGAGCCCCCCCTCTCGTATATGCTCGCAAAGATCCCCTGCCTGGCGAGGAGCTCCTGGAGCTGGTAAGCGAGCACCTCTGAGACGGTCGAGGCTCTGACCATGAGCCTACCCTTCTTATAGACGCTCCCGTCACCCTTAAAGTAAGCCTCTAGCAGGACTTTCTGCTTCTCAGGAGGTAGCAACATGATGTCCCTGCTCAGCCTCTTAGTCGCCGCGTCCTTACCACAGGACCTCACGCAGACGTCCATTAGCTCCTTAGAGTAGCTGACGACTACTAACCCGTTCTTCTTCCTGTCCCTAACGATCGAGGGTTCCCTCCCTGTAACCTTCACGATAAGCCGTTTTATTTCCTCGGCGAGCCCGACCTCCTTTGCTCCTAAAGAGAACTCGATGACGGGTGAGTTGAGCTTCTCATG
The DNA here is from genome assembly GCA_038741355.1 of Nitrososphaerota archaeon. Lineage (GTDB taxonomy): Archaea > Thermoproteota > Nitrososphaeria_A > Caldarchaeales > Calditenuaceae > HRBIN02. Next base: position 5,078 of record JAVYLC010000004.1, read on the forward strand.
AACGAACACCGACCCCTCCGCCAGATAGTACCCTAGGAGGCGTAGGAGTTCCGGGGTGTAGGTCGGATCGTCACGGACCTCCCTGCTGATGGGGAACACCAAGAAGTCCCCCTTCCTGAGCTCTCCCGCTGGTACGTAGCGAGGGGGCGTACTCGACAGCCTGCTGGTGGATGCCTCGGGGAGCCATCCGTCTCTCCTACTCTTCCTCCTCACGGTGACCTCCCCCCTCTTGATCGCTAGTACAGGGTGGTCTGGTGTAAGCTGGAAGGAGTTAGCCGGAGAGACCGGCCTGATCGTTACGAGGTCGCCCTCGTAATCCCTTATCCTCAAGGCCCTCGCGAGCGTCTCCTCCCCCCTCCCGTTAAGCACGAGGTCGCCGGGCCTCAGCTCAGATATCCTTACCATTAGATGACCGGTCGAGACCTTCTCGTGACCGGGGAGGCACCCCTCAATATAGTGGACCTTGCTCCCAGGCTCTGCTATTATTAACGTTCTCTCGAACTGGCCGACATTTGAGGCGTTAATCCTGAAATAGGCTTGGAGTGGAAACTCTACATGCACGCCCTCGGGGACATAGACGAAGCTGCCTCCACTCCAGACGGCCGTGTTTAGTGCTGCGAACTTGTTATCGTTTGGGGGGACGATCGTCCCGAAGTATCTCTTAACTATTGAGGGATACTCACGCAGAGCCGTATCCATGTCGCAGAAGATGACGCCCTGCTTCTCAAGCTCCCTCCTCACATTGTGGTAAACGACCTCCGAGTCATACTGTGCTCCCACGCCTGCGAGAAACTTTCTCTCAGCCTCCGGGATACCCAGCCTGTCAAAAGTCCTCTTTATGTATTCGGGTACTTCCTCCCAGCTCTTAAACTTCCTGTCAGTCGGGCTCACATAATACCTGATCTTGTTGAAGTCAAGACCGCTCAGGTCCACCCCCCAAGTAGGCATGCTTCTCTCAACGAAGTATCTGTAGGCCTTGAGTCGTAGCTCAGTCATCCACTCGGGCTCATCCTTAATCCTTGAAATCTCCTCAACAACCCGCTCCGAGATTCCTGGTTGGAATATGTGCTTGTATTCTACTTCGTCTCTGAAGTTGTACTTGCTGTAGTCGAAGCTTAGCTCTGTTGTCATTAGGTTCTATATAACAGTGTTATTCCGCTATATAAATTAGTGGCGGCAACAACAGGACGGCTATAAGCCAAGATATTTACAACATATATACACATAACCCGTTAATACGACACATTTAAATCAGCAAAACTCCAAACACGGGTTGGTGATAGGGATGCTAGCAATAGAGCAGGGAAAAGGGCTAACAACGGCAAGTAATAGGAAGATACTGGTGTATGTTGACGGGGCGGGTAAAGATGTTAACGTTTTGGAGGCCGCAGCAAAAATGGCCATTGAAGACGGTGCTGAGCTTGTCGTAATGACGGTTTTGAAGAAGGTTAACAGAGTTCCTGACGAATTTATCAAGTTCGTCAATTCTGAGAGGTTTACTGACCCCCCACACTACCTCTATTACCAGTACCTAGGCAGGGCAGTGCTCGAACCATACGTTGAAAGGCTGAGGACCATGAATGTATCTTACGAGGTTCAGATAGAGTTCGGAGACAAGAAGGAGAGGATCGAGGCTGTCGCTAAAGCCATAAAGCCTTACAGGGTGGTCATGTCGGTCAATGGCGGGATACGTAAACGGTTCTTTGGCCTTCCGCTCTTAGGGGCTGGAAAAGGCCTTAGGCTCGATTGCCCCATAACGCTGATACCGTAGAGAGAGAATAGCCGACCGCGAGTACAGGATGTATCTCTTAATTTGTTTTATGGAGTTTTTATTCTGAATTCTTTTCCCTCACAGTCCACGACCCCCCGCACACGCCTGATAAACGATACGCAGTTGTAGCACATGAGGAATGGTATGGCTTGGACGGCTACCGGGCACTCCACATACTCCTTCTTCATCTTCGCTATCATCTTGCTGCTCAGAGACTTTTTCAGATTCTCCACAATGTTTTGGTCTATCTTGAGCGCCTTCTGAGACGTCTTAACCTCTACACGATATTGCGGTAACCGCAAACTCAGGAGATGGATTGCTGGGCCGCATTATAAATCATCTGCTATCTATCTAAACCAATTCATAGGGAGTAGTGATATGTGTCGTAGACTATGGCTTCGAGTCAGTTTCGGAGATGCGGCTCCGCAAATGTTTATATATTAACAGAGGGCCTTGTTTAGGCACAGGCGAAGGGTGGTAGTTATTGCTTGGGGCCTTGAACTAGCTCCAGACATCCTACGTGTCGCCGACCATACTGGAAATTCTGCTCAGGCCCTTCGCATTCTCCTTCTCTGGTGAGAGTAGGCTATGAGCTGGAGGAGTTTCTTGGAGGCGGTATACGACCTTCCGAGTCGTGTATTCTTCCTAGATACTACGCTGAGGGATGGTGAGCAGACGCCGGGTGTTGCGCTACGCGTTGAGGAGAAGGTGATGATTGCTGAGGCGTTGTCTGATTTGGGGGTTGACGTGATAGAGGCGGGGTTCGCCATCGTCTCGAAGGGCGAGTATGAGTCCATCGAAAGGATATGCGGCTTGGGTCTGAGCTCCAAGATCTGCTCCCTGAGCAGGTGTGAGAAGAGGGATGTTGATGCCGCAGTTGACGCGGGCTGTGACTGGGTCCACGTGTTCATAGCGACCTCCGAACTCCATATGAAGTATAAGCTGGACATGACGAAGGAGCAGGTAATTGAGAGGGCTGTCGAAACGGTTGAATATGCAAAGAGTCGAGGTGTTGTAGTCCACTTCTCGGCAGAGGATGCGACGAGAAGTGATCCGGAATTTCTGATGGAAGTGTATCGGTGCGTAAGGGATGCGGGAGCTGATAGTTTAGATATTCCTGACACGGTCGGTGTCGCTGTTCCACACGTGATGAGATCGCTTGCCAGTAGGGCTAGGCGTGAAACTGGCCTGCCTATCGCTGTCCACTGTCACGATGATATGGGGCTAGCTACGGCTAATACTCTGGCTGGCGTCGAGGGCGGGGCGGAGATCGTGCATGTCACCGTTAACGGGATTGGTGAGAGGGCTGGAAACACGAGCCTCGAGGAAGTAGCAGTCGCCCTCAAATTCCTTTACGGCGTCGAGACTGGGATAAGGTATGAGAATATTTCAAGGGTCTCGAGGTTGGTGGCGCGGCTTACTGGAATACCGATCCCGAAAAACAAGGCTGTCGTCGGGGAACACGCCTTCTCGCACGAGAGTGGTATTCATGTACACGGGGTGATCAATAACCCCGCCACGTATGAGCCCATTATGCCTGAGCAGGTGGGTATGAACAGGCGAATCGTCATTGGCAAGCACTCGGGAGTGCACTCGGTCAACACGATTCTAAGACAGTATGGCTTTGTCTTAGAGACTGGCGAGGTCAGGGCTGTCTTAGAGAGGGTGAAAAATATTGCCGACTCAGGGCATAAGCTAAGCGATCAAGGGCTGCTGCAGATCGTTAACGAGATTGTGGGGTCAAGGATCGTTAGGCCTGTAGTTTTAAGGGGTTTTCAACAGATTACAACCGAGCATGACGACAGGTGTGTGGCCGAGTTCGAAGTTAACGGGGAGACGCTTCGCGTCGAGGGGGTTGGCGATACGCCTCTTAAGTCAGCGATAGATGCCTCGATGAAGGCGTTTACTAACATTTTAGGAGACATTAAAATCGTCGACTACTCTCTCTTTGCGTCACCATACGAGGATAGACACCCTTACGAAGCCGAGGTCATTATAAGAGTTAATGGAAACACTGTTATCGGGCGGGGGATAGGAAAGACGAGTAGCCACACAATACTGAACGCAGTATCTAACGCCGTGAATCAATACCTGCTAACCCAGTCACGGGGGGTGGGGAGATGAAGGCCAGCGACGCCCTAGTCAAGAAGATGGAAGAGCTGGGTGTTGAGATAGTATTCGGTATTCCTGGAGGCGCCAACCTACCACTATACGACTCTCTATACGACTCCGATATCAGGAGCGTGCTTGTAAAGCATGAGCAGCAAGCCGCCCATGCAGCTGAGGGATATGCCCGAGTCAAAAAGAGGCCCGGGATAGCCCTAGCAACCTCTGGCCCAGGGGCGACAAATTTGATAACAGGCATCGTAAACGCCTCAATGGATAGTGCGCCTCTCGTAGCCATTACAGGCCAAGTAGTGAGGTCCTTCATGGGTACAGACGCCTTCCAAGAGGCAGACATAGTCGGTATGGTACTTCCTCACGTAAAATACGCCACAGTGGTTTTTGAATCGTCGAAGCTTGTGAAAGAATTCGTTAACGCTTATCAGTGCGCCATGAGTGGGCGGCCTGGGCCAGCCCTGATTGACATCCCAAGGGATGTTCAACAAGAGGATGTGGGGGATTACGAGCAGCTTGACGACGCTGTGGAGGAGAGGTTCATCAAACCCGCCCCACAGCCCGATGACGGCCAGTTTAGGAGGGCTGCCGAGCTGCTCACTGCTGCCCAGCGCGTGTGCATACTGCTTGGTGGTGGGGCCTACTTTAGTGACGCGACAGGAGAGGCTCTGAAACTCGCTGAGCTTCTCAATGCCGCTGTGATCGCCACTACACCTGGGAAAACCGCCCTCGTCGAAGACCATCCAAATGTCCTCGGGGTGGTTGGGATGCATGGTCGCTTTGAGTCTAATCTGGCCGTCATAGACGCTGACGCCATATTGTGTGTCGGTACTAGGCTCTCCGACAGGGCCATCGGCCCGCCTACAGAGTTTAAGAAGGGCAGAAAAATAATCCACATTGACATAGATGGTAGCGAGATTGGAAAGAATGTTGTTCCAGACGTAGGTATTGTCTGCGACGCCAAAGTAGCCCTCATAAAGATACTTGAAAACCTCTCAGTGCTGGATATTAAGCCCAAGGATCCGGGATGGGTATTGGGGCTCAAAGAGATTGGACGCAGTTTTGACGATTACATGTTTAACCAGGCTGATGGGAGTAGGCTATCGTCTTGGAAGGTTGTCAAGGCTATAAGGGATGAACTGCCGAAGAGCGCTATAGTGACTACAGGGGTGGGGCAGCATCAGATGTGGTCCCAGCTCTTCTTCAAAGTTTTGGAACCCGGAACATTCATCACGAGCGCAGGCTTGGGTACAATGGGCTTCGGTCTACCCGCGGCTATGGGCGCCAAGGCTGCCGCCCCCGATAGAATCGTGCTTAACATGGATGGGGATGGTAGCTTCCTGATGAGTTGTCAGACGCTTGGAACCATAGTTGAATACGACCTCCCAGTAATCACTGTAATCTTCGACAACCGCTCTCTAGGCATGGTGAGGCAGTGGCAGGACCTCTTCTACAAGAAGAGGTTCAAGGATGTCGATATCGAGGATAGAACAAACCTGGTCAAACTTTCTGAGGCTTTCGGGGTTGAAGGTGTCTTCGTTGAGAGCTATGAAGAGTTGAAGACCGCCCTTAGGAGAGCCATCAGAAATAATGAGGCCCTCGTCATAGACGTGCCTATCGACAAGGAAGAGAAAGTATTCCCCATGGTGCCGCCTGGAAAGTGGCTTGCGGACGTTATCCTCCCACCGGGGTTCAGCTCATATGTCGAGGAGAAGACTACTAGTCCGGCTAAGTAACTCTTACGAGGCCGTGTTGAAGCTTTTGCTCTTCGCGAAGCAGGGGAGGCTATTGTTAAGGGAGTTTTATCTAAAATCCGGTGATGGCGAAATCTCGGTCGAGCTGGTTGTAGATGCGCCGCCCGAAAAGGTTAACTGGTTCGTGAAAAAGGCCGGCGGCTCTCCCCTAGTCATAGAATGTAGAAGCCTCGAGTAGCAAGTGGTATGACTGGAGGGTTTGTCGTTAGGCTCTTGTTCAAAGGGTTAAGGAACGCGATTTCTGCAGCCCGGCTTATCGGCGAGTTGGAGGGCGTAGAGGTTAGAGCTATATACATCGGGCGGGAAAGTGTTGAAGAAATGTATGAGGTGGTGTTAGAACTGTCAGCAAGCTCTGGGGTGATCAGCGACTTCTTAATAACCGTGTCGGCGAGCAGCGGATTCATAGAGGCTTACGTGGAGGACTTGGACGCCCGCATCATCTGGGAGGGGATTAGGTGAGGAGTATTGGCTAGGGTTTACTACGACGCTGATGCCTCCCTCAGCCCTCTCCAGGGGAAACGCGTTGCGGTGATCGGTTATGGCAGCCAGGGTAGGGCTCAAGCACTAAACATCAGGGACTCCGGGATAGAGACCGTTATCGGCCTGAGGGGGGAGGGTAAGTCCTACGAAGCGGCGGTCAAGGACGGCTTCACGCCACTACCGATAGAGGAGGCCGTCAGGATATCTGATGTGGTCCTGATGCTAATCCCCGACGTTCCCATGCCTGAGACCTACAGGGAGTATGTTGAAAACAGCCTAACACCTGGAAAGACAATAGTCTTCGCCCACGGCTACAACATACACTACAAGAGAATCACTCCGCCACCCTATGTGAACGTGGTGCTGGTGGCTCCGAAAGGCCCCGGCCCTCTCGTGAGGCAGAAATACCTTGAGGGGCGCGGTGTCCCGAGCCTCATAGCAGTCCATCAAGACCCGACTGGCAACGCCAAGGAGATCGCCCTCGCAATAGCCAAGGCAATTGGCGCCACTAGGGCTGGCGTAATAGAGACGACGTTCCAAGAGGAAACAGAGACAGACCTACTCGGGGAGCAGGCCGTTCTGGTTGGCGGGGTTATGGAGCTTATCAAGAAGGGATTCGAGGTGCTGGTCGAGAACGGATACCAGCCCGAACTCGCCTACTACGAGGTCTGTAACGAGCTAAAACTGATAGTGGACCTGATATACTCAGGTGGCCTAATGCATATGCTCCGCTCCGTATCTGACACGGCTAAGTTCGGCGGCCTGACAATCGGGCCCAAAATAATCAGCGGGTCTGTAAAACAGAAGATGCAGGAGGCGTTGAATAGAATAAAGTCAGGAGAGTTCGAGAAGCTGTGGACCGGAAACCCCAACGCATACAAGATCCTAGAAGAACTGATGAAGAAGACAGAGCAACACCCACTCGAGGTAGTGGGTAAACGCCTCAGAGAAATGGCACTAATATAACAACAACCCAAACATATCCCTGCGCTATACTATTCTCAGACCTGCTTAGGCTTTGTATTCTTGGAATAGTCTCTCGACAAAGTCGTGTGCCTCCTTAGCCATTTCAAAGGTCTCCTCCGCCTCAGCTTTAGTAAAGAGAAGGTCTGCTGGGGTCATTGAAGCTTCATCACCATACATCGCCGGCTCTCGCTTCTCTGATAGTTTCCTAGAAATTAATGCGAGTTTATCGACTGGAAACCATTGTGGGAATCTGTCTTTAAACTTAATTAAGACTGGGCCTACATCATGTTTCTTTGGATACTCTATCCCTAGAAGCCGTAGTGCTGCCTTCAACCCCAACTCGACAGACTCTTGCGAACTTAGAATTGAGTAAGCTAAGCTCCCTCCCCTCAGCTCTCTTTCAGCAGTTTCCAGCCTTCTGATTGACTGGTTTAGAAGAGATTTTGCAGCCTCGATATTTCTCATATCTCTATCACTTCCCCAATCTTTGCGTCTGGCTTCAATAGCCACACCCACTCATCTCTTGCTAGCCATATTCTCTTTGTACTAAGCTCTCTCATCCTTGCCCGCATTTTTTCTACCTCTTTCTCGTATGTTCCGTCATCGATTATGGCTATGCCCTCCTCTATTATGTCGAGGATAATCGGCGGGTGTTGTTGAAGGGTATGAGTATTTATGGGATAGAATGATAAGTGGGTTGATATTCCATTGCTCTCTAACCACTCCAGCTCCCGCGCCACCCTAGGGGAGTACTCAACATCTACAAGTCTATCGATGGCTTCTCCGAGCGATTTGAATGCGTCTGAAACTATCAGGAGATCTATGTCGCTGTCTAGTCTGGCGTTGCCCCTGGCAACGGAGCCAAAGAGCACGATACTCTTTACCCCAATGTTCTCTTTCAAGACCTCCGTGCAGAAGACTCCGATTAGCCTAGAGTATCTCTGCTGAGGTATGTTTTCGAGATTTTTTATTACTTTGCCTACGCTTAGCAGATAGGCCTCGGGCTCTGCAAGCCTATAGAGCCACTTTTTAGGCCTCTTTTCATGGACATAGACCGCTCCCGCCCTCCTCATTCTTATCAGAGCCACCCTCCCCGCCCCCTCACTCCCCAATATTTCTGCGACATCGATTGAAGTGAAAGTGTTTCGTCCGACTTTCCTGTACAGCTCTGCGTATAGTGTTCCGAGTTTTCTCTGCAGCCACTCAGCCATTCGTTACTAAATTTGTAACGCTCATATATAAGGAGCTATTCGAGGACCTTCTCGACCCTGCCTAGGATCTTCGCCTTACCACCAGTAGGTAGGGCCAATGGCTCTCCACAAACGTTGCAGACGACGCGGATCTTTGCTGTGTCGGGGAAGATCTGCTTATTGCCGCACTGGAGGCATGTGACTAGGAGGAAGCGGCTCCTCGGCCTAGGGATTAGCCGCTCGATAATCTGCTCCCGTGACAAGCCCGCCGGCTCACCTCGTTCCACCTACTAAACCCGCCGTGAAGATGAGGCCGAAACCCAGCCCTGAAGCCAGAATCGCTAACGCTGCTTTTAACTCTGCCATTTCAACAGCTTATACGCTGTGCTTGCATATAACTATATGGGCTGTCAACTTAAGGCCACCCACGCCCTTATCCACTTTTCTGAGACCTTTGGCCTATGCGCTGGGAAGTAGGGGGTGGTGGTTTTGTTCAGTAGCTTACCTTGGATGTTTTCCTTCCAAAAACCGAGTCTCACGTGGCTAGGATAGTATGTGGGGAAAGAGGCTCGATGAGGATTAAACTACCTATAACTGTTTGGCGGTCTTTGAAAATACCCGATAAGGGAGACTATATCGGTATTGTTAGGGGAGAGAGGTTAGAATAGCCCTATGGGTGGAGGATGGAATACCATGCTCCAGCTATGAAGAAGATGGGGAGTCTCTGTTTATATTCCTTCAGGCCGTCAGCCATAGTATGAGAGGGGGGAATGGTATTGTAGCAGATGCTGTCAAACCTTCTCCAACAGGGATAAATGCCCCAACTCCAACAGAGTATTGAGGAAAAAACCAAGGAGAAAGAGAAAAAAGAGCGTCCCAGAGTTTTTAACAAGCGATGGTTGACTATCTGACTATCTCAAGTTTTCTTAGCCTTACTCCTTCCCTCATAGACTTCCTACCGCACTTGGAGCATGTCAAAACCAGGGTTTTCTTATCCGTTGTTTTGGCCTTATTCCTCTGGATCGGATACTTCTGACCGCCATACCCTCTCAGCTCCCGTTCATGCCTTCTCGCGCCTATAGCCAAGCCCCTCTCCTTACCCTTCTTATAGAGCGTGACTTGGTGTTCGGTATGCTCGTTACACTTGGGGCAGTAGCTGTTAAGCTTCGGCGGCGCTTTCATACTAAAAGAGATGTGAAGGGGGCTGGCTTTTTAATATTATGCGGCTGGAGTGGTTAGTCTTGGGACTCTTAGAGTATTGCTCCATGGATTATTTCTCCTAAGTGTTTTAAGGCTTTTAAGTACCATGGGCTCTAGGCTTGTAGTGGCAGTCGGTTGAGAAGGGTCGGGAGGACGGAGCTGCTGCTGGTTGAGGGCGGCGTCCCCCACTACAGGGAGATGGTAGTGCTGGGGAGGGAGATCTCCCGGCTCATCGTGGAGGAATATGGACCAGATTTCCTTGTAGAGAGGCTTGCGGACCCTTTTTGGCTCAGCTGCCTCTCATGCGTCCTCGGCTTCGAGTGGAATACATCTGGTCAGACTACTGTCACACTCAGGGCACTAAAGGACGCCCTTAAAGGCAGTGACCTCGGAGTCATCGTGGTCGGCGGTAAGGGTAGTGAGATGAGGGAGACGCCCCACGAGTTGAGTGAATCCCTTAAGGGAATTGGGAGAGAAGACCTAGCCCGCCAGCTGTTGAAGGCATCGATCATAAGCTGCAAAGTCGACAACAACGCGGTACAAGACTCCTACAATATATATTTCCACTCTCTAGTGGTCTCTGTCTCCGGCGCCTCAGCCGTAATCAACCAAGGAATGAACATTGAAGCACAGACGGCTAGGAGATATCAATGGCTAGGCTCAAGCATTAAGGTCGAGGAGCCCCATACCGCCATCTCCTCCGACAAGGTCGAGGAGGTCGTGCTAGACCTGACAAGTAGGGGGTCGAGAGAGTGTAGGGACTGCATCCTCGATGCTCTGAGGGACTCTCCAATCCAGTCGATACAATCAGACCTAGCTAGGGTGAGGAGTATCGTTACTGGTCAGGCCACGCTAGATGAGCGTCCTCCTAGCGCGGCTCTGTCAGCCCCCCCGCATCTAAAACTGCCCAAAAGACTAGACGACGCCATCCTGCGCAGGGCTAAGGAGCATGCGGACAGCTTCGAGTCACTCCTACTCTATGGAGGGGTGGGTCCCGCGACGCTCCGCGGACTAGCCTATATCTCGGAGCTGGTTTATGGTGCGAGAGCGTCTTGGAAAGATCCAGCTAGATACGCCTACGCCTTCGGAACCAAGTCAGGCCGCCCCTACCCAGTCGATAGACGCGCGATGGTCAAGGCGGCGGAGACCATAAAGCATGCCTTAGAATCCTCAGACTCAAGCGCCTCGAGGGTCATGTTAAGGAGGCTTGGCACACTATTGAAAAGCCTCGAGGTGTAGTTTGGGTTGTCGGGGAAGACCATATATGAAGAGGTTGTTGAGGTTTGGAGTCTTGAGAGGTCTTCGAAGAGCCCGGCCAGGATTTCTGAGGAGTGGCTGAAGAGGCTTAAAGAGTATGCGGAGGAGCTAAGAGTCAGGTTGAGGCTGGCGGTAGACCGTGATAGCATACATTCAAAGCTCTGCGAAAGGGAGCTAGAAGTGCTCTCGACGCTTGTCTCGGAGATCTTTAAGGCAAGGCTGGATAAGATCGTAAGGGCTGCCATAAGGGGTGAGGCTGTTGAGAACCTCCTCCCCGCCGAGAGCAGACTCTACGAAAGCCTCCTCAAATCCCTAGCAGTTTACAGGGAGTATATCGAGTACTGTTCTGAGACTCTTGATCTCACGCGGGAGCTCGCGGAGACGGTCGACAAGGTTGTTGTAGAGTTTTTGAAGGATGCGCCGGCTATAGTCGACGCAGATGGCGTCACGAGGGGCCCATTTCGGGAAGGCTCTATCGCATCACTGGATCACCGAACCGCAGACCTGCTAGAGAAGGGTGGCTACGTCAGACGCCTCCCACTCATTAGGGGCGCGTCTCCATAGGGGGTAGGCGAAATCACATATTTGTATGGGGCCAGGTAGGCATTCCTAGGACCTGGAAATGCAGGGAGACGTGGAGCGGGAGATACGGCTGGTCGAGGAGTTCGGCCTAAGAAGCATAACTGGGCAGGAGTTAGGGATCGATCACTACTTTGCGAGGAGGGGCATCATCTTCGCGTGTAGGGGCTATGAAGAGTTGAGAGAAGCGCTCCAGAGCGGCGACTTCTACACGCTAACTGGAATCATGCCCTCCTCGGAGCGGATCCACCTAGGGACAATGGCCGTGGTGGAGGCTGTAAAGTGCTTCTCCGACAGAGCCAAACAGACCATCCTCCTAGTCGCCGATCTAGAATCCCTAGCAACTAGGGAGGTGAGCCTAGAGGAGGCTAGAAGGATAGCCTTTGAATTCCACATCCCCACCTATCTAGCTCTAGGAATAGATCCTGAGAAGTGTGTCTTCTACTTCCAGTCAGAGAACAAAGACATTCACAAGATAGCTGCTGACGCCTCGAGAGAGATTACGCTCCAAGAATTCAGGGCCGTTTATGGTGTCTTGGAACCCTCCCGTATAATATCATCCCTTTACCAGATAGGCGACATCCTATTCCCCCAACTAGTGAGACCTATGATAGGCATAATCCCAGTAGGGCTGGATCAAGACCCACACATCAGACTTTGCCGAGACTATGTTAGACGCTCCAAGTTCTTCCAATTCAAGCAGGCTGTCGGCGTATACATCAGAGACGTGCCCAGCCTGAAGGGTGAGGGGAAAATGAGTAAGAGCGAGCCCCACGCCGCAATCTTCCTCCCCGAAGAAGACTACAAGGAGCTGAAAAGAAAGGTCTACAAGGCCTTCTCAGGAGGAGCCAACACACTCGAGGAGCAGAGAAAATATGGTGCAGACTTGGAGAAGGATGTCCCATACAAAATCCTACAATTCATCCTAAGAGACGACTCCGAGCTCCGACGTATAGCGGAGAGCTATTCGAGCGGCAAAATGATAAGCGGCGAGGTAAAGGAATACCTGTATCAGCGGCTCGTCGAGCTAATGCAGGACCTCAAAGCCAAGATCGAGCAATACAGAGAGACGGTCAAGCGGAGGGAGATTAAGATAATAGGCTCAGCCAAAGAGCTTGCTGAATATCTCGCATAAATCATAAACAAAGTGCTATACCCTATCCTACATCGCGAAGGCTCACCCAGCCTATTTTAGATGAGAGTGTTTATGCACCGGCGCATTAAATCCATGGGGAGTTCATTACACATGGTTAATAGATTGTCTCCGACGAATCAACCCCTACAGAGATAGACTCGTGTCGAGAGTTATTGACAACTTATAAACTCCTATACATGGATGGAGATGGAGACTCCATGAATCGTAGAACATTCTTAGCCTATATTCTTGCTCCCGCTTTTTCTGCTACAGTGTTAGCCTTGATTGGTTATGGTGGCCGCGATAGAAAAATATCTAGACGCGGCGAGAAGATATCTCTACCTCCCCCGAGATACGACAGCAATGTGTCTATCGAGTATGCTTTGAAAGCTAGGAGGTCTATAAGAGAGTACGAAGATAAGCCTTTAACACTTGAGCAGCTGGGTCAACTGGCGTGGGCTGCACAGGGTATAACAGAAGTGAGGTACGGCTTTAGAACAGCCCCATCTGCCGGAGCCACATACCCACTCGAGGTCTACATAGTTGTTAAGAAGGAAGGGATGCCTGAAGGAGTATATCATTACGTGCCGAGAGAGCATGTGTTAGAACTGGTCAAGAGGGGGGATTACAGTAGAGAGTTGATGAGTGCATGCCTAGATCAGGAGTGGGTCAGAGACGCAGCGATCAATATTGTCATTACAGCTATCTATGAGAGAACGACCTACAGGTATGGAGAGAGGGGGAGGATTAGATACGTACATATGGAGGTCGGGCATGTCGGTCAAAACGTATATTTGCAGTGTGTAAGCCTTGGACTAGGATGCGTAGTCATCGGGGCATTCTATGACGAGGAAATAAAGAGGATATTGGGGGTCGATGAAGAACCTCTTTACGTGATCCCCGTTGGAGTTAAGAAGGGCGGATGGTAGTAGTTGGGCGATTAGTGGAGATTGGATCAAGAATATTAGGTATATCTGTAATTGTTTTTCTTCTCGTATATGCTTATCCTCGTTTCTATTCGTCGTTGATCGAGTCCCCCAGCTACCTATTGGTGGAAGATTTCAGGGGTGGGGGTGTGATAGGGTATAGGTATGCATACGTGGGTGCGTGGATGATTATTCTCCCCCAGCTATACGTGTTCTCGAAGTATTTTGTCAGGTATTTCAGGGTAAGGATTAAGCTTGCGAGGTGGTTAGATATACACTGTATACTAAACGTTACAGGTCTCGTCCTAGTACTCATACATGCGGGCTTTCCATACTCTTTCAGATATCGGGGAACCATTCACAAGGCTGAATATTTTTGGAGGGCTTGAAGGATTGATCGGTATTAGGGGGCTGTTGACGTGGATGCTCATATCGTCATTTATCTCGGGCATGCTGACTAGGTATGGTAGTAGCCCCCCGTTAAAAAGAATCTTTTTTATTACGCCTAAAACAACCTGAGATGAGAGCCACAATATCCATCCAACCAGAAGAAGCCTCCCAGCCTTTAAATATAACCTTTATCCGGACACTATCTTCTTTGAAGAAGGGAGAAATAGGGGAGGGTTTGGCTGGAGGCCAACCAGCCAGAACAACATCAAGGAAACCCATAAGAAAGGCCGGCCGTAATTTCTCTAGGCCGTATCCTATAGGGATTTTCGCTAGAACTACTCGGCCTACTCCTCCAGCAAGGAATCCAGCCGCCTAAATACCATGATATGCACGCCTCCTAGAAGCATTCTCCGCACCTTAACCATCTTAAAGTACTTGCTTAGCCTCCTAATCAGCTCTGACTCTGTAGGCAGTAGGAGATAGGTGGGGTAGATCATTCGGATCTCCCTCCACAACTTCAAGAATACGGAGGCCACGAGGAATGGAGCCACTATCCGCCAGTACAGGCTCAGCACCACTCTTGAGAATGCTCCATCCGGCTTAGCTAGGTCTATTACTGTGAAGACGCCGCCTGGCCTCAGTGTGGAGAAGAGCCTCTTGAGGGCATCCGGTAGGCTGAACACATCCCTCAGCGCAAAGGCCATGAAGGCGGACCCGATCGACGACGACCTGAACGGGGCATTCTCCAATACACCAATCACGGCATCGGAGTTAGGCCGCCTCACCCTCTCCTTTGCCAGCCTGACCATCCTCTCCGAAGGGTCTAGCATCACTAGGAAGCTGCGCTGCTCGCCGAGTGTCTCTTGGATAAGGACTGAGAGGGAGCCATCCCCCGCCCCTGCATCTAGTACCCTTCCACCGTTTACCCCGGACAGTCTTATCCCGAGAAGCCTAATCGCCCGGTCCAGTCCTAGCGAGATTACTCGATTCACGCGGGGGTATTTTGGACCTAAGGCCTCGATGGCCCTCACCACACCTACCCAATCCTCACCCAGACCGCCACCGCTCTCCCTGCTCGGCAAACTCGGGTGATAACTTGTTAAAGGCAAGTGATATAACTAATTCACAAATATTTATTCTGGGCAGGTGCTGGTTCGTGCAGAGCTGGTTGAGGGCATTAGAAGCCATCAGGAGGGCGTCGGGTCAAGGTCAGCCGGGCCCCACACCTAGCTTCAGCCACTTCCACGTCGTGAGGGCCATTTACCTGATAGCGGATAGCCCGGGAATAGGGAGGAAGAGGCTTGCCGAGGCTCTCGGCTTGGGGGAGGGGGTTGCCCGAACCCTTCTCTCCCGGCTGAAGATAGAAGGCTTGGTGGAGACTGATAGGACGGGGTGCTTCCTCACAGGCAAGGCACAGGCCCTATACTCGGAGCTCATGGCGAGAATGGGAAGGCCACGGCTACTCGAAATCAGAGATACCTGGCCTTACCCAGTCAGTGTAGGGATAGTTGTTAAGGGTGTAGCCGACCTTGTGAAGAGGGGGCTGGAGCAGCGTGATGCCGCCATCAGGGCCGGTGCAAAAGGTGCAATGACTCTTGTTTACCAAGCGGGTAGGCTACTCATGCCCGCTGTAAGCGATGTAACCGCCGAGCACCCCGAGTTCGCCAACAAGATACTGGAGGCGATGAGGCCAGAGGAGGGCGACGCCATCATAATCTCCGGTGCTGAAAATCTCCATGACGCAGAGAATGGAGTCGTGGCCGCCGCCCTAGCTACGCTAGGCCTCGAGCATATCTGAAGGAGCCTCACTCTATCTTTATGCGGTACTCCCGCACCTTCCGTGGAATCCGCAGTTCTAGAACCCCTTCCTTGAACCTCTGCCTCACACTCTCCCACGAGGCGTCCTGGGGAAGCTCAACCTCTAGCCTATAGCATGTGGCGCAAGTCCTAACTCCCTCCCTATATGGGACGGAGTAGTTGCAGGGTGCATAGATGTTGACGAGCCTGCCACGTGCCCTTATCTCTAGCCTATCCCTATCGGCACCCGGCAAGTCCACCCTCAAGACATACTCCTCAGGACCCTCAAGAAGCTCGTAGAAAGGCTCAAGACACCGGCTTGAAAGCTCCAACTCCTTCAGCCGCGCCAGCATACTCTCAACCTCCTCCTCAAACTCCTCCTCCATCTCCCTCATTATGTCGAAGATGCTTCTCCTACGCCGGTACATTCCCAATCACCTGATGTATCCGGGTGGCGATTCAAGCTGGAGCCCCACCGGCATCCTCGCGAGGTTTGCGCTAGTCCTGCGCATCAAGTCCCTCATCTGCATCTTCAGCTGCTCGGCCTGCTCCAGCAGAGTGTCTACTGGGACTTTCGCCCCCAGTAGCTTGTTTAGGAATGTTACAACTTGGGCGGCCGCGCCTGGATCGGGGTAGTTCATGTGGCTCTGAACCAGTGCCAGAAGAACCTTCACATCCCTCCTAGCCGCACTCTTTAGGATAGCGGCCTTAACACCTGTGAGGTAACCATTCTCAAACCTCTGGACATACTCGGTAGCCATAGCCATCTTCATCAACTCCTCGTCGTTAGAGAGCACATAGACTTTAGGCTTCTCAATGTCTAGCCTGTCAGGCTCCGGAATCCCACCAACCGATATAATCGGCGACCTAATAGTCGAGGCAATCTCGACAATGGAGTTAGCCAACCCCCACATACCCCTCGGTGGCACAGGCACATCGGAGTAAAGCAAGAGAAGCTGCTGCGAGTCCAGCGAGACCTTGTACAACCTGCAGGGCTCCATAATCCTCGACTCCCACACAGTCACGATGGGTGGAAGTTCGGGAATCTCTATATGACCCACAGCCTCACCCTTCAACGTCGCGGCGATATAGGAGGTCACAATAGTACCGACCAAACCGACCTCAGGAAGTCCCTCAATAATCGGCGACCCCTGCTCTACCTTCTTCTTCTCAAAGAGATAAGACGCTACAGCACCACTCAAACCAGAATATTAATTGCAAGTCTAAGAAAAAAATCTTTCAGGATTTTACAGAGCCGCAACCCCCTAAAACATGTTATTTTTGGGGTAAGAAGAGTTTCACAAGCGCCCCTAACCCAACCACTCTGACGATGTTTACTAGGAATACGGCGAACCCAGCTGCCATCATCAAAGCCCCGATAAGCGCTACACCCATGTATGGCTCATATATTCCGAGGCCCATCGGATAGAGGGTTCTCCTTAACATGCCTTGTGTACCGGCCAACCCCATAGCGAGACCCATCACAATTCCACCAACACCCATCAATAGTAAGTGGGCATCGGCGAGCTTCTCGCTGAGGGCTTTCCCGGTGAGGAGTGGGAACAGAGCATAAATGGCCGCGAAAATCGTCAATGAAAGCCCAACGAGCAGTTGAATATGCCCATGAATCCCGATGACCCACTGAGTGTTGTGGAAGAAGCGATTCGAGGCATAGTTTGCCTGTATTATCCCCGCTAGACCACCTATTGCATAGCCGGTTATAGATACTAGGACGAATTTGAGCGGGGCTGAGTACTTGACCGGCCTAGCCTTCCAGATAGTAGCTAGCACTGCGAACATTGTGAGCCCCATCGTTATCAATTCTCCCCAAGTGAAGATCTGGCCTTGGATCTGGAGGACTAGGGGCTGCGGCGTATCTGCCAGCATGTGATGATTCCAGACAAACAGTGATACAACTAGGTCTGCAAGAATGACAGTTCTTACAACGGGTTCGCCGTAAAGCTGCCTATTCAGAAGCAGCGGTACGAGGAGATACCAAGTCCCGGCGGTGAATATGAGGACATTCCCATCGGCAATCAGGTCGAGACCCCACCAAAAGACATTCTTATACACTAGCGGGTCAATAAGGGAGTGGCTCGGGGAGGAGCCTACAAGCAGGTGGAATGCACCGAAAAGTGCTAAGAGCACTCCAACACTACCTATCACGAATGCGTTTAGAGTAGTATCGACGCAACCCCTAAACACCGCGACGACAAAGACTGGATAGTTGAGTACTCTTGCTGTGTAATGTGGAATACCTCTCACCTTGGCCCAGAGTTTATCGAGGTTGAATGCTGTGAGTATGAGCTCCTTGAAGACGTAGCCAGCACCTACCTTTTCACCCCCATTCATCTCAGCTCTAGCGGGGAGAAAGATTGTCGCGAACATGTTGAAGAAGAATACCAGTACAGCTGCTAACACTAGCGCCACACCCACACCGAAAGAGAATATTGCCGCCGGATTCCAGCCAGCCAACTCCACCGCGACAGGAATAGGCCAGTAGAGGGTGTAGAGGGGGGCATAGTGGGTGACAAATGTAGTGATCCAAATAATGGCCAGCCCAGTG
This sequence comes from Nitrososphaerota archaeon, assembly GCA_038741355.1. Classification (GTDB taxonomy): domain Archaea; phylum Thermoproteota; class Nitrososphaeria_A; order Caldarchaeales; family Calditenuaceae; genus HRBIN02. The sequence goes on from JAVYLC010000004.1 coordinate 23,207, forward strand.
ACCATTAGCCAGAAGCTCGCATAGGAGGCCCGCTTGCTATAGATATCTCTCTTCAACACGTAGGGGACTAGGAAGTAAAATGCACCCATGACCGCCATGTAGGCCCAGCCATAGATACCCACGAATGGGTGGGCAGTCATCATGGAGTAGAAATGCCTCTCATCAAAGAGGTCTGTGAGAAGATTTAGAATTCTGAGCCTCATCAGTATCCCTTCAATTCCTGCAAGCGCGAAGAAAATCAATGCCACTACGACAAACCTTGACGCGAGTGTCTTTCGCTCACCCTCGTTCATGACTTACCACCCTCCACAATTATAGCATCTGGGACAAACATCCATGGGTGCTGAGGCCCACTATACTCTGTCGACCGTATGTCGTAGGCTCCAGGTTCATCGAAGACCCAGACAATCCTGTTGACATACGGCTTTGGGACCACCTGCATCTGGAAGACCATTGAGCCATCCTTCCTGAAGACCCCGAATCCATAGACTAGGTCCCCGGATATCACGACAAACTCTACGGGAGTATTCGCTGGAATTACTATCGGGGTCTCGGGGAGATGAAAACTATAGTCCTTCATGTGTATTGTTATGGTCGTGGCTGGCTTAGGCTCGTAAAATGCGTTGCGAGCAGAGGGGAGAAGTGGCGAGAGGAACAATATATTGCCAATCAACGCCACCGAGAATAGGAAAAGCATCCAGTTCCTCTCACCCTTCTCCATGCCAGGCTTCTCCCCATGTCCAGCGTCAGCCTCCACTTCGCGCCCGCCTCTCCGCGTCAGAATATAAAATACTATGATAAACACCACAACGACGGATATAATTCCAAAGTAGATGGCCTCTATAACAAATTGCGGATACATCGCCAAATGACTAATCAGCAAAACAAGCAAAGAACCTATGCGCGAACTCTAGTTGTCAAATTACTTGGGATTTCTACATAATAATTCATACAATTTTATGAAATTGTATTAAAACTGCTTCCCATAAACTAGTTCCAGCGCATGAAGGCCACAATGTTCGCTGAAAAATCTAGGACTCGACTAGGCTTATCTAAGACTGTATCGCCATCCTCTTATGTCTACTGCGACGATTCTCTCGCCATAGGCCATTAGGGGGTTTATTTCAAGCTGGGCTATGGATGGATTCTCAATCAATATTTGGGAGAAGTTGACTATTGTTTCTCGTAATGCTTTTCTATCTACGGGAGGGTATCCTCTAAAACCATCCAGTAGCTTTGAGAGTCTCAATCTGTTTAGCATCTCGTCAGCCTCGTCACCTTGGACTGGTGAGACGAATGTGATGAAGTCTCGAACCACCTCTGTAAAAACCCCACCCATCCCGACTAGCACTGTAGGGCCGAATGTTTCATCGACCTTTGAACCTAATATTAACTCAATCCCATGAGCCGTCTCCTGAACAATGACCCCGCTGCCACGCACCTCGAGCTTCTCTGCAACCTGCATCAGCTTCTTGAATGCCTCTAATACCTGTGCTCTATCGGTTATTCCAAGCAGCACCCCACCCACATCGGTTTTGTGGGCTATTTTCTCCGATGCTATCTTCATGACGACCGGATACCCTATACTCTCGGCAGCCTCCACAGCTTCATCCTCCGTGAATACAACCTCCTCTCTAGCAACCTGAATTCCGTGTTTGCTGACGAGTTCGAGTAGATCTGCTCTGGGAATGGGCTCAGAGACTTCGCTTGATCCTGCATCGTGGACTGGGAAGCTCTCCCTCGATGGTGTGAAGATATTGGCGATAAGTGTTAGTACCCTGATTGCGTCCTCCATGTCTTTGTAGGCTGGTATTCCGTTCTTGATCGTGAGAGCCCTCATGGCGACAGACCATTCAGTGTTTCCGGTATCGCATCCAACAACCACCGCATCAGAGGCTCTAGCTATCTCTGCAAGCTTGTACACAACCCTCTCATCCATCATGGGGGGAACGTGAAAGGGCATCAGGAGATGCATGTCAAACACGCCGCACTCGGATACAATCCTGTAGGCCTCCTCGAAGGCTGCTGAGTCAGCACTGCCACTAAGGTCGACTGGGTTGGTGACGACAGCCACAGGGGGAATCTTTCCATCCCTCTTCAGCCGCTCCATCTTCTCTATAGAGTCCTTTGGCAGTTGTATAACCTCTAAGCCGTTTGCCTGGGCTAGGTCGGATGCGATGACGGAGAAGCCTCCTGCGTTAGTTAGTATTGCCAGGCGCTTGCCCCTCGGAGGTTTCTGTAGGCTCAGGGCAAGGGAGACCTCAGCCAACTCCTTGACGTTATCGACAACTACCGCGCCAGCCTGTTTGAAGGCCCCGACGTAGGTTTCCCATTCACCTGCCATGCTTGCCGTATGTGTGTAGGCTGTCCTCTTCCCAGCCAAAGTTCTCCCAGCCTTAAGAACTACTATCTGTTTCCCCTTACGCCGCAGCTCCAGAAACCTATTCAACAACTCTCTCCCGCCTCTAATCCCCTCAATGTAGATTGCTACAACAGAGGTTAACGCGTCATTCGCAAAATAGGAGAGGAGTTCAGGTATGCTGACATCTATTTGATTGCCAACGCATGCCACGGCCCGTACACCGACTCCCCTCTCTCCGAGAGTGTCGAGGATGTAGTGAGCAAGCGCGCCGCTCTGGGATACGACGCTTATATTCCCCTTGCTAGGGAAAATAAAGCTCTGGGCTGTTCTCCCATCTGAAAAGGCCTTAACCTCCCTCGTGAAGAAAGTGTTTACACCCGTGTATGAGTCCATTACGCCAACCGTGTTCGGTCCTAGAACCCTTACCCCCGACTGTTTAATGGCCCTTCTCAAGCTCTCTGTGAGCTGGTCGTTACCCAGCTCTGAAAAACCACCACTCACTACTATAGCTGCCTTCACACCGTTTTGCCCAGCCTCCAGAATGGCCTGAGGAACCTGAGACGCTGGAAGAGCAATAACCACCAAGTCAACCTTCTCATTTATCTCAGACAGACCAGCAAAAACACGGTGTCCATAAAGCTCCCTCAACTCCGGGTTAATCGGATAGATCTCAGCCTTCAAGATGCCCAGCCTCCTGTTGTTCAATAACCGATCATATATCACCCGTCCAACCTTGTCCGGATGACGAGAAACACCGATGACGGCTATAGACCTGGGGTTGAAGAAGGCATCTAATTCACCCACTCCCAATCGCGACCACTCTTTAGAAAATAATAGTAACCAATTTTTAAAGGGGTTGTCTGCGTGAGAAAAATTCTTAAATAAATTCTTTCATTTTATATCCTAATATCGGGGCTGAGGCGCAAATATATAACACCCTCCCACATCTTTTGGGTGTGGGGTATGGAGCCCCATGCTTAAAATCAGATTTCACGGCCGGGGAGGCCAAGGGGTTAAAACCAGCAGCCGCATCCTCGGCCGCGCAGCCTTTCTCGACGGCTTCACGGCTCAGGACTCCCCCATTTATGGGGCTGAGAGGCGTGGGGCACCTGTCGTATCATTCACGCGAATCTCTAAAACCCCGATCACGGAGAGGGGGTTCATCTTCGACCCCGACATCGTGATTGTGATGGATGAAACGCTCCTCAACGACTGGCTGGCTCGGCCGCTAGAGGGTGTTAAGAGAGGCGGGGTCGTATTTGTGAACGCTCAGTCTGAATTCCCATCACTAGAGGGGCATGATGACAAGATCTTCATAACATATGATCTGACCGGCGAGGCTCTGGAGATCCTCGGCAGACCTATAATCAGTTCACCTGCCGCTGCGGCTGCGGCTAAAATAACCGGTCTAATCACAAAATCATCCATCCTAGAAGCTACAGCTGAGGAGCTGGTCGAGTTAGACTTGAAGGATGAGCTGTTGGAGAAAAACATCCAGCTGGCTGCGGAGGTTTACGACGTGATTCCTAGCCCAGTGATAAATACTCAGGAGAGAGAAACCATTACTCGCGAAGTGTGTCCGCTAGAATACGAGCCAGTTAGTTGGGAGGAGGTCATCCACCTAGACATAGCTAATCTCGGAAACTCGGCCCTAAGGCGGACAGGTAACTGGCGCATATTCAAGCCCATCGTAGATCCTCAGAAGTGCACTGGCTGCATGTTGTGCATTATCTATTGCCCCGACTCATGCATATCACTGGACGAGAACAATAAGGCGGTTATCAACTATGATAACTGTAAGGGGTGCATGATATGTTTGAGAGAGTGTCCTCTGCGCGCCATTTCCTCGGTTAGGGAGGTTAGGGTCTATGCGTAATGTCAAGGTGATGGCAAGCAACATGGCGGCTGTGGAGATGATGCGGGTCGAGATGTTGACGGGAAACGTGGCGGCCGCATGGGCTGCCCGTCTAGCGGATGTAGACTATATACCAGCATACCCGATAACTCCTCAAACCGAGATAATTGAGACTCTCGCTAAATGGATAGGTGAGGGCGTAATGAAGGCTAGGCTGGTACAGCTGGAGTCAGAGCACTCTATGCTCACAGCCGCCGGCACTGCATCCCTGACAGGGGCGAGGGTCTTTACAGCCACATCGAGCCAAGGACTTTTATACGGTTTCGAGATGCTCTATAATATCTCTGGATGGAGAGCCCCACTCGTCCTAGTGAATGTCTCACGCGGTGTTGCGGCTCCAGTGACCCTTGAGCCAGACCACAACGACGTATTAGCAGCGAGGGATAGTGGCTTTCTACAGTTCCACGCTGAGACCTGCCAAGATGTACTAGACCTGATTCTGCTCGCCTACCGTGTCTCAGAGGATAGACGGGTGAGACTCCCCTCAATTGTAAACATGGACGGCTTCTACCTCTCCTTCACAAGAGAACCAGTCCACCTCCCCAGTCAGGGAACGGTGGAGGAGTTTCTCCCACCCTACATCCCCACCCTCCCATTCAGAGCCAGCAGACCAGTCGTCAAAGGCGCATCAGTGTTGGGCGGGCACATCTACACGTACTTTAAACATAACATTCACGAGTCTCTGAGAAGGGCTATTGAGGTCTTTGAGGAGGCGACGAGACACTACGCGGAGTTGACGGGTAGGTTCCACGAGCCGGTAGAGGGATTCAAACTTGAGGACGCCGAGTACGTCCTTGTAATGAGTAACTCCTTCACAACAATGGGTAAGAAGGCGGTGCTGAGACTTAGAGAGAAGGGTATTCCAGCCGGTTTGGTTAAGATAGTTATGTATAGGCCGTTCCCATCGGCCCAACTGGCGGAGCTCCTTAAGAACAGGAAGGCGGTAGCCGTTTTAGACCAGAACATCTCACCGGGAATGGGAGGGATAATATACCAAGAAGTGGCCGGCGCGTTATATCACCTGAGAAAAAGACCTGAAATATTGATGTCAGTTATCGGAGGGCTCGGCGGAAAATACATATCACTTGAAGAGTTTGAATATATTTTCAACGTCCTGCAGCATCCAGAGGGTAGGGAGCCAAACAAGCCCTTGTTTCTATTTAGGAAGGATGAATTGGAGAGTGTCAAGAAGGCTTTAGGTCTTGCAGGCCTAGGTGGGGGAACGGGATGAGCGAGACAAGATATAAGACTCTCAGGGATGTGCCACTCGAGGAGTATCTAGCACCAGGCAATCCATTATGCGCCGGCTGCGGAGCCACGCCTGTGTTAAGAATGTTCCTGAAAGCACTCGAGGGAAGAGCAGTTTTCGTCAATGCTGCTGGATGTTTTACACTCTTACACGTCTATCCCTACACACCCTTCAAGTCGAGCTGGATGTACACAGCCTTCGCCTCCGCCCCAGCAGGCGCCCAAGGAATCAGGGACGCATTGGATATCCTCATCGAGAAGGGTAAAATCCCGCCGGAAGAAGACATCAAAGTAGTTTGCTTCACAGGCGATGGAGCCGCATACGATATAGGTCTACAAAGCACCTCTGGGGCAATCGAGAGGGAGCTAGACTTCTATTATCTCGTCTATGATAATGAAGCCTACAGTAACACAGGGTTTCAGAAAAGCGGAGCCACACCATACGCCGCGTCGACTACAACCACAATGCCAACAAAGCTCCACCAAGAAGGCCACACAGGGTCGAAGAAAGACCTCTTCGAGATCTGGAGGAGCCACAAGCCCCCCTACGTAGCAACCATAGCCCCATCCCATATCGTTGACATGCTTAGGAAGATTGAGAAGGCATCAAAATATAGGGGCCCCAAGCTGTTTATCTCATTCACCCCCTGCCCGACAGGATGGTACCATGACACCTCAGAGAGCATAAGAGTCTCAAAGCTCGCCGTCGAGTGCGGAGTCTGGCCACTAAAAGAAGCAATATACGGCGAAGTAAAACACACCTATACTCCGAGAGTCCTAAAACCCGTGGAGGAATACCTCAAAACACAAGGCAGATACAAACACCTCTTCCACCCGCAAAGACAGGAGCAAGTAATCAAAGCCATACAGGAAAACATATACCAATACTGGCGAAGAGTCGCAGAGTCTGAGAAACTTGACATGATCTTCCCTTCTGCCTAACAGATAAACATAAGGGGTAGAAATATCAATACAGTGATAGGGAGATTAAAAGGTAGGGCAGGAAAAATAGCTTATGGCATCGGTAACCTAGGCCAAGCACTCACTTACCATATGGTTGGGACTTTTCTAATATATTTCTACGTAAACGAGGTCCGCCTAGATCCAGCCTTAGTTGGGGTTGGTTTTTCACTTGCTTATGGTGTATGGAACGCTATAAATGACCCTATAGTTGGGTATATCTCAGACAGAACTAGGACGAGGTGGGGGCGCAGAATACCCTACGTCCTCTTCGGAACACCTCTAATGGTAGTATTCTTCACCCTAATTTGGCTCCCTCCAGTAAAAGATATGCCATTGCCAAGTCAGCACGATATTGGTCTTTTCACTTACTTCCTAATCACTATCGGGGTTTTTGAACTTCTATACACCTTCGTCACTGTCGGCTGGAACGCATTATTTCCGGAGATGTTTCAAGACCTTAGAGAAAGGCTTGAGGCATCCATCTACAGACAAGTTGCCGCCATGATAGGGCTAGTCATTGGTTTTGTCATAGCACCACAAATAATATACCTCTTTACAAGAGAGTTTGGCACCATAAACGGATGGGGGCTAACCGGACTACTTGTAGGCTGCATCGCGGGCAGCTCCTTCACGATATCTCTGCTAGGAAGTAGGGAAAAGAAGGAATTCAGCATGGCGGGAACGCTCCCCATAATCTCAGCATTTAAGATTACGCTCACCAACAGGTCCTTTATTACAGCTGCTCTTTGCATTTTGATGATTAGCTGGTCTTGGAGTTTACTTGCTGCAATAAGCCCATTCTTTGTCGAGTATTTTCTAGGGGGAACTATTGCTGATATAACTTTTATAAGCGCCCCTATTCTTCTCATGGCGATAATTTTTTACCCTTTCTGGAGACGAATTGGAATCAGGTACGGAACAAAGAGGACATTAATCACATCCTACACCTTAGAGATAGTATTTGTTTTGTTGTTTGTGCTAGTGGCAGACAACGTTATAGAGGCGACCGCAGTAATGATTCTTTATGGCATAACAAATTCCGGGGTAAACTTGGTCAGGGAAATTTTGATTCCTGACGTTATTGATGAAGATGAGGTAAAAACAGGTTTTAGGAGAGAAGGAGTATATCTAGGAATGGCAACATTTATCGACAGATTCGCCCTAGGGCTTACCGGAGTTAGCACAGTCATTATTTTCAGCTTAAGCGGCTTCACTCCAGGCACCACACCGCCTCTCCCTGTTATACTGAGCATGCGGACCCTGACGGCCGCAATTTTCATTATAGCTCTGGCTTGTTTTCTTATCGCTATGAAGTTCTACCCATTAAGTGTTGATAAAGTTGATGATGTAAAAAGAACCCTTGAAAAGTTACATAAGGAAAGGGGAGTTGTTTAGATAATCACATCCTTTCTCTTTAAAGGAATAATTTTTAGATCTACTCTTTACCGCATAACAGCTCAAACATTCCTTCAGGGAGCAGGGAATAGGGAGGCCTAGCGTCTTTCAAGAGTATATAAGGAGACAACTTTTATTTAACACAATGTACCATTATACATGAGTTGACCTCATTAAGTATTGAAGAGAAGGGTTTTTGGAGGGATATTGTCAGTACCATCGCGTTCTTCTCTCCAGCCATCAACTCTCTGCAGAGAGAGTTCGGGATTAGTTCAAAGGATTTGTTGAGGGGGCTGGGGGAGGAGATGGGCCGTCAAGCTTCCGAGTCCATACAGCTGGCCGATCCGCAGGAAGTGCTAAACCATCTCTCTGAGGTCTGGCGGAGGCTGATATTGGGGAGGCTTGAGATTGTAAGCCTCGACCCGTTAACGATCAGGATATCTGACTGCACTATCTGTGGCCAGTTACCCGGGCTTGGAAGGTTGTTTGAGTGTAGCTTCCATGAAGGCTTCTTCAGAGGCCTGCTCAGCCATAGACTCAAGAAAGAGGTAAAAGTGTGGCAGGAGGCAGGGATCGCAGGTGAATCGGGCACGTGGACGCGCATACTAAAAACTGACGCGAGCCTTTGAAATAGGTAGATACTTCCCAATAACGGGACTGTCAACTTAAGGCCACCCATGACCTTATCCACCTCTCCGATACCTTAGGCCTGTATGTTGGGGAGCATGTGTTGAACTGTTTTATCCTCCTCTTCAGCCCGCTGAACCAAGACTCTATTGTGTTCCTCCTTCCGAATGTCTCTACCCTCCTCCTAAAGCCCAGAATCTTCACGGGCCATCCGTACCATGGAGCCCTATCCGTGTAGACTGTAGGGTTATTAGCGCACCTATCCCTAACCACCTCAAGGAACCTTATACACTCGGCTATCCCCCTACCCCTAGATACCTGGACTGCCATCACCTCCCTAGCAGCCCATAGATAGGCTCTCCTGACGAGATTACGGATTACTGTCTCGTCTACGGCTATCGGCCCACGCCTACGCCTATCTACAAGTGAGAAGGCTTCACCGGCCCTTTGGAACCAATCCCTGACAGACTCGTGGCTTACTTGGAATCCTAGCTCGCCCAGTATCCCAGCCACCCTCCTGAGGCTGAGCCCCTCCACATATAGCCTGACGCCGAGAGCCCTGACCCACGGAGGCGTCCTGAGACGGGGAAAGACATTTCTATCACCGAAGAAACCCATAAGACGGCCTAGGCCGACCCCAACTCTATCCACCCACAACTAATGGGAAGGCCCAGGCCATAGACCTTAAGTTGACAGTCCCAAAAACCAAGGAGAAAGAGAAATAAGAGCATCCCAGAGTTTTTAATAAGCGATTGTTGACTATGATGTTCTACCCTCGGGCAGGAAGGTAAGGGTTTTTGCTGAGAAGGCTATCTCATACCTCCTGAACCTGACGTTTTCGAGCGGTGCGTAGCCCTCGAGATAAGCGTTGACCCCCCTCACTCAGGCTGTAGGGGCCCGAGACTACCCCTTAGACCCCTCTATGGAACATCTCGATGACTACGTAGTTTGCCAGGAGCTCGGCTATCTCAGGCGGGACTGAGGCGAGGAGCTGGAATATTGAACCCATCTCCTTAGGGAAGCCTTTCTCAAGCCCCAAGGTTTTGAGGATTTCCTCGCCGTGGGCTTCGAGGAATTTCTCAGCCTCGGTGTATAGTTTTGCAAGTGATGCTAGGTCCATCTCCGCCGGCATAAGCAATCCAAAGACGTTGCTGAAGATGCTTAGAAGCGCTTCAGCCTCTGTTGGTGGCATCTTCTTTACAGTCTCGGTGCATTCCTTTAAGTCTGAAATCATGGATTCTGCTGTCTCGTCGTGGATTGGTGTTATTGTGAGGTGAATGCTTGGCGGGATTCTCATACTCTCAATTCCTTTTTGAGGTAGAAGACCCCAACCTCTCTTCGCCATCTCGTCAGAAAGTCTGAAGATGTTGAGCCCGGGTGATGTGAACGCTGCGATGACGGTGGGCTCGCCCAGTACGCTATAGCCCGCATCCTTAAACCCATTAGCAATCTTCCTTCTAGCGGAGATTATCTTTCGCGCAAGATCCATATAGCCCTCCTGCCCGAAAAACTGGAGCGTAGCCCATGCGGTGGCTAGCAGGGCCTCGGAGCGTGAGGACAGGACTGCAGGATTGACGATCGGGTATCCAGGCCAGCGGAGATTCGCGAACTGTGAGAAAATCTTGGAGAACTTATTTCTGAAGAGCACTACGGATGCTCCTATCGGTGTGTAGGCGTATTTGTGAGGGTCTAGGGAGATGGAAGAGACGCCCTCAATCCTAAAGTCAAATACGGGAACCCTGTCTCCCAGCTCCCTCATAAACGGTAAAACAAACCCACCTACACAAGCGTCCACGTGGAGCCACACCCCCTTGTCCACCGCAATCTCCGCCAAGTCTTTTATCGGGTCTATTGTGCCGAAGGGCCAGTTGGGGGCAGAGCCTACAATCATCGCGGTGTTGTCTGTCAAAGCCTCGTTTATGGTGTTGGGATCGGCCGTGAAGGTGTTCTCGTCTATTTTTACACGCTTCACCCTCATCCCCATGTATTCGGCGGCCTTGTCGTAGCAGGGATGCCCAGTCACTGGCATCACGATCTCAGGCATCGTTAAGAACCCCTTCTTCAGAATAAAGCTGTCGCGAGCCGACTTGACCGCGAGGAAAACACTCTCCGTCCCACCGAAAGTAAATGTCCCTGCTACCTGATCGTCCCCATGCATTAGAGAGACCGCATAGTCGACAATGTCCTTCTCCATCCTTATCGAGCTTGGAAACTCGGTAAAGTCAAGCATGTTTTTGAAAGCAAACCTCTTAAACACCTCAAAGACAACCTCTCTCATCTCCTCAACACCAGGCTCAAAGGCGATTGTGAAGAGCCTTCCACCATAGGGGTCGAGATCATCCCTCTCATATTCCCTCAGCCTCTCCAAGATTTCATCCCTGCTCAACCCCTTCTTCCCCAAGACAGACCTCATGACTATCACAAATAACGGTAGCAAATATGTAGATAAGGCTTTACCAGATGAAAACCCTATGTGACAAACGCGCCACCACCAAGAGAAGACTAAGGATTCGTGTGAGGAGTTGCATAAAAGCTTGCTAAGAGAAAGAACATGGCTAGGACAATTACCAGTCTGCTTCGGTCAGGCACCATCCTTCCCCTCGCAAACACGCTATAATGGTTGTTTTGGTTCTGGTTATTATTTGTTGGGCGAGATTATGTATTTCTAAAAAAATAAGTGTAAATATATTTACATTAAATTTTTAATTAGCGTTATATGTTTTGAGACACCGGTTAAAATCTTAGGGATAAGATTGATGTACGAGGAAAATGTCCCAGAAGCCCGTTTTTAGCAGGAGGTCGTTCCTCCAGGGCCTAGCCGCAGGCGTCGTTGTGGGCGGTGCAGCGGTAGGAGCATCTTGGGGAGTTTTCCAACAGATGCAACCCGTATATTGGAAGCCCCCCGAGAGATGGGATTTAGAGTCCGACGTGGTTGTGGTTGGCTTTGGCGTCGCCGGCTCGGCCGCAGCCATAGAGGCCGCCGCCAACGGTGCATCGGTCATCGTAATCGATAAGTCTTCAACGCCCGGGGGCAACGGCGTAATGTCTGGAGGTAACATGGGTGTCGTAAACTCATCCATCCAAAGAGAGAAAAACATGCAGACCGACCCAGCTCAATGGTACAAAAGCGTGCAGGCACTAATGAAGGCGACTCACTGGGAACCACCTTTCCCAGATAGGGACATGAAATATGTCGAGAAGGTGGGTGTAGATGTTGGAGACTGGCTTCCCACACTAGGGGTGGAGTATGACTTAGTAACGCCAACGCTGCTAAGGACTAAGGGAGGAGGCTCGGCGCTTGTTTCAGCCCTCCAGAAAGCCGCGAAGGATAAGGGGGTGAGGGTCGAGACAGAGTTAAAGGTTGTACAGTTGGTTGCACGTCCCGACACAACAATGGTTATGGGCGTTGTTGGGGAGCGGAATGGAAGCAGAGTCTTCGTCAAGGCCCGTAGAGCCGTGGTATTGACTACCGGCAGCTTCTCGGCGAACAAAGACCTACTAAAACACCTCAGCCCAGTAGGATATCATGCAGTCCCAATAACCTCGGCTGTAAGCACGGGTGACGGACTATTAATGGCACAGGCCTTAGGAGCCGCAATCATAAACACATACCACATCAGCGGATTCCCCGCCATAGCAAAGATCAATTCGAGATACAGGTATAGGGGAATATCGGCCATCTTCGTCAACGAGAAGGGCTATAGATTTGTCAACGAGGGTGCACACTTCGATATATTGAATGAGGAGATATTCTACCAGCCCGGCAGCCACGCATGGCTTGTTACAGACAGTGAACAGGTTAAGAAGAGTACGGGAAAGGGGATAAGCACGGCTTTCTCTGAAGACCTCTCAAAAGAGGTGACCCAGGGCGTCGTGATAAAAGCTGACTCCCTCGAAGCATTAGCAGAAGCGATAAAAGTTAACAAGGCAAACTTTTTGAAAACAGTAGAAGCATGGAATGAATGGGCTAATAAAGACAAGAAGGACCCCGATTTTGGCAGGGCAGACTCACCTGACTTCACGTTTTCACCGATTCAGACCCCGCCGTTCTACGCGGTCGAGCTTGTGCCCAGCATATCGGAGACCAACGGGGGCCTGTTGGCCGACGCCGAGTCGCGCGTAATCAATGCCAATGGCAAACCCATTCCAAGGCTTTACGCAGCAGGAGACGTTGTAGCAGAGGGGCTCATATCCCATCTAGGCGAGTCCATCTTCTTTGGCAGGGTCGCCGGTAGAAACGCGGCAAGAGAGCAGCCATGGACATAAATTACTCCCCCAAACACCACCCCCTCTTTTTTTCAATAATTTTAATCCTCACACTTCTTTTAGTTACTAATGCCGCTTATGCTCAACAGGCTGTAGTGATAAGGGCATACACCGCCAAGATAACTCCAGTAATAGACGGTGTTATTTCAGAGGGTGAATGGGGTGACGTACCGCTCCTCAGAGAATCTGTTACAAAAGCCAGCATTGCCTTCAAACACGATAGCCAACACCTATACTTCTTAGCCATCTTCGAGAGCCCTAGTCCAACACCGCGCGACTATTTTGGCTTAGAGTTTGACCCTGACGGGGACCAAGCACACATGGGTAGTGAGGAGGCTCCCGATTACGCTATCCTCGTCAGCCCATCTTATGGGGGCAACCATGCCAAGGAGGCCATTCTACCAGGACCCGCAAAACCGATACTATACGAAGAGCTAGGACTTGCAAGCGACGTGGTTGGAAGGATGGAGTGCCGTGATGGGCGCTGCGTGGTTGAGGGAGCGCGGCCGCTCACCATGGATGCTAGGAATATGCTGGAGCTAACGCTTGAAAAGCCTGTCGGCATAGGCTTTGCTGTAGGCCAGTTTGGTAAAGGAATAGAGCACCGAGCAACAGACATGGCTTCATACGTCCTAGTTCTCGTCCGGGAAGAGTTTGTAGGAAAGGTTGAAGAGGTCTTCGACTTCTATGGAGCAGTTTCAGAATACGGCCCATATGCCTGGTACGTGGCTGTAGCGGGTGTTTTCGCCCATCTCGCGAGAAGAAGGGCCTGGAGAGCTCCCAAGCACAGCGAGACAGTTCTCCTTGAAAGACATATCAGGGAAGCCAGGATAGCGCATTGGATGAGGGTCGCTGTATTAACCATTATGATTATAACAGGGTTAAGCATTCTGTTTAAGCTCCCACTCTTCGGCGGGCTGACCAGAGACATGCACATATGGTTCGCATTCGCAATCCTGCTGGCAGACCTACCCTTACACATATACTCCATGATAAAGAAAGGCGAGTGGAGACATCTATTAGTGTTTAACAGAGACGACATATATGTAACACTTACTATTGTCAAAAACTTTCTAGGATTAACGAAAGAATATCCACCTCACGCGGTCTACGACGCCAAAACAAAAACATACTACATGAAGAGGAAATATTGTTCACTACAGAAGCCCCTGGTATGGTGTTACTTCGTATCGCTGGCAGTTTTCGGGCTGACAGGTTTTGCCATGGCGTATCCAAGCCTCTTCCCATGGGTCTTCACACTACTCGGCGGAGGCCTCAACGTCAGGGCGCTACACCTACTCGTCTTCTACCTATTCAGCGGAGTCTTCTTTGCCCACATCTACCTCTCACTCATACCAGAAAACTGGAACAGGCTGAAAGCCATAATAACAGGGTCGTGCAAAATCCCAGTAATTAACCAATAGCACCCGGGTATCCGGATCACAACAGCACAGCAGACCAAGATCCTATCTAAGACGGGACAAATGTTTAACAATGTAGATAGACCTAGGCTATGATTGATTAAACCTCCAGCCGCGCTGAACCAGATAATAAGCAAGCTCGAACTATTAAAGACAGCCTAGCTTATGTCGCCCACCCCCATGCGGGATAAAGCTCTAAATAATCCCCCATACAACCCTCAAATGTATTGGGCACACAGCTATTAACACGAGTATATGTGCCGCCCAACAGAGAAAAGTTGTGCCCAGCACTGAAAATGGGCCCGTAGCTCAGCATGTATGGAGCGCCGGCTGCATGCCGAAATACATGAAGTCTCGGCGCCCCCTACGACCTCGGCATCAAAGCTCTTGAGAGTAGTTAAAAGGTTCGCCACATATCAATACGCCGTACTTCCCGCAGCGCCGTTTCTCGAGTAACCCGCGTACCTGAAACTTTTTTCTGAGATCCTTATCAATTTTCAAAAATCTGTAAATCTCCATCCCATGTGATAACTGGCTGGAAGGCAGGAGATCGAGACTCAAGAGTTTATAACTGTGCTAGTTAAATGCTAGTCAGTATGAGCTATAGGAGTGGTAGGAGGTTTGAGTATAGGGTGCGGGACATATTCGCTAGGAGTGGGTGGGTTGTTATAAGGGCCGCTGCCTCTAAGCCGGTTGATCTGGTATGTCTCAAGGCCGGTCGCGCAGTCCTCCTCGAGTGTAAGTATAACAGGAGGAGCCTCCCTGCAAAGGATGCTAAGCGCCTGGTCTCCTTGGCTAGGAGGGCCGGTGCGGAACCTGTCGTGGCGTTGGCCATGAAGAGGGGGAAGCCGGAGCTACTATCCCTGCAGACCAATACACCGTTCAATCCATAAATATGATCCGGTGGTGAGTGTGTTGTAGGTTGCCGGTTACCTGGACGGTGCCTAGCCAGTCAGACCCCTCAGTAAAATATACTGTGACGTTTAGTGAGAGTGGTTTCACGTGCACATGCCCGGACTTCACATATAGGAGGAGGGAGTGTAAGCACATATACGCCGTGAAGATATCGGAGGGCTTGATAGCGCCTAGCCCGCAGCAGACAGCCACCAAGAGGTATGTCGACCACCCCATGGTTAGGGAGGGGGCGGTGGAGGACAGGGAGTATCAGAGGTCGATTGTCAGAGAGGCCCTGGAGGCCAACACATTAGTGGTCCTTCCAACGGCCCTGGGTAAGACCGTCATAGCAGAGCTGGCTGCCGCAGAGCTCCTCCACAGACACCCCGGCTCAAGGATACTAGTCATGGCTCCCACAAAGCCCCTGACGATCCAGCACAGGGAGAGCTTCCTCAAGCACCTGAAGATAGACAGGGGGGAGACGGCCGTGGTGACCGGCGAGACGCCCGGCAGGGAGATGGTCTGGAGGGATAGTAATGTGAAGGTAGTCTTCGCCACACCCCAGACTGTCTGGAACGATGTTAAGAAAGGCTTGGTGGATTTCGAGGAGTACTCCCTCCTAGTCTTCGACGAGTGTCACAGGAGCAGGAGCAGATACGCATACACTAGGATCGCGTCCGAGTATGCTAGGAGGTGTCCCTGGCCACTAATCCTAGCACTTACCGCCAGCCCAGGCAGCGAGGAGGAGAAGGTGATGGAGGTGTGCAGAAATCTATTGATTGAGAGGGTAGCCTGGAGGACTGAGGGGGACGAGGACATATCAACATACATACCCGGGGTCTCGGTAACTTTTGTCAGACTGGACCTCCCGGAGGAGTATGAGGCCGTCAGGAAGAAGGTAGGGGAGATGATCGGGGAGGGTGTGAGGAGGCTCTACGACTCAGGCACCTTCAAGGTCCCTGTGGAGAATGTTAACAGGAAGATCATAGTCCAATACATGGCCAGGCTCAGGGCCGAGATAGACTCAGGGATTAAGGGCCCAAACCTCCACTACATGGCGCTCTGCTCACAGATACTCAGCCTTTACCATGCTCAGGAGCTGATTGAGAGCCAGCACATATACTCGTTGCGGAAGTATCTGGAGGAGGTCTCGAGGTCGGAGCTTAGGAGCCACAGGATGCTGTCTAGGACCCCCAAGTTCAGGGAGCTGCAGGCGATGGCAGAGAGGATCGAGAAGGATCACCCGAAGGTTGAGGCCCTGCTCGTCCTAGTCGCCCAGCACCTCAGGGAGAAGCCATCCGACAGGGTCATGGTCTTCGCCAATATTAGACATACGGCCGAGGTCCTGGTCGAGAGGCTCAGGAGGGCGGGAATATCGGCCGAGCTCTTCGTCGGCAAGGCTGAGGGGAAGGAGGGCCCTAGGATGAGCCAAGAGGAGCAGAAGAGGATTCTCCGGAGGTTCAGGGAGGGGGAGATAACTGTCCTCGTGGCCACGTCCATAGGTGAGGAGGGGCTGGACATCCCGGAGTGCGGCTACGTCATATTCTACGAGCCTGCAGTCTCAGGGATAAGATACATCCAGAGGAGAGGGAGGACCGGCAGGAGGCTTCCCGGCAAAGTAACAATCCTAGTCACTAGGAACACGATAGACGAGTACTATCTGAGGGAGGGCCGGAGGAGGGCTAGGAGGATGTCGGAGATACTAGGGAGGGTCTCGGAGAAGCTGGCGGAGTTCAGGCTCAGGAGGATTGGGCCTAGACCAGCCCCCGGAGAGCCGTGGCCCTGGAGAAGGGGGGCTGAGGCGGTGGAGGTCCCGGAGAGGGAGAAAGTCGTGGAGACGGAGAAGGGAGAGGACGTCATAGAGATACCCGAGCGTGTAGAGGTCTCCGAGCCGTCCAAGAGCCTCCCAATAGTTGTGTCGAGTAAGGCTGGGCCGAGTATCCGTGAGATACACCGCTACGCCAAGTATCTGTACAGGAAAGTCCTTGAGAGTGGTTTGGACGGCCTCTCTGAGGCCGAGATTCTTCAGGACCCCGAGCAGACACCCGATGTGATAAGGGCCGCGGCAAGGCTCTTGGAGAGGAGGGGTCTTGTGACCCGGATGGCGGGTAGGATCGTGGCTAAGGCCGCGGTCAGGAGCATGTCGAGGCATTCTCAGGGCAGGATACGGACGATAGAGATAGAGAAGATATATCCCGGGTTCGCGATAGTGCTGGTGGATGAGAAGTTCAGAGCAAGACTAGAACCCTCGATGTACAACGGCCCAAGAGAATACATAAAGAAGGGGAAGATATTCAGGGCCAGAGCAACAATAACAAAGATAAACGGCACTACATACATCTCAATACACGACGTTCTAGGCTAGCCTAGGACTGGGACCTTAAAGGTTTAATACGATGGGCTCGGCCTCCAACGTTTCAGACATTTGAATCTAATCCCTAACAGCTCATCACTCTTTAGTGCGGATCTATCAGCTAGAATGAGTATCGGTCTTAGAGCCTTGTCAGCCTTGTTTCTGTGGTATTGGCTTCCGTCTTATGAACCACCTATCTTTCCCCTCCGCGAGTATATAGACGTATCCTCCTATAGCTACTCGCCCTCCACTCTTTCTCAGAGCCTCTAGGAGCTCTTGGCCGGCCTCGTCCTCGAATATCCACTCCCCGCCGCCGTCCCTGAAAGGCCTCCAAGGGAGGTCGTCGAGCGTTCTCTCCCCACCAGATTTAGCGGCTAGCGATGTGTTGATTAGTTCTCTCAGCTGTCTCAGCGCCTGGAGCTCCCTCTCAAGCTCCGAGATCCTCCAGTCTATCCACTCCAGCATCTCCCTTAGGCCTGCCGCATCCACCACAACCAATAACTGCACTCTGACACCTATAAACCCCAACAGCTATACTGTTAAATCTGTGTTCTTCTAGGGCTGTAAAATGTAATATTTGAGCACTACCCCATCGGTGTGTGGGATGGATTCCACTCTTTCCCGGCTTCGGGAGTTCCTTGAGGGTGGTAGGGACTGGGAGAGGAAGAGGACATCTATTCCCGGCGTATTTCTTCTGAAGATTCCTGGGACACGCTTAAGGCCTGCAGAGCTCGCAGTAGAGATAAATCCGGTGGATTCCTCCGGGACGCCTAGGAAGAGGAGAGGCCTCATACTTAGGGGGTATCAGGACCTCGAGGACTTCCGGAAGATAATAAACGATGAGAGGCTCTCTACGCTGGTTGAAATGCTTCAACAGGTCAACCCTACTGGGGAGAGGAGCGGGCGGGAGGGCGAGGACGTCATAGACATCTAGTCAGCTTCGCGCCGGCTGTTGCGTTATTCTCTGCCATAGCAGCTCTAGGGGGAGGGCCTCGCGCTCCACATCCTCTACCATCCTCTCAGCCCTCATCGCTGTCTCGGTCATCCTCACCCTGCTGTCTCTGAGCTTGAACAGTGAAGGATGCCGGCCTGCCTCTGCCCGTCTCTATACTCTCTATCGCAGGAGCCAGTATCGCTTTAGCCTAAAGCCCATCACCTCAGCTTCACCCGCTACGGTCTAGTGGGATTGTGAAGCGGCTAGGAGCGCTCTAGGCCTTCCACCACCTATGGCTAACATAGATAGACTCAGACTATGTCCCCAAAACACGTTGACTACGGGGATTTTATCAGAATTAAAAAGGTTATGGTGTGAAAGTGAGAGCTTAAAATAGATAAGAACCTTCCCCAACCTTCTTTGACGACCATCGTCCACCATCCCATATAGTGTTGCTGAAAGTTCATGATTATTAATCATGCTCCAAGCCGGTATCTCCTATTTACTACAGCTTTGGTAGATCTATGTAGGTCTATCTACTGCTCGCCCACCCTGCAGGCGGATTACACGTCTTATCCGTTCCTCCAAGTCTTCGATGTGGCTTATGATGAATATCTGCCTAATTTTTTGAAAGGTCTGTTGTTAGGTATTCAATTATTCCCGTTCTTCTGACTTCGTCCGAGCTTCTTAGCGGCTCGTCTAGGAAGATGAATTCGGGCCTCCGACCCCTTGACCTGAGGGATTAGAGAGTGTGAAGGCAAGTCTAAGAGCTAGTAGGAACTGGTCTTCTGTATCTCCAGAGTATACCTCTTTGACCCTGAACTGCCCCGCTTCTGGGTCCCAGAGCTGTATATTGTAGCCCTCATACATTACCGTCGCCCTATATCTCCCGTTTGTCAATTTGGGAAGTATTACGCCCATGTAGCTTTCGACGCTGGGCTTGACTCTATCCCTCAGCGCCTCAGCTGTTGCCTGTATTCCCTCGATAGCCTTCTTAACGATCTTCATATCCCTTTCAAGCTCAGCGACTTTTTTCTCCTGTGACCTAAACCTATCTAAGACATCTCCGTGCTCTTCCAGCCACTTCCCAAGCTCAGATAACTTGCTGCCATTTAAACTCCTTAGAATACACCATCTTTCTTGGGAGCTGTATCACCTCATACTTCTTCCTCAGAGCCTCCATCTCCTCGACTGATCTGCTGAAGGCTGTCTCCTTAAAGATTGTGAAGGCTGTCTTCACTAGGACCTCCTCCCCCGTTGATAGCTTAATTCTGCCCGAGAACTCGAGCTCAGCCCTTTCTACTCCCTCGTTAAGCGCCAATCCCTCACCTGTGTAGACAACCGGCTTACCCTCCTCACCTAGCCCAACCATCTTGTCGGTGAGAACCGAGCCGTAGAGGCTATGCCCTTCCTCCATCACCACCACAACACCGGCTGGCAAGCGTGAGCGGAAGAAGGATATAGTCTCGATACTTGTCGCACATGGCTCCCCCTATGTCGCCACTGCGTCACCCCTCCTCAGCCTGTCAAGATGGTTTAGAGCAATAAAGGCATGTATTTCTCAGGGGATAGGCTTGTCAAATGTTTGGTGTTGTGGCTTAGCTGGGATAAAGAATTCTCCATGGTTCAAGTTCATCACCTATACGTGGATGGGTTTTCGGGGCCGTGTTCATGAAGAACCTGTATGCCTTCTCCTCAAGCTCCTCAGAGCTTACCTCTCTGACGTTTAAAGCGATGTTTCTGAAAGCTTGGCCCGGCTCCTCCGCATACCCGCAAACCACAGCATCTGCATCCTCTCCCACATACATCTGTAAACATCGATCGGCTCTCCACCTATGAAAGTGAAAGTAATGTAAACAGTCATAAGAGCCTTCATTTCCTCGGTACAGCGGTAGACCACGTGTATTAGATAGCTTGGTTTAACCAAGGCGTACATGTTCGCCTCATCTCCAGTCGCGAGGTAGATCGGTTTAGCCAAATATCTTACAGCATGGTCTTGCTCATGGACGATAGCTATTGCATAGAGCATGGTGTTGAGCCTGTTAAAGTCGTCAGCCGTGAAGAAACGCGGCTGAAACCTCTCCTTCAAAACAGGAGGCGCCATGGTTTATCACCAATCCGTAGGAGTGTATGGGTGTCGCTGGGCCTTCCAGACAGGGGGAGACTTTACAGCACATATTAGGGGTGAGCGGTTCAAGTCGCGCTACGACGTGACAGCAGGCCTCAGGCTTAGAATACCCAGCACGTATAGGAGCCTCTTCCACGAGGAGTTAGCAACAGAGACTAGGGAGGTAAGGTTGATGATGTGGGTTGGCGACACCCTACACATACAGTATAGGCCGGATGAGAGGCTCGTCCTCACGCCTAGGGCAGCGGCCCCACGCTACAACTATCACGCCTACTGTAGCACATGCAGGGCAGCATACAGTGGAGACCTGGCCAGATGCCCCGAATGCAACAAAACCCTCAGAAGAAGACCTAGGAGAAACTCCAGAAAGTCCGGAGGAGGATACAGCGTAATAGAAGTGCCTGCATAGGCTGTGGAGAGGGGGGTCAGGGAAGGGGGGAACGAGATAATCGAAGACGTGCACAAACCCATCAAAACAACCCAGCCCATAGGCCTAACCAACAACACTTAAATAAAAGTTGACAGTGCCGACGGCATAGGATAAGGCGTATAAAGTTGGGCCATAGAAATTATCCAACACGCCGCTGACTGTAAATATTGGTGAAGTGGATGAGGCTAGTTGGTTTTAAATATTTATATAAAACTATCCTTATAGTTTTATAGAAGCATGGCTGAGAAAACAACCAGCATCAAGATAGACCCGGAGACATGGTTGAAGGCTAAACTGCTTGCGGTAAAAAGAGGGGTTACGCTCAAGTCGGTCATAGAGGACCTGCTTCTGGGAGAGATTAAGGCCGACGAGTTCTTAGGGGAAAAAGCCAAACTGACCGCTAAGGGATTGATTGAAGTTCTTGAAGAGAGAAGGGCGGCTGGCCAACCGCCTTTCATCATAATTTCCAAGAGGAGGGCTGTGGAGATTGTCAGAGAGCATAGAGGCAGGTAGCGGCCACTACGTTGACACCAGTGTGATAATAGCTAGATATAAGCCGGACGACGAGGTTTACGAATATGCTGAGAAACTGCTGAGCCGAGATGATGTTAGATTCTATGCCTCGACCTTGACGCTTGTGGAGCTGGCAGCTGTTCTGTCAAGGCTTCTTGACGAGCTGATAATTCCGCAGGGCTATGAAAAAGATTTGAACACGCTGCTTGCGTTTATCGTCAAGGATTGCAAGCTACACTTCACACCCCATCTTCACACGCTTTCTGTCGACTTTCACGCACGGAAGATTAGGATGCCGCTTGAATACTATCTAGCCATAGCGCATGCGGAAAGGCTGAAACTTCGGGCTCTCGACCTCCTCCACATATGTCATGCTGTAATACTTGGAAGGTTTCATAACATCGCGTCATTTATAACAGGCGACGAGGAGCTGATCGCCAAGTCAGACATGATCAACACGATGTTTGGACTGCATGTAAAGCATCCGCGTGATATTATTGGCTGAAACTCGCCAAACTGCTGCCCACCAGCGGTCCACATCTCCTACGATTGAGTGGTCAGCTGAGGAGGAGTCTTTTCCAGCCTGTCATGGAATATGTGTAACAGTGCTTCATAGGCTCTAAGGTCATACCAAGCCAAGTATGGGATTGAGGCTATTAGCCAAGCCATGAAAACCAGCGGGAACGTCTTGACATTCATATCATCCGCCTCCTGACACCGTCAACTTAAGTTTTTCTTTTAGGTCTAGGCCTTCATGCATGTCTTCTACTATCTGTTTGGCTGTATGAGCAGGTTCTTCAGGCCCCATATTGAGAAGGTTTATGCTGCTCTACCGTTTGTCACCGGGCTGAGCCTAGGGGATCTGGGTTCATAAGCTCAGGTAATTGTTTAAGCCCGGACGGGGTTATCAGGTGTTTGGCTGTAGATGAGTCCTTTAATAAGATGTTGGACTGCAGAATATAGCCATGGTCGGCAATAGACATGGCTAGATTACGAATAAAACCCTGTCGCCGGGTTTGACCGCAAGGCAGTCACGCACCTCCTTAGGTATAGTGACTTGGCCTTTCTCGCTGACCGCAGAGACCCCGATGCTCATTCCGACCCAAGGTAAAGTCTTACCCACAACCCTGGATGCAGGCGGCTCTATGGTCAATAACATGAACTATCTTTTGGTGCTGTTGGTTAACCAAAACGTAGATGTCCATGACATAGACGGCATGCTCGTTCTAAGGCGTCTTAATAAGGGCATGACGTCGCAGCATACCCTAAACATCGCCGCCCTGCCAATCCTCTTGGTCAAGCTTCATCACATACCTGTCCGATGTTGTCTTGTTGCCTATCGGAGATTGCTCGCTGTAAGACGGTATCAACCGCCTTTAGCACTCCCTCTCCTCTGCTTTCGATGAAGAGGTCACGGTATCTTGGAATTCTGGCGCAGAGTTCTACTATGTATTCTTCCCTACGTTTTTTCTCATAGAGGAGCTCAGCTTGTTTTTGACGCAGGCTCTCCAAGTTCTTCGCCTCTCGGTCAAGTGCTTCTAACTTGGCGTAGAGCTCCTGTAGTCTCACCAGGTTTGAAATCTTTGAGGCCCTGAGGCCTGTCAGCAAGAGTAGGATAGTGGTTACCAGTGCTAGGGAAATGGCAGCTACTAGGATGTTGAGTAGGATGGAAACTGCAGCTCCAAGCATGCCTAGCATCGATCCTTGATGAGGGGCCAGAGGGGCTTCCTCCCCCCGCGAATCCTCTTCTCAACCTTAACCCTATCCACTCCCTTAGGAATGCTCCTCTCCAGCTCCTCGAAATCTCTCGGCCACTTGTAGGGCAGAGCCTACTTCACCCTCCTTAACCTCCAGCGCCCTGATATAATCGGCTACTTTGCGAATTTCAGATACGATCTCTTCATCACACAACAGATTGGCGAGCTCTTGAATTTGGTTCTTCAGAGGCTCTTGACGGGCTATCAGCTCCTGCCTCCTCCGGCTCACAGTCTGAAAACGCTCCTTCCTCCCAGAAATCTCCAGCTGCAGCCTCTCCCTTCCCTACAGAGCCTCTTCATATTTTTTAATTGTTTATGGCGAGCATCCAGCTCGCCGAGCTCGCGCACAAATCGCTTAAGCTTATTACTGAGACTCTCATTTTCCATGAATACTGCGCTCAATGTCGTGCAGGCAATTTAGGAGGCAATGCTCGATTTTCATTCGGCTTCTCAGACGTTGTCAGACGACCGGCCCCTAGCCAAACCCTCCCCCTATTTTTCCCTTTCAAACATAAATATTCGGGAAAGTGCTGCTTTTCCATGGGCCCGTAGCTCAGCTTGGACAGAGAAGATATAAGCATATCTCTGGAACGTCGGCCTTCTAAGCCGGAGGTCGCGGGTTCGAGTCCCGCCGGGCCCGAATCCTGTATTTTATTATGGTGTGGCGGTCTAGGTATGATAACATTGTTAGGGATAGGTGGGGGGTGGGTTTGCGGGGGGTTTTAGCCGTCCTGTCCGCACTAAGCAGCCCACGAGCCTTTGCTGTTTTCTACTCACCGTGAATCCTATCAGTCTGTAGAACACCAGCCGAGAGCCAGCAGTAATACATAACCCATATTCGTCCTTCTTAGTCCTATATGTTTTTCCCGTCCCCGGTTCTCTGAGGATCGTTCCACTCTTTGATTTAAGATGTAGTCCTGTCGTCTCTATCCCTAGGACCTCCGAAGGATGATAAGCGATAAGAGGCTCTCTAGGGTGGGAGGGAGAAGATGTCATGGACATTTAGACGAGGCCTGAGGCCTAGATCCTAACGGAAGTAGAGGAGGCGCGCCCAGCAAACGATACTCTCCTCAAAATAGTCAAGGGCTCGATGGTGGCTTACACAGGCATCCTCACGTGGGACGAGGTCGTCTGGGTTGTGTGGAAGATTGCAGGCCGCCAAACTGTAATCAAGCAAGGAAGCGCCTTACTCTCATTACCTAATCTAAGACTTCTAAGCATGGATGAGGAGTTGGAGCTAAAGGCACAAGAAGTCTTCGAAAAATATAATTTAGCTCCAAGGGAAAGTTTGCACTTTTGAGTCGCGTTATCGAACGGTAATAACTAGAATACTCAGCGAGGACCCCGACTTAGATGCAGTGTGTGAGACTCGCAGAACATATCTAGCAGAGCTGAAATAGAAGAGAAAACTGAGCTCGCTCTGGACATCTGTGTCACGTTCAACTTAGTGAAGTCTGTCCATACTTGGGGTCTGGCTTCCATCGAGCTCGCCTGAAAAGATTAGTAGGTCTACGTCGCCAAACCTGAAGATACCCGGTAAAACGCGGAGTAGAGCCTCACGTGCCCTGCCCCAAACCATCTGGGAATCCATTTACCTATATTCTTTTTAAGAATGAGGTATGCGTATTTAAGAATTTATATAGGGATTAGTAAATGTTTATGTATAACCCAAACACGTGTCTACATGCGAGAAATGAAAAGAGCATACATTATAGGCGCTATAGTAGCAGTAATAGCCATCGTGGCTGGCTTATCGGCTGTCTTATTCGTTGCACCGCCTTCCCGAGAAGTTGTTACTAGTATCGTAACGGTACCCGGAGGAGAGAGAGTGGTAACACTAGTAACGACCGTAGCGGGGCGAGAGGTGACACAAGTTGTTACCCAGGAACGTGTTGTAACTCAGGTAGTAACCGTCGAAAGACCCAAGCTCGTTATATGGTGGAATAAAGGGTATTATGCTGAAGAGGACCTAGCCCTGATGCAAGCAGCTCAGGAGTTCGGTAGGTTGAAGGGTGCTGATGTGGAGGTGTCCTTCTTTACCACCGAGGATATACCCAAGAAACTCATCGCTGCGTTGGAGGCCGGAAACCCGCCTGACGTTGCTTATGCACACTTCGAGGACTGGATGCTGTCTCCTAGGTGGGCCTGGGATGGGCTCCTAGAGGATGTAAGCGATATCGTGAACGAGAACAAGGATAGATATATTCCGGAAGCCCTTCAGACAGCTTGGCTATACAACAACAAGGAGAAAAAATACAGCTATTACAAAGTTCCAATGCAGATGCAGACGATACACATACACTATTGGAAGGATTTTGTAGCTGAGGCTGGGTTTGACCCCGCTCCCGAAAAGATACCGAGGACTTGGGACGAGTTCTGGAACTTCTGGTTTACGGTTCAGGACAGGTTGAGAGCGAAGGATCCTGAGAAGTATAGAGAAGTATATGCTGTCGGGTGGACGCTCGGAACAGGCTCTACAGACGCCTTCTACAACTTCGAGACAATATACCTGTACTACGCTAAGAAGCCGATAGTTACGCCTGATGGCAAGCTAAACTTGGATGACCCTGATGTCCGAGAGGCGTTAATAAACACTTTCAAATTCATAGTCAACCTGCATGAAAAAGGGTATAATCCGCCGGGCTCCTTGACGTGGACTGATCCAGACAACAACGTGGCGTTTCACGCGAGGAAAATAGTGATGGTCCCAAACCCGACCATATCCATACCTGCGGCCCAGTACTTTGGGGCTGTTGGTTCCAGGGAAAACTACTACACTAAGATGGCTACGGTGGACTGGCCTACTGGCCCCGATGGCAGGGAGCCTCCCAGGCTAATAGCTGTCAAATCGCTGCTCGTCTTCAAGACCTCGAAGAACAAGGAGTTGGCAAAGGACTTCATAAGGTACTTCATCAGCAAAGACATTCTAAACGCGTATACTAAGGCATCTGCAGGGAGATGGGCACCCGTCTTCAAGGATATACTCAACGAGGACAAATTCTACTTTGAAGGATTTAAAGCGGGGGCCGCGGCCTTCGGTGCGCCGGGAGACCCGCACGTCCCAGTTGCCTACAACCAATTTAGGACCGGAAAACTTGTTCCGTTCTACTACGTCTATCACCCGGCATACAGTCAAGTATACGCCGAGAGGACGTGGATAGTCTATCTGAATAAGGTGATCGTTGAGAAATACCCGTTGGAGAAGGCTGTTGACGAGGCTATAGCCCGTGTGAAGCAGATCTTCGCGGAGTGGAAATGAGCTATAGGCAAACCAATTTTCTAGGTCTCATTTTTTCCACTCCATTCCTCACAGTCTTCTCTATATTTGTCGTATACCCCCTGCTATATTCAGCCATCACGGTCTCATCAGGCGAGTATCTCACACGCGTTATGGCCGATCCACTCTTCTTGCGCTCACTAATTAACACCATGATCTACGTAGGTATTGGGGTTAATGTGAAAATGATGCTTGCGCTGTTACTCTCAGGATTACTGACATTTACACGTTATAAAATAACACGCATAATATCTTACGTCTATCTGCTTCCCTGGGCAGTCCCCATAATTGCGGGGGTGATATCTTTCAGGTGGATGCTTCAGAGGGAGTGGGGAATTGTAAATAAATTTTTAATAGACGTGGGCTTACAGCCAGTTAACTGGCTCGGAAGCTATGAAGGGGCAATGTCTGCCCTCATCTTCTTCCATATCTGGAAGTGGACGCCACTGTGGACGCTGATCTTCTACGCAGCCCGCCAAGGCATAGACCCATCCCTGTACGAAGCCGCTAAGATTGATGGTGCCTCACGCGTTTACGAGTTTATACATATAACTATGCCCCACTTAAAATATCTCTACATCTTCAACACACTCCTCTCAACAATCTGGGTTTCAGGCGAGTTCGACATACCCTATCTTCTTACCAGAGGCGACCCTGGTGAAATGACCCACATGCTGTCAACCCTCGGGTTTAGATACGCTTTTGTCCTATTAAGATTAAGAGAGGGCCTGTCCCTATATCTAATGGTTATACCCGTATTGCTAATCTTTATCGTCCTACTTCTAAAGATGTTTGGGGTGAGGCGCTAATGATTAAACGCGCCCTCTCAACGTTAACTGTCTACACCATATCTATATTAGTGCTAATTTGGATAGTCTTCCCAATATATTGGATGATAACAGTATCGTTCAAGACTGGCGACAAATTATTCAATCCAGAATACATAGTGACGTCACCATCCATTGAGTCATACATTGCAGTAGTGACTCAAGACTACTTCAGGGTCATGTACTTCTGGCGGCAACTACTCAACAGCATATATGTGGCTTCACTTACCGTGGCTTTCACCTTGATTATATCAATATTCGTTGGCTATGCTATGGCTAGGTTAAGGTTTAGAGGTAAAACGGCGGTCTCAACCCTCACCCTGACAACCTATGTCTTTCCCTACGCCTTTCTCTCTATCCCATACTTTATCCTGATGACATCCATGGGTCTGCTCAACACCCATATATCCGTGGTTATAGCTCAAGTTATATTCGTCTCACCATATGCCATCTGGCTCCTGTGGGAATATTCTAGAAGCATACCGGTCGAGGTGGATGAGTCCGCGATAATCGACGGAGCTAGTCCAGCGGTAATATTTTACAGGATCTTCTTACCCTTATCACTACCCGCGCTGGCAGCCATAGGCGCATATGCGTTCCTCTTCTCCTGGAACCAATACCTATACCCGTTCATGCTCCTATCCTCGGAGACAGAGCTGACCCTTCCCGTAGCTATGGGCTTCTTCCTAGTGAGTGATGAGGCACCATGGAACATCTTCATGGCCACTGCGACGCTATACTCCATACCCCCAATAATATTCTACTACCTGTTCAAGCGTTACCTAATCGCCGGCCTCGTAGCCGGAGCAATGAAGAGGTAAGCCCAGATTCGATAGGAGTAGTTTACTCTACCAGACTATCCCTGTGCGCTAACGCTTCTAAAACATTTGACTATGGACAGACGGCCCATACGTATATTTGGAGAGACTCCTAAGACTGCGTATTTTCAGGTGACGGCATTATCTTTGAAGGACTATTGTTTTTATCTCGTGGGGTTTTAGTGTTAGCTTTAGCTTGTTGTTTTCTATGGTTAGTGGTTTGACCGGTCTTTCGAGGAGGTCGGCTTCCTGAGCTTCCTTTATGTCGAGCGCGACTTTAAGCGTCACTGTGGCTTCCCTACCATGCGGCTCGTAGAGTCTCAGCACCATGTTTGGGCCGTCTTCAGCCAGTTTCACGGCTGTGACTGGTGCATCATCGCCGTCAATGCTTATGAAAGAGTATGTTTTTGGGAGCCGCCCCCCGTGAGCCTCTTCTAACCTAGCTATGAGCGGGTTGTTGAACTCTATCGCCCTTCTGACTGTCTGAGCCTCCCTCCAGTCTCCCAGGTGCGGGTATAGGCCTATTCTCGCCACGTGTCTTCCCTGGTCTGTAGGCTCCTCGCCCCTCAGCCAGCTCTCCAACGAAACTGCTGGCCACCTAGGCGGATAGCTTGGGCTCCTCAGAAGCGTCACTCTAAGCTCATGCATCGTCGAGTCAAACCCGTACTTACAGTCATTGAGTACGCTCAAGCCCATACCGTCTTTCTCAGAGCTCTTATCGATCCACTTCTGCCCGGGAACCTCGTGTTTGGCTCTTTCAAAGAGCGACGCCCACTCGGAGTAGGGGATTCTCCTGCGTATGTAGCCGTAGGGTATCTCATAGTATACATATTCGCCCTCGATGCTGGTTGGTATTGAGAGCTTGGCGAGCCTGTGCCAAGCCCTCCAGTCGAACTCTATCTCGAGATAGAGTATCGGAATCTTAGTATACATTATTGTTTTGACAGTTATGTCCGAATCCTCCCTACCCTCTTGGCGGTACTTATACCTCGATGCGACAACCACCCTTACAGGTCCATGCTCAACCACCCCGACTCCTATCGGCTCGTCCAGCCGGACAGACTTCACACCCTCGCCCTGGTCGAAGATGTATATCTCCCACGCATCGAAGAGTACGGCCTCGTATCCACCATCCAGCGCCTTACGAGCCGAGGCTGGGACATCTTCAAAGACATGAACCGCAACAGCTTCACCGGGTCTGACAACATCCCTCCCAGACCCCTTATGCCTGATGCTTGTTATCAGGCCTGATTGGCGGTCTATCTCCGCGGATAAGAACTCGTTCTCAAGAACAATTTTTCCCTGGGCCTCTTTGACCGACACTCTTGTCGGCGCTGGCTGCATCTTCTCCTTTGATGTAATGCGGTATTCTTTGAATCCCATCGGTGGCACACCCTCTGCAATGAAGAGCAACTTGCTGCGGCCTCCATCACTGACCACCTGTGAAGCGGTAGGCCGCCCCTCATGATCCACTATCAAGGGCTCTTCTACTTCTCCGAGACTGCTAATGTCCAGCTCGACTATTCCATCCCTTGCCCAAGATTGGGTGTTGAAGACAAGTATTGATTTTCCATCACCCCGAGTGTCCGTTTTCTTCGCGATAGCCTCTATTGAGCGCTCCACTATGCCGGATAGCCTATTGTAGACTCTCTCATAGTCCTGCATGACCTCTTCATAGACCTCTTTGACCGAGCTGCCGCAGATGGCGTCGTGGAATTGATAGAATAGAATTGTTTTCCAAGCCTCTCTTAGCTCTTCGCGGGGGTATCGGAGCCCGAGGCCCTCGGCAAATACTGCTAGCTTCTCAGCATTCTCTATCAATACCTCTATTCTCCTATTCCACTTCTTAATCTCCGCCTGGGTGGTGTAGGTTCCTCTGTGGAACTGCAGGTAAAGCTCATCGTCCACAACCGGCAGACTGGTTGATTTTGCATGCTTCTCTAGCTGGCTGAAGTATTCAGCCGCTGTGGAGAACTTTACAGCCCTGTCTCCGCTACTGTACTTGTTCATCCACTCTAAAGCCCTTTCTACATGTGTCTCAGATATGCCGCCGCCGTGGTCTCCATAGCCGAAGAGAACAAGCAAATCCTCTATACCGTGTCTGAGCCGCAGGGTTAGAAGCTGCCGCTCAATATCCCCCCAATTGTCGAGCGACTCACTATAGCTGCCTAACGTCTGGTGTGAGAGGACCTCGGAGCCGTCAGGAGATCTCCACCAGAAAACATTGTACGGAAAGACTGTAGCATCGTTCCACTTGAGCTTCTGTGTTAGGAAGTACTTGATCCCAGACTTGGCCAGTATCTGCGGGAGTGTCCAGCAGTATCCGAAGGAGTCTGGGAGCCAGGCTATCTCCACGTCCACCCCGAACTTTTCCAAGAAGTATCGCTTGCCATAGAGCATCTGCCTGACGAGCGACTCACCCGACGGCAGGTTACAGTCAAACTCAACCCAGGAGCCGCCGACAATACCCCACCTCCCCTCCCTCACCCTAGCCCTTATCCTCTCAAACAGGTCTGGATGACTCTTCTCCACCCACTCATAATACTGGGCAGTGCTCTGGCAGAAGGTTAAGCCCGGATACTTGTCCATAAGATCTAAGACCCGGCTAAATGTTTCTACGCAGACCTTCAGCGTCTCATCTTTTGCCCAGAGCCACACAGCATCTATATGGCTGTGACCCAGAAGATGGATGGTGGCCAAAGCACTACTAGCGCTTACCAGATATTTAATAAGCGTTTAAGCTCCAAGCTACACTGCGCAGAGAAGCGCAGCGAAGAGGGCCTCCCGCTGTAGATAGGTAAAAAAGTCTGGCTGAACGTTATGATCTGCGGGCCGGGGTCCCATAGCGGCCATTGGGGCGGCCTCGAGATCATAAAACCCCATGCTGGCCTGACGTGACAGCCGCTGCCCCTTGACGGGGCGCGTGGGTTCGAATCCCACCCCCGGCGATCCTGGATATTCTATTTTATGTATTGTAAGTGGGTGTTTAGAAAAAGGTGGGGAGGTTTGGTTGGGCGGCATGTTTAGTTGTCTGTGCCTCTTTAGGTAGTTTTCGAGCCGTTTGATGATAGATATCGCGGGGAGAGGAGGCTTCTCTATACTAATTGACCCACTATCCGACCCCTCCATCGGATTTCTCATGAGCCATTAGCTTTCCTCCTAAGACACGCAATTCTAGAGAGATACCCACTTATGTGGGAGAAAGGTGTATAATGCGCCTACGCCTAGAATTAGGCGAGGAGATAGTAGTGGGAAATTTTGAAGAGGGTCTAAGATGGCTTGACCAAGCTAAGGCCGATATGAAGACAGCTAAAGACTGCTTGGAAACAGAAAACTACTATGCGTCTGCATACTTCGCACAGCAAGCCGCTGAGAAGGCTCTAAAGGGCTACTATATCTAAAAGGTTATAGGGCGATTATCACACACTCTGTCATAGAGCTACTTGAAGAAGCCTCAAAATTCGACGAGGGTTTCAGGAGGCTTATGGATTATGGGAGAGAGCTGGACAGGCATTACATTGCTTCGCAGTACCCAAATTTCTACCCCTCGGGCGCCCCATACAAGTATTATACTAGAGAGGTGGCCTCAATATGCTTAAGCTACGCAGAATCGATGTTGAAAGAAGTGGAGAAATTTTTTCAAAGATAGAGAAATATAAGCAGATCCTCGTTCAAGAAATAAAACCAGATCTGATAATGCTTTTCGGCTCACTCGCTCGAATGGATTTCAATGAAGGTTCAGACGTAGATTTGCTAGTTGTCGCAGATTTTGAGGAGGCATTCCTTGATAGAATTAAACGGTTGTTAGAACTCAACGAAGAAGTAAAGCTGCCACTTGAATCTGTAGGATATACCTTAGAAGAATTCCTGGAAATGCTGAGGAAAGG
>JAVYLC010000005.1:0-55064 GCA_038741355.1 Nitrososphaerota archaeon
GGAGATTGATGGGATACACATGCACCGGGTCAAGGGTGTCTACCCGGAGGGGGATGCATACCTGAAGGTGAGGGCTGCCTCCAGTAGGTTGAGAAACGGCGTCGTCTTGGATACGTGTACGGGTCTTGGCTACACGGCGATCTGGGCTGTCCGGCTGGGCGCATCATCGGTCATCACCGTGGAGAAAGACATAAACGTCCTCAAAATCGCGGAGGTCAATCCGTGGTCATGGGACCTCGAGTCGGAGAAAATAACAATTGTGAACGACGACGCCTCGCGGCTGATATACAGCATACCGTCAGAGGCCTTCCAAGCAGTTATCCACGACCCACCCAGATTCTCACTAGCGGGTGAGCTCTACTCGGGCGTGTTCTACTCGGAGCTTTTCAGGATCCTCAGGCCTCGAGGGGTTCTGGTCCACTATGTTGGGCGGCCTGGTGAGAAGTCTAGGGGTCTGAGACTCTACAGGGGGGTGGTGGAGAGGCTTCGGGCGGCGGGCTTCGAGGCGAGGTGGAACCCTGAGCAAAGAGTCGTCATAGCCTATAAGCGGAGGATAGGGACTTGACCGGCCCTAGCACCTTCACCCAGTGGGACCTGGAGGTTGCAAGATGCATTACCACAGGACTTATCTTCGAGGCCGCAGCCCATCCTAAGCCAGGGCTCGTCGACCGCGTCAATCCCCTCAAGGAAATAGACATATTTAGGTTCTCCGCGAGTGCCACTTCACTTTACCCCTACTTCGCCAAAGCCGCGGCGTTAGGGAGGAGGGGCAAGGGGCGCGGCGGTCTGGGCCCTCTAATCTTTGAGGCTGTGAGGGAGACTATGAGGGTTCAGAGTGGTGGAAACACACACCTTGGCGCGATACTGCTGGCTATGCCCCTCGCAGCTGCGGCTGGAGGCCTCGATGAGAGAGTTAGAGCCGGGGGTTTGAGGCGGGCAGCTGTTAAGGTGGTCCGTGGCTTAGGCACACTCGACACCATCCATATCTTCAGGGCGATAGGATATGCAAGGCCGGGCGGCCTAGGCCGCGTCCCATTCCTAGACGTCACGAGCCCAGAGACCTACGCCTACCTCAGGAGGAGGAGGGCAGGACTCTTGGAAGCGCTTGAACCATACCGCGGTAGAGATATGGTGGCGGACGAGCTCCTCGGCGGCTATCCGCTAGTCTTCGACGTCGCCCTCAAAACACTATTGCAGTGGAGAGGCAGAACTGATTCCTTCGAGAAGGCGTGTGTCAATGCCCTCCTCGAAGTCATGGCCTCGAGGCCTGATACGCATATTGTTAGGCGTCGTGGTGTTGTGGTTGCCCGTATCGCACAGTCAATGGCTAAGACGGCCCTAGGCCTTGGCGGAGCATACACGGCGAAGGGAGTGGAGACGGCCCTAGAACTCGACAGATATCTCAGGCGTATCGACGCTAGGCCCGGCTCCTCTGCTGACATCCTCGCAGCATCTATAGGTGTTAGCTTACTACTAGGTTGCAGAGTCTAGCTTCTCTACCGCCTTCTTGATCCTGCCCGCGATCGCCGTTCCTATTCCAGGAACCCTTGCTAGGTCGTCAATGCCCGCCCTCTTGACGTCTTCAAGCGTCCTGAAGCCTGATCGCCATAGCATCCTCCCCCTGACGCGGCCTATATCTGGGAGCGAGACAAGCTCTAGGAGCTCCTCCAACACCCCGTGCCTCAGCCTCTCCGTCAGTATTCTGTAGATTGATGCGAGCTTTCTTCTTCCCACCACTTCGAGGATGCTGGAGGCGGCGTAGGAGATCCACTCAGCCCTCTCTCTAAGGGCTGCGAAGTCGCCCGGCTCCACGTTAAACCTCTCATAAATCTCCCTCTCAGGCATCTCACTGACCCAGGCCCACAGCACCAGCGCATTCTTGAGACTGTCGAGCTGCAGCTCATACTCCTCAGGATACTCGACGGGGTCTGGAAGACTTACGAATAGCTCCCCAGCAAGCTCATCCAGGATACGTTTAATGGTGGCGGGGCGGATCCGCGAGACCCAGAGGTCTGATAGGTCTGGTGTGAGGCAGATTATCTGTAGGGCGCCGAGGGTGGAGAGCTTCTCGACTCCCGAAGTGTAATTGAGTATCTCGACACAGGTCAAAGGATCTATGTATAGCTCTGAGACACGAGCCCCGAGCCTAGTCGCCTCAAGCCCCTCATCAGTCGTGATCAGTGAGTGGGCCTCGAGGAGCTGCAGGACGGAGCTTATCTTCTCCACGAGGCCTTGGGTGCCGAAGACGTGGGCGTAGAACGTCCTGCCGATGATCCTCCTCAATCCGAGCTCGGACCTGGCGAGGCCGGAGGAGATTAGGGAGAGTATGTGGCTTCGGAGGTGTTTCTCGCTTCCGAGGACAGAGTAGACCTTCTCCGGCAGGCCCTGAATATACTTCTCCATCAGATACTCAGCCTCAGTCCTGCTGCCTGCAACGAGTATCGAGTATCCTATGTTGTCGTATAGCGGCCTACCAGCCCGCCCACAGAACTGTTTATACTCCGTCACACTCAGAGACCTCATCCCGCTCCTCGAGTCAAAGCGGCGATACTCCGGGATCACCACCATCCTTGCGGGCAGGTTGACGCCAGCAGCGAGCGTGGGTGTTGCACACAACACTGAGATCACGCCCTCTCGAAAGGCGTCCTCTATCAGCCGCCTGTGGATATGACCGAGTCCCGCGTGGTGAAAGGCAACGCCCCGCGAGATCAGTCTAGCCAGCCTCTCGGAGAAGGGTGACTCGGCCTCCTCCATTACTCGGCGCGAGGCCTCCTCAAGCCTCTCCCTGCTAGTGCTGTCTAGGAGGTTGAGGCTTACTAGGGTTTGTGCGAGCCTCTCAGCATAGCTCTCAGCCTTCCTCCTCGTCAAAGCGAAGACCAGGACCTGTCCCCCATCCATGAGACACTCGGCGACAAGCCCGCTGAGGGGGTCGGCGCCAGTCCTCAACACGCGGGTCTCGCCGTCTGAGAAGAAGATGCGGCTGCCTTGGAGAACCCCTTCCCTGAGCGGGACAGGCCTGAAGTCGCTCTGGACTGGGACGGCCTCCAGCCACCCCGCTATGTCACCTATGTTTCTGACGGTTGCGCTGAGGCAGAGTATCTGGGGCGCCTCAAGCGTCTCGAGGAGCTTGGCTATCGTCATCTCCAGTGTGGGTCCGCGCTCAGGGTCGCCTATCATGTGGGCCTCGTCGACGACTATTAGCCCAATGCTTGAGAGCCATTTGGCGCGGTGGCGGACTAGGCTGTCGGCCTTCTCATAGGTTGAGACTATGACGTCGTTGCTCCCTATCCATTCGCCCGGGTCATCGTAGTCGCCAGAGACAGCCACCACCCTAAACCCTGGACCATTTTCAGCAAGTATCCTCCTGAACTCTACCGACTTCTCATAGGTCAGGGCCCTGAGGGGTGTCAAGTACAGTATCTTACGCCTATTCTCGAGGTGTCGGTGGGCCGCCATTATGGCTATTAGCGTCTTCCCCGAGGCGGTGGGTGAGGAGATCACGAGGTTTCTGCCCTGTAGGAGACCCTTCCGCAGGGCCTCGGCCTGAGGGGGATAGAGGGTCTCTATGCCCTCGCGCTTCAGGGACTCGAGAAGCCACTCAGACAGCCCGGCCTCCTCAACCCTCATGACTTTTACGCCAGCCTGTAGGCACCTGGCTTGGGGGTATAAATCCTACCCTCCGTGATCATCCTGTTGAGTATACGGTCAATCTCGGCCTTCGTAAGCCCCTGCTCCTGTAGCTCCTTCTTCAAGGCCTCGTCATCAGCGTAGCCGTGCTGCTCCTGCAGCTCCCTAATCACGTCAAGGACTAGACTCAGCTTCTCGCGCACACTCCGGGGCTTCCCAGTCATGATGACGTCTATGTCTGGCCTCCCAGTCTCAACGTCTATCCCAACCTCGGAGAGACTCCTCTTCATCAGCCTAACAGCAACCTGCGCATCATCCACAGTGACCACGTTCCGCAGGCAGGCTCTAGCCCTAGCCTCCGCCAGCCTTATCAGAGACTCGAGCTGCCGGGCCGTAATAGAGACGGTGGAGGTCTTCTCGTATACGGCCCTCATGTTTAGGTAGAACTGCTGGAGGACCCCGGCGGCCTCCTGTGTCAGCATTGGCTCGATCTTCTTGGAGTATGCGATGTATTTCTTCAGTATGTCTGGCGGGATGGGTGGCTCCTTCTTAACACCGCCCTCAACGTGTAGGGAGACTATGTGGCTTGAGACCCTCTTATCCGCCTCGGGGCTCGGCTCATCTCTTAGGACGAAGATTAGGTCAAACCTTGAGAGGAGGGTTATTGGGAGGTTGACGTTCTCGTTGAAGGGTCTATAGACGTCGTATCTGCCTAGCTCGGGGTTTGCAGCCGCGAGTATGCTGCATCGCGCGTTTAGCGTCGCGACTATTCCACCCTTCGCTATGCTAACAGTGTTATGAAGCAGAAGACCATGCGAGATGAAGCTATGAGTTGGCTCCACGGTAACATCGTAAACCCATTCGGTTCTGTATGGGCCCGCATTCCTTATTTTCTCGACCTTCTTAACTCTAAGCCATCTTAGATCTGAGTCAACAATGTTTCTCAGGAGTTGCAATTCACCCTCTACCTGCCGAAGAACCTCATTAGACTTGGTCACCGCCTCCATTAACAGTCTTTTTCTCATTTCTTCATCATAGCCGCCCCTCTCCGCGTAATCCACGACACTCCTAGACACGGACAGGTGCCTGGCCAGTTCTTGTTGCGACCATCCTAATGCAGATCTGACCCCCCTCAGTGTGTCTGCCTGAGTAATAACGATCTTAGACCTGTAAAGCTTCTCTTCCATTAAGTCTAAGCATCGTCTTACCACAGACCTAGAAATCCCGTGTCGTCTCCTCAGGTTGTTATAAAACTCTCCACGATAGCGGATTCCTAAAAGCTTCATCAGCCTGATGATATGCTTTGCTACTTCTGGAGGGAGAATATCATGGTGCCTTCTAGTATTGCTCTTTTGAAGGAGTTGTGCAGCTTTTTGTTGTTTGCTATCAAAGAGTAAGATTTCGTCCTTAAATAAACTAAGAGAATGCGATAGTATTCTAAGC
Organism: Nitrososphaerota archaeon; assembly: GCA_038741355.1. Taxonomy (GTDB): domain Archaea; phylum Thermoproteota; class Nitrososphaeria_A; order Caldarchaeales; family Calditenuaceae; genus HRBIN02. Next base: position 5,071 of record JAVYLC010000005.1, read on the forward strand.
CTGTAATACTTGTTTCCAGAAGAGTGAATGGATGAGTGAATACCTAGCTTTAGTAGTAGATCTTGGCAATCCTCTGCAAAGAGTCTCGAGGCCGTCTTCAAGGTGGCCGAGCTGCTTACCTCCCCGTCACCGGCAAAAACACCCCTCAAGAACTCTCTCACAATATCCTTTGAAGCCGACATGATTTTGGAGGGGGCCCTCTTATGGGTTGCATCTGCAACCAGTTCGGGGAAGTTTTTCTCGAACCATCTAAACAATCTAGTGGAGATTAGCTTTAAGGTCACGACGCCATACCTTCTGTCTGTATGCACGTTTGGAATAATGCAGAAAAGCTTCTCGGCGAGCCTCCTGAAATCAGAGAGTAGGCGGCTATCCTTATTTGAGAAACATATCTCAAATGAAGATCCTTTGTGGAAATGCCCCTCTGCGGCAATATAGCCGAGTAGCCTTGCAAGCTCAGGAGTTAACTGTAAAGGAAGTCTCACTTTTTTCTCCCTAGGTCGGGATGCAACCTCTCGGAGAAGGACCTGTGACGACGAATTGGGTAAAATCCTTGGCGCAGGCACATAATCCCCAGGCTTGACATGATCAGCCCTGATTGTCGATAGCAGGTGGCGCTCTGAGCTGACGAAGACAGGGTGTTCAGGTGTAACTATGATTTCTCTTCCATTGTTGTAGGTGATTTTTATGAAGTGGGCAGGTGCTTTATGCCTGCTTACCCGAGCCGGTCTGCAAACACTAACTCGGAGAGTAGCCGGATCCAATGTGTAAACTTGGATATTGGGAGGCTTCAGCAGAACTTCACTCTTATCGACAACACACACGTCAGCCGCATTGCTATTCAAGAGCGAATCGACAAGCTCGCCTATCCTCATTTTGCCCTTATCATAGGTCAGCAGCTCGAACGAAGGGTGATAGGACTGTTGCGCCATCACTTCGTGCATCGCCACCCTGTCCTCAGGCCTCATCTTATCTATCTCATCAATCACGCACACTCCCATATCCGCGAGTACGCTCGCCCCCGCCTCCAGCACTAGCCCTCCTCCCGCATCCCTAACAACTGCCGCAGTTAATCCAGCAGCAGTACTGCCCCTCCCAGAGGTGTACACTCCCCGCGGAGCAATCTGCGCCGCGTAGAGTAGGAGGGTTGACTTGGCGGTCCCAGGGTCTCCCACTAAAAGAACATGCACATCGCCCCTTACCCTTACGCCGTCCGGGAAGACCTTACTCCTCCCTCCGAATAGCAGTAGTAGGACCGCCTCCTTGATGTGTTCCAGCCCCTCGATAGAGGGCGCGACAGACTCTATCAGCCTCTGATAATTCTGCGGGTCTGCAGCCATATCCTTAAACATCTTCTCCTCCTCAGGCGTGATAAGGAGGGACTCCAGCTCCTTACCACGAGGCTCGATCGAGACGGCGTCGAGGAAGACTTTCCGGGGCTGAGCCGCATGCTCACCTTGCTCAGCCGATAGCATGAGTATACCCGTTACAGTGACCCTGTCTCCCGGCGCTGCTACGTCTACGAAGTCTCCCTTAACCCTCACATCAATTATCCGTGGCAGCTGTCCAGGCGGGAGGTCCTCCGGCTTCTCTTGGACACCGAGCGTCTGGAAATCGGCGAAGACCGACTCCTCCTCAACCAGCTCGAAGGCCGGCCTCTTCTCGAGGCATCTAGGGTTCCTGCATCGGGGTGGTGGCTTAGGGCCTTCACCTGTGTAGAGGTTTCCACAGTATCTACATCTGAAGGCTGCCCTCTCTAGCAAGGGCCTGACCGCTGAGGCCCTCACAACTATCCCATCCACAGCTATGAGCTTTCTTAGATGCTCGGAGCGAATCTTCCTGATCGGGATTGACTCGGGGAGGCCTCTGACCGCTGTCTTAAAAGACTTCACCAGAGAGGCGTATTCCGGATACTCAAGCTCGAGCTGCTTGTATGCAGCGTTGTCGAGTAGTGGTAGGTAGACAAGAGGCTCGGCCTGAACCTTCTCTGCGAACTCCCTGTTAAAGATCAGGAGGTCGCTGAAATCCACGGGGAATGTCTTACGGCCAGATACAACAGCCCTCGAGATCATGTCCCGGTACTTTTCCTGCTTAAAGAACCGAGCCAGCTCCTCCTCGATTGTCTCAGCCATCTATCTCACCCCCAGGCCGATAGACTCGAGCCAAGACTCAACCACTTCTCTAACCCGCAGGTACAACTCCCTTTCCTCTTCAACCATGTTGCGGATTAGGGACGGGTCTAGGCTCCGCAAGGCGAAGGCCAGCATTTTAGCCATCCTGATCGAGACGATGTCTCGGTAAGCCTGCATCAGAGACTTGTACGACCCGGGATCCATCTCTCTTTGTCCAGCCAAGGCAGAAGCTACGCTATAGTAAAACCTCTCAGGGAGTTCCCCCAGCTCTATAGGGCTCCTCCGCTCCCTCCAGAGAATCTGGGTCAGCTTTGGCAGGTCTATAGCGCCGCCAACCGGCTCAGCAAGACCCGATTCCCGCAGCTTCTCCATCGCCCAGAGAGGAAGTGTTATCTGTGACCCCTGCCTCAGATCGGCTAATTCTCGGCCTCCAACCCTCAAACGGGCTATGTCACGGTTCAGCTTCACCCTAACCTGGGAGACCAGCTGCTCTATCCGCGTTGTGTGTTGGGGCATGTCTCTATGAGGGACTCGGCCGCAGGGTTATATCTGCATATAGACACCTCGGCGAAAGAAATCAATCCAATGTATTACATGGGCCTCGTCTCTGCGCTGAGCCTCAGAAAGAGCTTTACGGTCAAGTCCCAAGGAGTTATTATTCCACCCCCATCTTCCAGTAGGCAGCACTTGGCCTCGCTCGCGAGTAGGCGGTCCAAGACGATCTCCAAGTCGTCCCCAGAAGCGACAACTGCGGGATGCAGGAGGAACTCATCCAACTCTCCTACAGGCAGGTTGAAAAGCCTCTCAGGACTGTCTCGGGTCAGCTCCATATTCTGGATGGAGCCAAACAAGAACTTCACGACCGACCTATCGCTCAAAATCGCATGTCTGTCCTCGACTACAAGCCTCCGGACACCCTTATTCAGCATCAAGTGGATAGATTCTAGGACCGTCTGGTCTGACTCTATTGACAAAACCTCTGGACCGGAGCAGACGTCAGCCGCGCGATAGCTTCTCAGGAAGGACCACAGGGGCCTCTTGGCAGCCGAGTACCTCAGCACGGTCAGAAGATCGAGCATCCCCGGCCTCCTATCATTAACTAGGGCGAAGCCAACCCCAAACTCTGACATCAGCCCGAAAAGCGCTGCCAAGCTCTCACGCCTATCCAAAGAGGGCACGGGCCGAGATATCTCCCCAGAGGTCACCCTCATCACATGCCTCCACACCTCGTGGTTCTTGGCAAGTAGGCCGAGTATCTCACGCCCAGTTATAACGCCCTCTACAATGTACTGCTCCTCCGATTGGCCATGGTCAGCCACGACGACATGGGAAGCCCCCTGAGACGCCAGCAGCGCACCCGCCACCAGGGCTGGTTGCCTCGAAGAGACGGACACATAGGAGCAAAACTCCGGAAAAGCAGCCACTATTTCCTCAAGAGACACCCTATAGACGGGCGAAGCATTTTCTGTCAATCAGATAGATTTTTGCGCCTCCCTTACTTATTCTTTTCCAGCTGCATGATTATCAACAACTCGTAAATAAGCGGTGGAGGGGGGGACTTAAGTGGTCTGAAAAGGGCTTAAATGGGCTCTGCCTAGGGTCATTTACATGTGCAACGTGTTGAGCTCGCGGTGCCGGGTCTCTCGCCTTGTCTATGGGGTGTTCTTTATAGCGGTACTACTACTCACCCTAGCCTCCCTTTCACCCACCGCCGGTGCGCAACCTCCACAGTGGAGCCTCCAAGCATACTTCCTCCCACTGGGGGAGCAGGGCGGCATTGGAGAGCCTCGATGGCTTGATAATTACGGTGACAGATATTTTCCAGGTGAGGTCGGCAACCTAACCTTCCAGCTAGTGAATACGGACTGCAGCTCGAGAGCTAAAGGCCCTCATGTGCGGACTTTTACACAGATGTGGGAGGATGAGCTGCAACCCATTTTCGAGAGGCTTGAGGCAATGAATAGGACTGGCTATATCTTGGACTATTTGGTGGAGGATTCGAACGCCATTGTATATGGTGATCGGAAGCTTGCGGACTGGGAGGTGACTGTTGTAGGATACTGCGTTGGCCAGCCTATCCAAGTGGAGTCGGCCAAAGTCTGGTACGCTTGGCCCGGTTATGGAGAGACACTAAGCTCAACGATAACGCTACAAAAGAGGCTAGAGGCTGTGGACCCCATTAAATACATCTTCGAGGGAGAAAACAGCGGGGCAATACTATTATTCACTTTGCAGTTTAGCTTTCCCCCCGACCTTCCCTCACAGCTTTTCGAGACGCAACCCACCATCAGCCTCACACTAAGATACCCCAGCGGATTTGTCTACGAATACAGGTATGGGCCTCTTGGCCGCGAGAGTGAATGGTGGCTCTGGGGGTTAAGGGGTGCGGCATATGGACCATTTAGACTCAGCCCCTACAGAACATTTAGCATAAGAATAACAGATAACGAGGGCGCATTAACTCTCGGGGGCGCAAAGCTATTCCTCAAGGCCCACGTGTACACATACACTGTTACACTAACGGCGGACAGCGAAGGCGTAGTACAGGTAAATAGGCTTCCAGACTTTTACAGCTACTCCGTGAGCATCGCCTACGCACCACCCCTCGTAGGCGAGGATATCACAGTTTATCTCTCGTCACACGACGCGATAGACCTAGCTTCAGCAAGAATGATTCGCACAGATCTTTACACCTTTAGGATATACCCGGTAGACCAGAATGGAAAGCCGCTCTTGAACGCCACAGTGTTGTTACAGATGGTTGAGGAGCCTCAGACGGGCAGGACAGCATGGGTCCAAAACCAGTCCAGCGGCGGCTATGCAAGCTTCTACCTTCTCCCGACCGGAAACTACTCCATCACAATCTTTTGGCGAGGGGTTGAAGTCTTCTCCTCACCGCGATATATTGGTTATCACCCAACCCTCGGATTCAGCCCACTAAGCTTCGAGGCGGAGACCACGGTCTCTGATTTGATTGTCTCGGCGGTAGACATGGCTGGAAATCCTGTCGGAGCAGTCTTCGAAGTGGAGGGCCCAACTCCTGAGACGAGCTTCTCAAACCTGGCGAGGATTGATGGCGTGCTGGTTATTCCCCAGCAGCCTCTAGCCACCTATCTTGTATCCGCTCTTAACGAGTCTGCCACATTCAACTCGAGGGTTAGTGCCAGCTCGCTTGTGAAGCCCGGCGAGCCTGTAAAAATCAGCCTACCGATCTACAGCGTCAGCCTCAGAATACTATCCATGGATGAGAGACCTGTGCCGGATGCCGAGATCACATTCCACACACTCGTGTTTAGGAGCGACACATATGGCGGACTAACCATCCCCGGCGTGCCAAAAGGAGCCTATGACCTAGTGGTACGCCATCACGACGTCACCGTATTCTCCGGGGAGGCGAGGATAGAAGGCAACACGGTCCTCGACATACATGTGCAGGTGTATGACTTGGACTTGACCCTCTTGGATAGTGACGGCTCTCCTATAGTGGTTGAGTGGAGCCTCAGCGGCCCTGGCGGCAACTATAGTGGCGTAGGAAGCAGGCTATACACCACTCTACTGCCCGAAGCACTCCACAGGCTAACGGTCTATTTCCGCGAGGCTGGAAAGCTGATACAGGTCCTCGAGGAGGAGATACTCCCATCCGAATTACGAGATACGAGCCTCGCACTCCCAATCAGCACAGCAAAGTTGAGGGTTGTTTGGAGTGATGGTGAGCCCTTCAACGGAACACTAGTGCTTGACAGCGAAAGATACCCAATCATAGGCGGGATACCCAGAGTCGGAAAACTCGTCCACAGGACACTCAACATATCACTTGAGACAACAGGAGGTGTGGAGCTCCTCACACAAGAGGTACAGCACACAGGCAAAGAAATACAGATATCAATCCCCCAGACATACATCACAGTAATTGTGCAGGATGTGTTTCTGAGACCGGTGGAGGGTGCAAAAGTCCTGATCTACTCTCTTCGCCGGCCAGGGCTATTGGCAGCGTCAGGAAATACTGGAAGCGATGGAAAGGCGTCATTCACTAAACTGCCCGAAGCCCTTGCACCATATCGGGTCGAGGTAACGTATGGAGATGAGAGGTTTGAGGTTTACGCTCAGGCGGGAGTTCTGAGATTCAGCTTAAACTCCATGGTAGTATGGGGGACGGCTATCCCAGCCACACTGATTGTAGGGGCCTTCGCAGTAGTGACGGCTCTAGCCCTTGTCGCCGCCATCATCGGTCGAGTCAGGGCGCGGATCGCTGAGAGACAGGCTGGAGAGGAATAGCATCCCCCAGGTTGGGTGGAAGAGTTAAATCCAATCCCAGTTGTTTTGGCTCAGGGCTCCTGATGAGGATTATCGCAGACCTTCAGATCCACTCGAGGTACAGTGGAGCGACATCGCCGAGAATGATGCTTCATGAGATCGGATACCACGCCTCTCTCAAGGGGCTGAACCTTTTGGGGACCGGTGATTCGCTGCACCCCCAGTGGTTTAGGGAGCTGAGGACCGAGCTCCAAGAGATAAACGGCACAGGCATCTACAAGCTAAAGTCAGGCCCCAGCGACGTATTCTTCATCATACAGACCGAAGTGGCAACAGTCCATGAGTTCCGTGGGAAGGCCCGGAGGATACACCATGTAATACTCTTCCGAGACCTTGAGACATCAAAGCAGGCCGCAGAGGCACTTTCACGCTACGGCGACATCTCCTCGGATGGGCGGCCTGTCCTGAACATCAGGCCAGTTGAGCTGGTGGAGAGAATATTGGAAGTTGACAAGGACTGTTTCATCTTTCCAGCACATGCTTGGACCCCGTGGTGGTCTATTTTCGGGGCTATAGGCGGTGTGGACAAAGTGGAGGAGTGCTACGAGGATAGGGCTGACAAGATATACGCCATAGAGACTGGGTTAAGCTCAGACCCGCCCATGAACTGGAGGGTCAGCAGCCTAGACAGGTATATTCTCTTAAGCTCTTCAGACTCTCACAGCCCCTACCCCTACCGGCTAGGGAGAGAGGCCGTCGTCCTCAACCTCGAAACGCCCTCATACGAAGAACTCGTCAAGGCCTTGAGAACCAAGGACAAGAACAAAGTTTTGATGACGTTAGAGGTCCCGCCCAGCTACGGCAAGTATCACTGGTCAGGGCATAGGAGGTGCGGTGTGGGTCCAATTCCACCGGAAAAGGCGAGAGAGATGGATTACAGGTGTCCTCGATGCGGTAGAAGACTTACCAAGGGGGTTGAGGACAGGGTGGAGGAGCTGGCAGACAGGCCCCGCGGATATCGACCACCTGACGCAATAGACTTCATGTACGTCATACCGCTGCAAGAACTCCTAGCTCTCTCCATGAACATAGACTACACCTCAGAGACCCTACTACAGAGCAAGAAAATCTGGACCGAGTACAGCAGACTAGTAAGCATATTCGTAAGCGAATACAAGCTACTCCTCGAGGCACCTATACAAGAGATAGCGAAGGCCTCGAACGAGCATCTAGCCTCCCTCGTAAATGACATGAGGAGCGGTGTGCTGGAGATAGTGCCGGGCTATGATGGAGTATATGGAAAAATCCTGCCGAGAGCAAAGTCGTCTGGAAAGAGGGAGAGGACTGGGCAGAACAAGAGCAGTACGCTGGAGGACTATTTCTAAAGACCTAAGTCTAGCCGACCACTATTGTGTCGAGGTTCTTCGGCGTGTAGATGGCAGAGTCCAGAACCCTTCTAGCGGCTCCTGCAATCGAGTTCACGGCCTCCGGCTCACCGTGGACAAATATGACGTTCTGAGGCTTTGGAGAGATCCTCTTAAGATAGGAAAGTATCTGCTGCCTGCTGGAGTGTCCTGAGAAACCGTCAACCTTCTCCACGGCAGTGGCAAGCTTAAACACCTCTTGCTTCCCCTCCTCATTGATTATCGTAACCTCCCTCATGCCTTTCAGAATCTTCCTGCCTAGCGTACCCTCAACCTGATAGCTCACGAATAATAGTAGGTTCTTATCGCTCTCCGACATACTCCTTAGATAAGAGAGGACGGGGCCGCCTTCAAGCATCCCCGACGTGGCCATAACGATCATAGGCTCCCTGCTCTCAAGTATCTCCTCCCTATGGTTCTGACTCTTCACGCTTACAAAATAGTCTGAGAAGAAGAGTGAATCACCCCTCAGAAACTCATCCCTACTCTCGGCCGAGAAATATTCTGGGAAACAGCTATAGATTGATGTAGACTCTATGAGAAGGCCGTCAAGTATTACTGGGACCTCAGGAATCATCTTAGACTCTATCAGGTTCTTAATCACCAGCATTATTTCTTGAGCCCTCCCGACAGCTGGCACAGGGATCAAGACACTACCACCCGAATTCACTGTTCGCGTAATGTGTTCTGCGAAGATTCGTTCAGTCTCCTCTCTCGTGAATGGGACTGGTGTGGCGCCGTAGGTGCTCTCTATGATGAGTGTCTCCATTCTTGGGAATTTGGATGTGCTGGGGTCGAGCATCCGGGTTCTCTCATACTTAAAGTCCCCGGTGTAGACTATGTTGTGGAATCCCTCGCCTATATGGAGGTGCGCGATGGCGGAGCCTAGGATGTGCCCCGCATTGTAGAATGTTACCCTGATGTCGGGGGTAATATTGGTTACGACCCCATATCTGAGTGGGACTACATGGCGTGCCGTAAGTCTGATCTCTTGTTCGCCATAGAGGGGGTATTGCCCAGTCTTAGCCGCTAGGTTGAGATAGTCTAAATGCTCCATAACCATTAGCGGGAGCGTGGGCTCTGTCATGTAGACTGGGCCCCGATAGCCGTGCTTGAATAGGAATGGGAGCGCGCCGTGATGGTCCATGTGTGAGTGTGTTATTATGACGGCGTCCAGCATATCGACCAGCTCGGGGAAGAAGTCCATTCTCGGCAGCATTTCTACCGGCCGGCTCGCCCCAGCGCTTATGCCGAAGTCCATCAAGACGCAGCTCTCCCGCGTCCTGACCAGGAGGGCGGAGCGCCCTACCTGCATTCCACTCCCTAGAACAGTTATCGAGACTTCTCCCGGCTCAAACAGCTGCTCCCTAAATATCCTCTCACCGATCCTTCGCAAAATCTCAATCCTACCTTCCCCATCCCCATAGAGATACTTCTTCACTCTCTCCAGTGTTTTTGAAGGGGTGAGTGGCGTCCTTGCTACTGTGATTAGCCAGTTTATCTGACGCTCGAGGGCCGCCAGCCTCTCAGGGGTCAGGAGGTTGAATAGTTGCTGGTCGCTGCTCTCAATCACAACCTCTCCGAAAAGGTTATCAAACGTGATGTTTGCAGAGTAGTTGTTAAGCGCCTCCTTCAAAAACTTCTTAGCCTCATCCTGAGGCAGCCTAATAGACTCGTCCGGCCGAATAACAACCCTCTTCTTGATCAAGTTCACGAGGTCTCTAGCGATAGAGTTTCTCTCGGCGAAAACCGAAGGCTCCGCGGTGTATATCGCGATCCTAGGCCCCTCGAAATCAATCCTAGTAACTACGCGCTCGCCCTTCCGCAGTGTAACGAGGTAGTTGAATATGTCTGCCCTCAGCTTGGATAGCATCCCATCTTCCACCCTTACACAGTAAGACCCTTTTAGCTCCCCAGGATATGCCCCAGGGGGTTCCTAAATGTATTATCGGAGGCTCTATTTAAAGGCTCGTTAATGCAAGAAGGAGTTCTAGGATTCTAATCCAACGTCATGAAAGGGGAAAAATAAGGGGAGAGGTTGGTTAGAGGTCAACCGGCAGAACAGCACTGAGGAGCCTCAGCGAAAGGCCGGTATAGATAAAGTGTGGGGCAGTAGGGAGATCTCTCTACTTCCTGAAAAAGATGCGGACACCTGCCTTCCGAGGTATTCCCCGCTGTTCAGGCCGGTACTCTCCGGCCTCTCCCGCGGTCCTCCTCTCACCGTCATCCATATCATTCTCAGAATTCTCTCCTCGTCTCTGGCTCTGTGTTTTGGGTTGTTCAGGACCACTAAAGTCAGGCGAGACAGCACACTCCTCACCGCTCCATTGTAGAGTTTCGGCCTACCCCTGAAGAGTCCGAAGAATCTTCTAAACCGCTTATATGATTGCTCCTGTTAATGTGGAGCAGTATTTCTGCCAAGGCCTCCCTGGCAAATAGAAGTTTCTCTCCAGAGATTCCTAGAGCCTCAACCAATCTGTTGTGGAACGGTAAACGTCTCTCCGCCTCATAGACTATCTTTGTAGCTACCCTCTTCATGGACTCCTCAATAGTCCTAACAGAGATCATTAAGCCCTCTCTATCATCTTCCTTCAGGGCCTTAGCCCTTTTTAGAAGACTGGTGCGCGTCTTAAAAAGACTTCTGAAGACTGCGCATAGCCTTCTGATTACTAGGAAGTCTTCATCGACTTCTATGAACCACATTGAATCCAAAGACATCATTGCTTTGAGGTCGTTGCGGCTATTCTTCGGCAGCTTTAACTCCACCCTCCTCTTCGCAACAATTGTTATCCTTCTCAGATTGAAGATCCTCACACCCCTCCTCAGGAGTTCGACAAATTCATCGGTCAGCTCTATTGGTATTGTGTCTACGTAGAGTTCATATCCTGCCTCTGCCGGAATTTCTACAATACTTTTTGCCTTGCTGAAAGTTTCTCCGTCCATAGTGTAGATGTGGTAGTTCTCTTCAGTCTCCATCCTCCTTTCCTTATTTGCTAGTCTGTGGACATCTACGAAGAATCTTTTACACTCTCTCTGGATTTATATTATAGATCCTTTTCCGGGATTCTTCATCTGTTCATCCCCTCTACCAGGAACCCGAAAACAAACCCTAGCTTCTGTAAGTCTACCATGACTAGCGATTGGTGAGGCCTAGTTGTATTTAGGACTTGAGACCACTCAGTGAAAGTGACACCTCATATTTCTAGCTTTCTCATGACTTTCTAGAAGGGGTGCAAGATTTTAAGTGAGGAATTGTAGATAGTGGCATAAAGATACCGTAGAGACCGCAAATAATGGGGGAGAGGAGACTGATGAAGGCCCGTTGGTGAGGCTCAGTAGAGTTGAGGGGGGTGATAGCCGAGTGCATAGGGTTTCTTGAGGTGGTTAGGGATAGGTGCGCTAATAACCCTACCGTCTACACGGATAGGGCTCCATGGTACGGATGGCCCATGAAGGTTCTGGGCTTGAGGAGGAGGGTGGAGACGTTCGGCAGTAGGAAAGCTATAGAGTCTTGGTTCAGCGGGCTGAAGAGGAGGATAAAACAGTTCAACACATGCTCCCCAACATACAGGCCGAAGATATCGGAGAGGTGGATAAAGGCATAGATGGCCTTAAGTTGACAGTCCCTCGAAGCCTCCAATGCCTTTATCTCGCCGGTGTTTCTGTCGAAGATCCACAGACTTTTTTTTCTCCAAGCATAACTACTTCTCCGCGGCAAGCGTCATGGACCTAGGCTGGTCGCCGATGAGATGCCTGTAGAAAACCCTGTCAACATGTCTCATCAGAAGCCCGTTCCTAGCAGCTATCACGGCGCCGCCAGCCCCGTCGGAGACCGCGGCTGTGTAGTCTGCCTGAGGAGCCGTCAGCACGCCTATATTGCTGGGAAGCCGGAGGGGCCTGCGGCTACCACCCCGTCACCGCATATAAATGAGGATGGGGGGTTTTACCCATTTAAAGTGTCTCGATTCCGCGATCTATCACTACTACTGCCCCGAGACCCGCGGTTTTAATGCAGCCTTCCAGAGGTGTATGATGGCATAGGGCCTCGAAACCCCCTCGTCTTGCATTATCTTCTCGATCGCAGATGCTACCCGGGCCTCGTCCCTGTATTTGGCCACTAACTCCTTGTATAATGGCTCGGCCTCCTCAGTGCTTGTGGTCAGCTTTGCGATTGTGCGCGGTAGAGACCTGATATTATCTATTTTCACTTGGAGGTCAGATATTTGCTTCTTTATCTCCGCGATCTTGTTTCGATATTCCTCAACCTCTGCCTCCAGTGTTTTGAGCCGCTCGTTTTCAGCATCGTTCAGCGAGCCTTCATGCGTCCGTAGGTATTCGACTTCTACGAGCCTGTCGAAAAGCTGTTCTTCCAACTCGCTCATCCTCGTCTCCAGCAAACCAAGAGCCTCGTTAAGCAGGTTCTCGCAGGTCTGCGCCTCGCTCAGCAGCGCGTTCCTCTCATCTGATAGCTGGTTCAGCTTCTTCTTCACGGAGCGGAGGTCAACCTCATCCCACTTCTTGAAAACTCTCTGGATTGAGCGGTCCATCTCCCGGATTTCCCTTAACTTTGCTTGGATGGCGTCAAAGCTCTTGAGCGCCTCCTCATAGTTGTCTATTGGTTGCTGGGCCGTTGGCTGGGCCTGTATTTCCTGAGGCTCTGGACCCTGTCTTTCTACCTCATGAGCCCCTGTCAATTCGCCTACCTGCTGCTCTGATTGGGTAGTCTCTGGTATTAGCCGCCTCTTGATCACTATCCGCTTCTTATCACTCATGCCTCTTAACACCCTCTGCCCCTAGGCCATGCAATAGAAAGTTACTGATAACCTTGAAGGGTTTTGGGACGGGCATGTTATGTTCTTCATATTGGAAGATAGATGTTGTTGTGAGGCTGATGATCGTGGATTCGAGCATCTTACGGGTTCCGGCCCCAAAGGTCACTGGCAGCTCAATTACTTGGTTATTGGGCCCCACTCTAAAGACCTTGAATAGCCCGTCTGATACCTTCTTGGAGCCGCCGTACTTTGAGGGATCTATAACTAGGGCGATGGCGTTCTGGTATAGTGCCTGATAGGTTAGCTGGGTTCGGATATCTATAGGGGACAGGAATAGACCTAGAGATGGATGGGAGTGGTACCATCCAACGATAAAGAGGGGGATTTTATGGTCGTGAAGGAATTCTGCTACCCTTGCCATCACCTCTTCATTAAGGACGACGAACCCTGGGGAGCCGGTCTGGCTGCCGGTAACAGCATCCCACACCTCAACAACCCCATTCTCCTCGGTCCCAAGCAGTAGACCCGCCACCTCAATCTTGGGGTTAGAGAGGGAGTGGTTGATGACTTTTGCTAGCGCCGGCGGGAGCAGCCTAACCCTCATTTTGCCCCAGTATCATGTAACTACCTGCCTATAAACCCCTTACCTACATACCGCCCCGCTACGGGGGGATCAAAGATCTCTCACAACACTTGTAGTGCCTTCTCCCTTTACGAGTGTGGTAGACTTTGCCCGCCCCAAATTGTCCCATCATACTTTAAAAATCACCCAGGCGCAGTCCGAGGCCGTACCATATTATCGGGAGCGCGTATTTGTTACGTATGTGTGCACGCGATTCTCAGTACAGTTAATCTATTTATAGCCCATCCAATAAACTGGATTAGGCGATGCGGGAAATATGAAGATTAGAATAGTCCCTGCGGTTGGTGGTGGCCCGCCAATCGAACTAGATGTCCCGCCCAATGCAAGTATAGGTGCCGTGAAGATGCGGGTTTGCGCCATAAAGAAGTTGAGGCCGGAGGATGCGAGGCTCACGTTTAAGGGAAGGGCGCTGAGCGACTCTGAGACAATCTCTTCAGCAGGAGTGACTGAGGGAGATAAACTGGTCTTGATTACTAGGACAGTTGGTGGGTAGCTTTGGAGGCGTCGGAGGTTGGGTATCTGCCTGAGAGCAGATGGGTCAGGCGTCTGGCCCAAGAATACCAGCTCATCAGGAACTATGAGCCCAACTTCGACGCTGTAGGCGGCGACCTGACACACTATAAAGGAATAATTATCGGTTCTGGAGCCTATGATGGTGGGGTATTTGTTGTGGAGATTATCCTCCCACGCTCATTCCCATTTGTTCCCCCCGAGGTGGTCTGGCACACCCGGATATGGCATCCAAACTTCACGGATGAGGAGCCTGCTAGAATCTGTGAATCAATCCTGAACAAGGATTGGTACCCCAACATGCATATCGTCTCGGTTATTGAGGCTCTGAAGAACCTTCTCGCCAACCCTAACCCGGATGACCCGCTCAACGTCTGGGCAGCCCAAGAGTTGAAATTATATCCAGAGAGATTTATCGCCCGGGTTAGGGAGTATATCAGGCTCTACGCAACGCAGGAGCGGTCCCTAGAGAAGCTCGCCGGGATATGACTGGTATGGAGAGGTACGACCGTCAACTCCGCATAGAGGGTTGGGACCAGAACATTCTACTATACTCGACCGTATTTATTGCTGGCGTCGGAGCAATAGGTGGTGAGGTGGCGAAGAACCTCGCGATGATGGGCGTAGGCAAGTTGATACTCGCAGACTATGACTATGTTGAGCTAAGCAACCTGAGTCGACAACTCCTATTCCGGGACTCAGACATAGGTAAAGGGAAGGCGAGAGTTGCAGCTGAGAGGCTACGCGAGATTAACCCCCACGTAGCAGTCGAGGCCTACGGTCAAGATATCCGGGAGCTAGGAGAGGAGGTGCTAGGCAATGTGGACATAATCTTCTCATGCCTGGATAACTGGGCGTCCAGGAGGTGGTTGAACTCAGTTGCTGTCAGCCTTGACAAACCCTTAGTCGACGGCGCCATGAACGGATTTTATGGAAATGTTCAGGTGGTTTTTCCACGAAAAACTGCGTGCCTAGAGTGCCAGAGCATTAACCTCATACCTAGAGAGGAGAAGCTGGCAGAGTGCACACTTAAGAGGAGGAAGCCTGAACACCTCGTCAACGATCTGAAGGAGCATGGAATCATAATTTGTCTTGAGGAGGCTGAGAAGCTCTTCCAACTCAATATAAAGACGATCTACGATATAAAATACACGAAGCTAGACATGGTAGCGGAGTTGGCTGATGACCAGACACTAAAGCTGATAGAAGAACTAAGGTCGCGGCTAATGCCACCTATGCCTGCTATCCAGTCTGTAGCCTCAGTAATTGCAGGAATCATGACAACTATCGGCATACAAATACTCCATCAAGGGCGTCTCGGAAAGCCGCTGACAGGCCTCATCGTTTATGACGCCCTCAACTCTCGCCTATCCCGTATCAAGATCTCCCGAGACCCGCACTGCATAGTATGCAATGAAAACTATTCTATGCCCCTCGAGCTTTCCTTCGACTTGAGTGAGACAGTCCTGAAGCTTAAAGAAACATTGGCCTCGGTCTTCGGATTCCCAGACCCCGAAGTGTTATATGCTGGGAAGAGACTGGACGATGAGGATGTCCTTGCCAAGGTTGGTGTGAGGGACAGGGATGTAATCTACATCTCTACGACGCGGCTTTTTGAGCCCCTAGCAATCAGGATAGTCTCCTCAGCCTAAATATCCGTGAGTCGATGTCTCTATTCCTTCTCTGAAAGTATCCGCACCACCTGGGACTCATCAATGTTTCCGCCGGTCAACATCAGTACAACTTTCTTACCAGCTAGGCTGTCTCTCATCTTGTATGCTGCGGCGGTGGCCGCTGCGCCTGCGTGCTCGGCTATCTGTCTGACGTGGTGGTAGAGCTTTCTTATAGCCCTCTCCATCTCACCATCTGAGACAAGCACGACATCATCTATTCGGCCATAGAGTAGTGAGAAGGGGACCTCGTACGCCTTAGCCACGGCAAGACCCTCAGCCCTAGTCTCCACCCTATTCCTCGAGACTATCCTGCCCTGTTTCAGAGATTCGTAGAAGGCCGGTGCACCCTCGGCCTGAACGCCTATCACCCTTATCGAAGGGTCGACCGTCTTATAGACTATGCAAGCACCTATTGCACCAGAGCCGCCGCCTATCGGATTGAAAACCACGTCTACGCCTGGCAGCTCCCTCAGCACCTCTAGGTGCATGGTCGCCACACCCGGGTAGAGCAGCGACTCGTTTATTGCGTGGATGTATTGATAGCCCTTCTCCCTCGCTAGCGCCTCCGCATGAAGTGCCGCCTCGTCGAAGAAGTTGCCATACGTTATAACGTGGGCGCCGAGCTGTTGGAGTGCCTCCTTCTTCACATCCGACACCCAGCTGGGCATCACAACATGCACGTCAACTCCGAATAGGCTTCCGGCATACGCGATTGACTGGGCATGATTCCCCATAGACGCTGTGATTACTCCCGTTTTCCTCACCTCCTCAAACATCTTATACATATAGTAGATTCCACCCCTGACTTTGAAGGAGTGGGTAGGGTTCAGGTTCTCCAGCTTCACCCACACATCGCATCCCAGCTCCCTCGAGAGACCCCTAGAGCGGACAAGCGGGGTGGGCCTAAGATACCTCTCCAATATCTGTGAAGCCTCAATAACGCTCTTCAGCGTAATCATGTCCGAGAGACTAAGAGTTTATTAAATTAAAAAAGATTCCCAATAACCTTCACACTCAGCAACAATGAAAATCCTCCAGAGATAGAGGCCCAACTTCGGCTCTCTTTTGCCCAGAAAAACCTATAAACCGAGAATTGAAAGTGGTGTTTAGGGCAATGAAGTGTCTGGCCAGGCTGAATAGGTGATTGAGATCTTGAGCGCGGAGCCCCTTTTAAATAGCTGAAAAACCAGCCACTATAGCTCTTTTTAGTCTTTCAGGATCATCGATGCAAAACCCTAATATGTATGGGGCTGAAGTACATGGGTATGGGTGTCTGCCAAGTAGATGTCAGAGACCCGTGAGAGTGTCCTGATAACCAGGCTGGTCTTAGACGTTCTCAAACCCCACCAGCCTGATATTGTTGAGTTTAGTAAGAGGTTGGCTGGAATCAGGGGGATTAAGAGGGTGGATTCCTCTGTCCTCGAGATGGATGCGGAGACCGAGACGGTCAAGCTGATCATTGATGGAAATGACTTGGACGTAGAGGTGATAGGCGAGGCGATTAAGGCTTTAGGGGGAGCCATACATAGTGTTGATGCTACTGTTGTGGAGAAGATAGAGCGTAAGAGGTAGTGATCCTGGATGGTTTTCGGCTGGCTTCGTAGTCGCTTGAAGACTATATTTGTGGTTACTGAGACGAGCGGTGTTGCACGGCGATACTTTTCACTCCAGGTCTTTGACGGGGCTATGGTGGGTGTCGGGCTGATCTTTGGCCTCCACCTCTCCGGCCCCCACCCGTTCAGGGTTGTTGCGCAGACAGTAGTCGCTGTCGTTATCGCCATGGTTATCTCGGGGTGGACTGGTGCCCTAATCTCGGAGAGGGCGGAGCAGGAGGCCAGAATTAGGAGGCTTGAGCTCGCCACCCTCACAGCCCTGAGAAACACCCTCCACAGTAGAGTGGGTTCTATCGCCGTACTACTGGTCGCCCTAGTGAATGCGCTTTCACCAGTAGCAGCGCTCCTGACGGTTTCACTACCATACCTAGTGGCGATCTACTTAGGAGCCGAGACTGTGTATGGGCTGATATCCTCCCTCGCAGTCACTGCTGCCCTACTCCTAGTAGCGGGCGTGGTTGTCAGCCGAGCCGTAGGGATAAATGTGCTTAAAACCGCAGGCCAGATGATAGGTGCGGGCCTAGCCGCTGCAGGACTGATCATTCTCTTCGAGATTCTCTTCTGAACCAAAGTTAGTTAAAAGTCGGTGAGCCTACTCTGACCCCTCTCAGAGCTCAGGTCGTAAACCCTGACCCCGATCCTTCGAAGGTCCTCCTCGAGGCCGCCTAGAAGGGCCCTCAAGAGCTGGTGAGAGGCGTTCTCCAACTCGGCCATCTCTTGCGTGTGGTGTGAGAGGACCATGCTCTTGGTAACCGGCTTCATCCCCCTTGTTACTCCTATGAGGGATACGCCTCGGAATCCATAGCCAACCTCGACGATCCTTTGGTGTAGTTCGCGAATAGCTCTCCCCAGCTGCTCCCATATCTCAGCTTCATCCCGGGTTAGATGCTTCAACGTAATCATCCTGCTCACTTGTTTTGCCCCACCCCTTGGGGTCACCTGCTCAGAATACTCACCCCGGCTGGCGAGATAGATGAACCGCCCAACCCTAAATCCGAAAGCCTCGATAATTCTATCTGATGGAACTCTGGCAAGATCCCCAATTGTTTTTATCCCCATTTCCTGAAGCCTTTTGGCTGTCTTCGCTCCAATGTAGGGGATGTCCTCTATGGGTTTGGGCTTTAGGTACTGGTCTTCTGTGCCGGGTTTTATAACCAGTAGCCCGTCCGGTTTAGAGTCGTCGGCGGCCATCTTTGCTAAGAGCTTGTTCTTCGCAATCCCTATACTACAGGTTAGTCCAACCTTTTCCCTTATCTCCTTTTTCAAAGACGCCATAATAGAGGCGGCGTTCTCGAAGGAGCCTGCCGCGGCCTCCAGCAGGTTCATAAATGCCTCATCAATACTCGCCACCTCTATTACATCAGCGAACCCTCCCGCTATCTCGAAGACTTGGCGGGAGAGTTCGGAGTAGTAAGGCATATCAACTGGGTGAAAGACAGCGTCCACGTCTCGGAGAAGCTCCTTGGCCCGCCTAATCGGCATCCCAGACCGCACTCCATACCGTCTAGCCACATAGTTGCTTGTTGCTACCACCCCTGAGTCCTGTGTACGGCCGGAATAGACGCAGACTACTACCGGCTTATCCCTGATCGCGGGGTTGCGGAGCTCCTCAGCCTGCGCATAGAAATAGTCTATGTCTAGGCAGGCTACTGGACCGCTCACTGTCCGGTCCTTTCAGCGAGTATTATAAAACTTTTTAACCTCTATCCACAGGCTCTGTTAACTTAAGCCATCTCTATCACCCCTGTTATGCCCTTTATCATGTGTAGCGTCTCTGGCTGTGTGAGTATGTGGAATAGGTTCAGCCGGCCCCAGACAGCCGCATGACTCCTGTCTAAGAAAGGCTTAAGAGCCATAGCTGCACTCCTGAAGCTCAGGCCTAGGGCTAAGAGGTAAAGACCGTAGAGGACAGCAGGTAAAGTCGTCCTCTGCCCAACAAACATGACCAAACAACCACAGCCCTAGGCCAAAGACCTTAAGTTAACAGAGCCCTACCCACAACCATTAAAATTTAATATATATTTGGTGGCGATATAATAGTGGGGCCAGAGAGACTAGTATGGAGTCTGTGACATACTCGGCACCCGCCAAGGTCATATTTTGCGGTGAACACTATGTCGTCTATGGGGGCAGGGCTATCGCCTGTGCTATTCCGAAGAGGGCTTACGCTACTGTCACCCGGAGAAGCGATTCTCTGTTGTCAATTGAGTCGCAGGACGCAAAGATATCAGCAGTCTGGAAGGGAGATAAGCTGGTAAGGAGCTCGGATCAGAGCGCGCCCACGAGGTTGCGTCCTCTCAAAGTGATGATTGACCGCATATCCGAGATGTATGGCGTCAAGGGATTCTCCGTCGTCATTAAGTCCCAGATACCTAGGGGAATGGGGCTCGGCTCCTCGGCCTCCGTATCACTAGCTGTGGCGTCAGCCTGCCTCTCCGCGGTTGGACATGAAGCTACCCGATCTGATGTGTTAGAGATTGCCACGATATCTGAGTCTGAGATACACTACAGGGCGTCTGGAGTAGACCTGGCAGCGTCTTTGACAGGAGGATTCATATCCTATGTCAGGGGAGAGAGACCGAGACCCATCCCAGTTGAGGAAAAATTCAACATCATTCTTGTGAGCACGAAAAAGGGGAGGAGGACCGGCAGCATCGTAAAGCAGGTCTCAACCCTTAGAGAACAGTTCATCAACGTCTTCGATAGACTTAGAATAGTAAATGATGAGATTGCCGCCGAGATGGAGGTCGCACTGAGGAATCTTAGGTTTGAGAGGCTTGGCTCACTCTTTACTATTCAGCACAACCTGCTTAAAACTATCGGTGTCTCGAATAAGACTCTTGACGAGGCCGTTGAGTATGCGCTGAAGGGAGGGGCCTTAGGTGCAAAGCTTACTGGAGCTGGAGGAGGAGGCTGTGTCATCGCAATAGCCCCCCAAAATAGATTAAAGGAGGTCGCTAAAATTATCTCAACCAAGTTCCCCGTCGAGGTCTTAACGGTTCCGCACGAAGGGCTTAGACGTGAGAAATGAGGCTTAGCTAGGTTTTCGTCTCGCTATCCGCGTGGCACTTATCACTGTATCCAGCCCCCATATCTTGCTGAATCCCTCACCAGCCTTCTGTTGAAATATGCTTCCCTTAGCATAGGTTGCTATCTCATGAGAGTAGAGGGGATTCTCTGCAACCCTTCCCACGACCCTAGCAGAGCCCTTGTATAGCTCCAGCTTCACACGACCCGTTACATTCTCTTGAGTACTCTCAATGAAGGCGTGGAGCGCATCCATAAGCGGGTCCAGCCAGAAGCCCTGATAGACCATTTGACTCCACATCTTCTCGACCAGGGCCTTAAAGGAGAGCGTCTTGCCGTTGAGACTGATCTTCTCCAAGTCTTTGTGGGCCTTGATGAGTATGAGCGCCGCGGGCGCCTCATAGACCTCCCTCGACTTTATTCCCACTGCCCTATCCTCTATGTGGTCTATGATTCCGAAGCCAGTGCGCCCGCCAATTATGTTGAGCTCACGAATCAGCTCGCCGAGCGGCATGTCTCTCCCATTTAACCCCACTGGAACACCTCTCTCGAAATCTATCTCCAATAACTCCACCTTGTCGGGTGCCTGGCGGGGGTCGACCACATACTTGAAGGCCTCGAAGGGAGGCTTGACCCAAGGATCCTCCAGCTCAGCAGCTTCCACTGATCGGCTCCAGAGATTCTCGTCTATGCTGAACCTGCTCTGCCTAAAGTCCAGCTTTAGGCCTCTACTCTTTGCATACTCTATCTCCTCGTCCCTGCTCAGGTCCCATTCCCTAATGGGCGCGATGATTCTAAGCTGGGGTGCCAAAACCGATATCGTGGTATCGAATCTCAGCTGGTCGTTTCCCTTCCCAGTGCATCCGTGGGCGACAGCGTCGCACCCTTCCCTCAGGGCCACTTCCACAACCTTTGAGGCGATAAGTGGTCTCGCCAAGGCGGTTCCAAGAGGATATTCGTCTTCGTAGAGCCCGTTTGCCTTGATGCATGGCTTGATGTAATGTTCTATGAATTCTTTCTTCGCGTCGATGTAAAAGTGGTTTGATGCGCCGGCGGCGAGCGCCCTTTCCTCAATCTCGCTGAAATCCTCGCTCTGTCCAACATCGACCGTCACAGTTATGACGTCTGCACCATACCTCTCCTTCAACCAAGGGATTGAGACAGTAGTGTCTAGCCCTCCACTATATGCTAGTGCGACCTTCATGATTGAACCAGCCTACACCGATGTTTTTTAAGATTATTGTCGCGGGGTTTGAAAGGATGAATAACAGATATATATCTAGTTTGGGGTAGAAAAATGCGTGGCTAACAGGTCTCTATCAGCTCTACGTGAACTCGTCGCGCTCGCGTCCGAGAAGCCTATGATAAAGATGCGCACAGCCAGGATGGTCAAGACCTTCCAGTTCAAGCCATCAGACGCCCCGCCCTACTACCTCGAGGTCGTCAACGGAGTTTTAAAGGTGGGCGAGGGCGAGGTAAGCAACCCAGTAGCCACGATAATAGCCACAGACGACGACCTAGCAGGAATCATCAAGGGGACCGTCGACCCGGTCCAGCTCTTCTTCGCCGGCCGCGTCAAGGTACAGGGCAGCCTATTCGACGCCCAAGAACTGGCCACAATCCTAAGAGACGCCGCACGATAACCCTTCGACAAACTATTTTACACAAACTCGTATTCAGGGAAATTTTGTATAGAATGCCGGCGGTGGGATTCGAACCCACGACCTCCACTCAAAATCTAACTTGTCTAATTTTTATGATACTTTCGGGACTCATGTATAGCCGTCGAGCTCGCCGTATAGCTTCTGGTCCCTGCTAAGCCTAAGGCGGAGAACTCTACAACCTATTCAGAAGCTTCAGGCTACGCGTCAAAATCGACACAAAAATAATGTATGTTAAGAGAGGGGGGAGAAAGACCTTAGAGAGCTTTTCCGATAAGCCTACCACTCGCCCTTGTTTGCGTAGGGGATGCTCCATAACGCCACCGACAGCGTCACAGCCTTAAACCAAGCGCTTTGCATCTTCTCAACCTCCTCCGGCGAATGACCTTTCTTAGCAAGGAAAGGCTTGATGGTCGCTGTTATGGGGACGATGAACGCAATCATGTATCTCAGTGGAATATGTTCGACTGAGTCAACTTTGTCCGTCTTATTCTTCTTCGACCTGTGATGACGTTGACCTATCTCATACTGGTAGTCAAGCCACTCGCGGTCATACACTCTAAAACACGTGTCAAGAATCCACTGGCCAAACCGTCTCCTCACAGCCTCCAGATACTCTGATATGGGCTGCCCCGTCCTCCTGTCCCCGAAGTAGTAGACAAGATGCTTGTGTGAGCCAACCCATCCATACCAAAGGTCCAGAACGTCGTCAACCTGGTCCTTCAAAACCTCGCCAGCCAAACGCAGGTACTTGATGTCCTCGTCAGTCATCAAAACCGTCGTCTTCAACAGCTCGAACTCCTCGTCGCTGACAGGGGCTCTCGCCAACTCCCTCGAACCGTATGTGTATCCTGGGATCTGCACGCTCATGCGTTTACACCATCGTCCTGCATATTTGAGAGTTAGCTGACAAAACGGTAAGGCTGTTACCGGAAAGTAACCGCACAAGCTTTTCTAAACGTTTATATCTTTTGTAAGAAGTCACAACTCAGTGACTGTCCCTCAGCAGCGCAGCATGCTTACGCCGCCCGTTTTCAGATGCAAGCATACAATACCCATTCTTTCAGCGATGAGAGGTAGCGCGCTCAGGTTCTCCGAGCTTGAGCGTAGGCTCGGCGTCAAGCCATCTGTTTTGGTCAGGAAGCTTTGGCTGCTGCAGCGTGAGGGGCTGGTCAGGGCTGATGGGGGGAAGTACATGCTGACCGAGACAGGGGAGCAGATAACCCGGCTTCTGACACCGATTGTCTCTGAGGTTTCTCTGCAGGCGTTGGCGGAGGTTCTGAAATGCAAATGGTCTAAGGAGATTTTGACAAGCCTGTTGAAAGGCCCCCGATACAGCGTAGAGCTGGTCAACAGCTTGGACGGATTAAGCTGGAAAGTCGCTTCTGAAAGGTTGAGAAAGCTTCAGAAACACGGGCTTGTTGCAAAAACAGTTCAAGCGGAGACCACGCCCGTCAGAGTTGTTTACAGCCTTACGAGGAAGGGAAAGCTGCTGGCCTGGTGGCTTCTGAGCGCGGGCCTCATCGTCCAGCCGCAGACTACATAAGACCCTTTAAGGCTTGACGTGGACTATGTCGGTGCGCTACGAAATATCCGAAGACCTTCTATACACCAGAGACCATGAATGGGTGAGACATGAGAAAAAGTATGCGTACGTGGGGATAACTGACTACGCTCAGAAAAAGCTGCGGGAGATCATCCACATCGAGCTACCTCACACAAACGTCAAGGTCAAGGCTAAAGAGGTTTTGGGCACTGTTGAGTCCGTCAAATCCACGGCCGACGTCTACTCCCCTGTTCCTGGAAAGATAGTGGAGGTCAACTTAAAGCTCCTCGACCACCCTGAGATCCTCAACGAATCACCCTACACCGACGGCTGGATAGCCAAGGTAGAGCTTTCAGACCTTCAGAGCTGGACAAGCTGATGGACGCAGACGAGTACAGAAGGTATCTCGAGGAGCTTGCGGAGAAGAAAACCGAAGAGGAAATGAGAAAAACCCACATGCATAAAGAGAGAGTTTTACTCGCCTTAGACTGCTGGAAGAAAGTTTTCACGCTGAAAACACTGGGCGGAGGATACGTTAGATGTTTTCTGTTGTTTGGTGAGGAAGGGTTCACCGCCGTTGAAACGTCGGACCGCTAACATCCCGCCATGGGTTGTTGGAAGCACTGGCGACGTAGCTTCAGACTTTCTGTCAAGGGTTATCGCTGAAGCTTCACGACAGATGGGTATGGATACAAGCCTTACATTGAAAAAACTACCGGTAAGACAGTCGGTATGATGCTCAACAGCCTAGGCAACTCCGTCCGCAAATCCTGGTACATTCCATACCAGAGTCATCTGAAGCTCGTCGTCAAGAAGAAGGTTGAGTTTCGTGTTTTGAGCAAGGCAGGCCGTGTTCAGAAATATCTTGTTCACCCTGAATCCTTGTCTCTGTTAAACCAGTTTGTCATGGAGGCTCTTGCCGGCAAACTGGTTTTGGAAACCGTTGCGTGAAGAAATGCATGAACGTTTTCTGCCCGTGTTTGGAAAACCACACGCTTTGCCGGCCGCTGGATGGCTAAGATGGAGCTTCAACCATACGGCCAACACCTATTTTTATACTCGCACTAGCTGTGAAAACATGTGGTTGAGAGGAGTCGGGACTGGATGGACCAAGCGGAAGGGGACCTTGAGCATGCGAAATCCGACCTAGAACGTGGTTTTTATGACTGGGCGTGTTTCTCAGCCCAGCAGTCAGCTGAAAAAGCGGTGAAAGCCGTTTTCCAGAAGCTAGGCGCCGAGGCGTGGGGCCATTCCGTTTACGACTTGCTTATAAGCCTCAGAGAAAAAACCACGGTAGACGAAGAGCTTCTAACATATTCGCTGGAGCTGGATAAAGCCTACATTCCAACCCGATACCCAAACGCACACCCATCCCTCTCCCCACGCAGAAGATACACAAAAGTAGAGGCTGAGCGAATGATACACTATGCGGAGAGAATCCTCGGGTTCTGTAAAAATTTATTATCCAAAGTATAGTTTGGATGATGTTGTTTCAAGGGTGCGTGAGGCCGTTGACAGGCTTTCAAACAGGCTTGGGTTGTTGAAGGTTGTGGTATTCGGCTCTTACGCGGCCAGAAGGTTCACGGCAGCGAGCGACGTAGACATCTTGATAGTTTACGACGAACAAGTGTGCGACGGCGACACGGTCTACAACGTGTTCAGGACAAACCTGTCTCTCGAAAGAGCAGAGCTACACCTACTTTCAAAAAAACAGTATGAATCGATGAAAGACGGTAGATGGCTGAAGACCGTTGCCGCTGAAGGTGTCGTAGTGTATGATGTCGGCGTTTGAGATGTGTTTCAGGGTTTGAGCTAAGCCTTTATATCGATGTTGTTTGCAGCAGAGCTTTCCGAAGGAGACTGGCTTGGTGTTGGTTAAAGTTCAGAGAATCACGAGCTACACAGACCCGGAGACGATGAGGCCGGGGAAGATTATCGAGCTTGTCGAGGTCAGGAGAAGCGGCGGTTTCCAGCCCGCGGGATTGGGCGAGGAGTCGCTGATGGTGCAGAGGATGCTTCAAAACAGCCATAGCATCTCTACACGAATAAACTCGGTTTGGACGATGTTAGTCTAGGGGGATTCTTACGGCGGCCGAAAGAACAGCCTTCCCAGCCTTCTCCACAAACGGCTTCAGGTATTCGGCGTCAACCATCGGAGCCATCTCGGCCAAGTTATTGCTTACGAGGAGAGCCGCACCCGTCTTGACGCCGCGCATCATGCCTAACCCGAACAAGGTCGCGCACTCCATTTCAATAGCTATGTACCCATTTTTAGACCATCTGCTGACAAACTCCGGGTCTTCGGCGTAGAAGGCGTCGCTGGAGAAGACGGGGCCGACGTAGGTTTTGAGACCGTGGCCGTTGAGCTCGTTAACCAACGTCGTCAAGACATCGTAGCTGGGGACGGGTGTTATGTGGAGGTCGGGAATGTATTGCTGCAGGCTGCCGCCGATGTAGGCAGCTGCGGGGGGTATGACGGCTTCGCCGTTCCTCATCCCTTTGATGAAAGCACCGCACGAACCCAGCCTGATAATCAATTTAGCGCCGAGCATGATTACCTCCTCGAACACTATAGCCGACGAAGGCCCTCCGACGCCGTGGCAGATGACGGTCACAGCTCGCCGTTGTAGTATCCTGTATACGCTATGAAGCCTCTGTTCTCGTTGACCAGACGGGGTTTGTCGAGCATTTTAGAGAGCTGGACGACGCGTGCAGGGTCACCGGCAGCCATAACCCTTTTCGCCACATCTTTCGTCTTCAAATGCTGCGGCTCAACCATAATCAATCACAGTTAATCATGGTTGAAAAACGTTTCTCAAACCCAGGCCTTGTACCGCCGCGTAAGTCTTGAAAGCTCTCACCACACCGCATTCAAAACCCGCAAATCCTGTTGAACAGGTTAAGCCATATCTCTCAGATACGTCCCTAAGGCTAAGGCCAGCTAAGAATAAGAGAGCAGCGTAGGCCTTCTCACGAGGACTATAATTATGAAATCCTGAACAGCCCCAGACAAGACGTCAACGAGATAGTCGAAGACATGCATGACGCCACAAGAAAGAACTAGGCCAACGGCCTACTGGAAAAAGCTTAAGTTGACAGGGCCCATCACAGAGCCTGAAAACTTATAAACCTCCATAAATATCACAACCATTAGTGAAGTAAGACAAGCCATGGACGGATGCAATAAGAAAAGCGTTACATGAATTACAGCTGAGGGAGGAAGATTTTGTGGAAAAAGAATCAGCCCTGACGTTTACGGTTGGGTAGCCTTGAGCGAGGCGTGAGTAGTCGTCGCCCACCATGTGCGGCCTAGACCAGGTTTTGTAGGGTGGGCCTGAGCTCCTCACGTAGAAGATGTCTCCAGCCTCATCGTCTGCACCAGGCTCACCAGCAATACCATCGCCATCTATATCAGGATAACCATCTCCATCCACATCCCATTCAGGAGACATCGAAAGGGTAAGACACTTCACAGAGCACTGCAAAGACTACATACGGAGTTTTCTGAGAGGATTCCTCGATAGCGAGGGATCTGTGGTTAACAGAGACGGAGGAATTTATTGCTTTAATACAGATGTCAGGCTTCTCAAATACATTCGGCGACTTCTAGGATTCTAAGCATAGAGACAAGTGGGCCAAGAATCTATATCAGGAAAGGGACCATTCTATTCAATAGAAAGCAGGGAAAGACATACAAAAGGAGAAAGAATGTATGCTGTATATATGTTAGAGCGCGGGGCAGACTGAAATTCCACAAATTCGCAGGGTTCACAATTCGAAGAAAACAGCAACTGCTCGAAGAACATCTCAGAAGACGCGGATCGCTGGAGCATTAGCAACTAACCAATCCTCCAATCCTTTCTCCCCACTACACTCATTTGTAAAAATTGCCGGCGGAGGGATTCGAACCCTCGGCCTCAGGATTATGAGCCCCGCGCTCTACCAGGCTGAGCTACGCCGGCATTCTGGCCAGTCAAACCCTAGCCCGCCGGCAATAGAAGCATGGAATGAGCCTCTATTAATCCTTGAGGAGGCCTGAGAACCCTGTACGCCTTCGAGGGGCCAATATGGGTTTAAGGGTGGGCCGCTGGCATAGGCGATCCTAGGTGCAGGCAATAGGCTGACTAGTCTCAGCCTATATCGAGAAAAAATCCTTTTGCCCCGCAGACTATTTTACCGGTCTTCCACACTTGCCGCAGAACTTGTCGCCGGGCTGTAGCGGGTTTCCGCAGTAGCCGCAGAAAAGGCCTCTTACAGGAGCAGCTGCAGGCTGGGCTCCGGGAGGCGATGGTGGTGGCGGAGGCGGTATTGCTGTATGTGGGGGTGTAGAGACAGTCGCGGCCGTTTCATACATGTTTGCGGCTGACCTCCCCACGAAGACCAAGAAGACCGGTGAGATTATGAGGGATATAAGCCAGCCTATGAATGGTATGAGCGAAAGCCCACCCAGTATCAGACCTATCACAAACATTACGATTATCCATAGAATATAGTTTGGCCAGCCAATGGTCCTGATTTTTGAGAATATCTGGTTAAAGTCGAATGCAGACCCCAGTCTACCAGTCTTAACCATATGGACTATCGCCATCAACAGTATTATCAGTATGAAGAATGTCAGGACTAGTCCTATTACTAACAATATGCCGCTCAAGACGCCGATACCGGCCAATGGGAAATACAAACCAGCCAACACGGCCGAGGATAGCCCCACCGCAAAATAGAACTATAGGCACTATCATGTAGACTAATGTGACGACGAAGATTTTTGCACCGTCGACCCAGAGCTCGCCATACCTCTCAAGCGGAGGCGGACTCTCACCCCTTGGAGACTCTCTGACAACCCTAGCGAAGTATCCAGCCACAATGAAGTTTACTATCGGTATTATGTTCAGAACTATGAGGATTGCAAGTCTTCCTATGTCTTTGAACAGCTTGACGGTGTAGTTGTACGAATCCCCTAAATTTTCTTCTATTCTCATCTCCTTCATCCTCCCAGCCTCGAGCCGCAACCAGTGCAGTACAGCAAGTCAGGCGCATTCTCCTTTCCACAGTTGGGGCAAATCTTCGCTGGAGGAGGGGTCTTTTCTAAGCCGGCTGACTTGACGAGAACAACATCCCCCAAAGCAATTATTTGGTATGATGGTATTGCCTCTTCTCCCCCCTCACCCGGCTTATCATATATCAGAACAATCTTCCCTCCGGATCATACCCAATGTCCTTGACTTTTCCAAGCCTGATAGCGGAATCCGATATAATGTCTTTACCCACTATTTCGTCCCTCCTGAAATATCTCTTACTCAAAACTATTCACCAATGTCTTTACACATTATTGCTTCTGGTCGGTGCTTATAAGTTTTAAAATCATGTAAAACCTCCCTCAGACAGTCTTATTTAGGGACCGATGTATATGGTGAAGAACCGTTCCCGCTGCCTCCCTTATCTTCATGTGCTCTACTAGTATAGTCTCCCTGTCTTTCCCCCTGCTAGCCTGTCCGTGATAGGTGCTGCTGCTTTTCCCCTCGGCTGGAGCCCGACTAGTTTCTCAACCAGAGCCGGATGCTCATTCCTAGCTCTCTTTGGGCAGTTTTCAGGGATGAGGTTCTCATCACAGGTGATTATATTGACGCCTCCTGTGAAGAGAGTCGTCTTGCTGATGCGCCCAAGCACGTAGACGTCATCTCTGTCGAGTGCGCCGGAGGTCAGGAAACCCTACGACAGCCTCTATGACAAGCTCGGAAAATCAGCGGCAGAGGCATTCCTCTACCATCTAGGCATACTGATGGGCAGGTCTCAGGCACACTACATCAAGAAGGTCTTCACCGATATGGGGGGCCATGCCGCTCGAAGTCATTCCACTCACAACGCTCGGCTGGTGCTACAGCGTCGAGATAGAGCAGCCGGAAAAAGACGCCTTTAAACTCAAGGTGAGGGGACTCCTCGAGTGCCAACTACTGAAGACAAGACTGATGGTCCAGCTTCACAACTTATGCGAAGATACCTAGCAGGCTACATTCCAGAGATAATGGGAGGAGAATGAGAAGTCGAGGAGCAGACATGCATAGCCAGCGGAGCGGAGGAATGCGTATTCATCGCAAGTAAAAAATGTTGCGGCCGCCGGGATTTGAACCCGGGTATTGGGCTCGGAAAGCCCACGTCCTAGTCCAGGCTAGACCACGGCCGCATCCCCACATCTCTCCTACAAAATCAAGCCACTCATAAGTTTGTCGCGCTTAGATGAGCCTTCCCGCGGAAGAGAAGGTCGTACACCACTATAAGCTATCTCCTCTTAGGGCGATACTGCTTTCCTGAGCCTTGCAGACCTGTAGACTACCGTTATATGGACCAGTAGAGAACCCCACACTAAAAGTAGGGAGAATACGTCTCCGCGCTTATCGTCTAATAATCACCACTGGAAGCATGGAGAATAGTATCCTAGTAGCAGCGTTCAGCACGTACGAGATAGCGTCTCCGGATTCCGGTAGCTTATAGCCAGCTACTACCCATATGAGAAATGCTATGACTGAACAAAGTAATGTTACTAATGTGATCCTTAGGTTCTTGCGCCTCATCCATGGGCTAAGAACTCCTAGATAGCTTGCCTTGAACAGGAACCATGGAATCTTATCTGAATAGTTAATAGTCCAAGATGACCATCCATAAAATGTCTCGCCAAGACCAGTAAACGTGAACTCGTATATCTCGAAAACTGCTAAAGTTGCAGCTCTACCAACCACAAGACCTAACGCTAAGCCCTTGATGCCGCCAACCGCCCTCCACACATAGTGGGCAGTACCTAAGACACCTAGCATGGCTGCGGCGAGTGTAAAAGGATAGATTGGCGAGCCATCATAAGAGAAGACGATGTTTCCTGCACCATCCCTCGATATTCTTCCCACAGATGTTATCGCCACGAGGTCATACCAGCTGAAAAGCACTATGGAGCCGAATAGGTATAGACCATACACTGCCCAGATTTTCGGCGAGTCTAAATTATGAGCCAAGCCTTCTTTTTAGGCTCTTGAAGGTGCACGGCCACTCTCCAGCTACTATCCGCATATCCCCTCCATGCCCCGCCATATTCCTACGATCCCTCCCATAGAGCATAATCAAGTTGTGAATCTCGACTTAAAGACCCTTTATAAAAATTGCTTAACTACAATAGGGCATTCACAACTTATAATTCTTAAACAAGTATGGTGGATAATTGATAAGACTTGTCAGACCTCCTCAAAGTCTGGTCCTTAGCATTGAGGTTAACAGTAGGAGGGTTTTGGCTGTTCTTTTCAAGCCAGAGGTGGATAGATAGGACATGGGTAAAAGAACTCTTGCAGACTGCCACAGCAGGGAATTACCTGCCAATTTACCGCGACCTTTTAAGAATATTGCTCCCACACTGGGAACCACTTACATTATTCGTGACCATCCTGGAGACGGTGATAGGTGTGATGATTATTCTAGGCATTTATCCGAGGTTCGCGGCCATAATAGGATTTGCTATCGCAACAAATCTGCTACTCACGTTCTCATTTTGTAGATGTCCATGGAACGAGGTTGACGCACCTCAAGTTTTCTGGTTCTATTTTTCAGCCGCCTTACTCAACCTAGCCGTCGCGCGAGAGAGATTCCATAGGCCAGCACTTAAATTGAGACGTAAAACTCTGTAATAAAAAGGGGAGAAACTCTGCCTATAACGTCTGGCTATAGGGGCTCTGTTAACTTAAGCCATCTTCATCACACCTGTTATGCTCTTTATCATGTGTAGCGTCTCTGGCTGTGCGAATATGTGGAATAGGTTCAGCCGGCCCCAGACAGCCACATGACTCCTGTCTACGAAAGGTCTAAGAGCCATAGAAGCGTATCTAAAGCTCAGGCCTAGGGCTAAGAGGTAAAGACCGTAGAGGACAGCAGGTAAAGCCGTCCTCTGCCCAACAAACATGACCAAACAACCACAGCCCTAGACCAAAGACCTTAAGTTAACAGAGCCGGCTATAGGACATATAAAACCTAAATTAACCATTTCCAAGTGTTATGTGTGTGCCTCGGTAGCTCAGCCCGGTGGAGCACCGGCTTGGTAAGCCGGGGGTCGCGGGTTCAAATCCCGCCCGAGGCTACACCTGTATATTATTGTCGTGATCGTGATGTGATTGGGAGGGATGAGGGGTGGGTTTGCTCGGGGGTTTTAGCCGTCCAGTCCTTGCCTCTTCCTCCCGATTGTGAATCCTATGCGATTGTAGAACATCTGCCGAGAGTCAGCAGTAACATATAACCCATATACATCCTTCTTTCTCTTGTATGTTTTCCCGTCCTCGGGTCTCTAAGAATCATTCCACTCTTTACGTAGAGATGTGGTACTGTAGTCTTTATCCCCAGAGAAGAGAGAAGTTGTTTGACGTATCTAAGCAGGGCTAAGTCGGTGTTATAGACTGTTACTTCTCCGTCCTCATCTACGCTTCCTTCGCTGTCGAAGAAGCCCCTCAGGAAAGCCGATTTACATCGGTTACAGTGTTCTACAAACTTTTTGACCTTCTCCAGCCTTAAAGGCCTCTTCAGCAGCTCGTAGAGGACCTTACTTTCTAGTTCGATGACGAATCGTCTTTTCACCCCTTCTGGGTTTGGAAGGGTTTCTCCCCAACACTGTCCCAAGACATCTGGAGAACTCCTTGGCAAACTCCCTATCCTTCACCATTAACTCTATAACTACTTCTATTATGATTTCCAAGGCCGTTGTTAATTGTTGATGGGGTTAAATGTGTGGATGGATATTCTTTGGGCGTGGTCTCGATGGAGGAGCTGGCCAAGCAGAAGGAGTGGTATTAGAGGAAGGATAGGGGATAGGACATGCCATAAAAATCCTAAAAGACAGAAGACTATATGTGCTGATTGGAAACCTCGAGAAGGCAAACCCAAGCAACCTATGGGGGGATGAGGAGAATGCTGACACACAGCTCCAGCTTTAAACCAGCTTAAGAAGCCACGGCTTAATTACCGAAAGTGCTAGTGGCAAAAAATGCCACCCCCCTACCGGGTAAGGCGGAGGCCTCCCTTGGCCGTAGGTCGCGGGTTCGAGTCCCGCCCGGGTCTCATTTCATAGTCGAGAAGGGAGTATTCATGCTTGAGAACCTCAACTTGGAGGAGCTCTCAAGGGACATGGTCTACCAGTTCCTATGCTGCCCAATAAGAGCCGAGAAAGACTTCGCCAACAGTTCCAAGATTAAATATATCATTACCAGCTATTCCTAGTCTAGCGAATTGACACAGGTGGTGTACAGCACGGTTAAGCTGAAGCCTGAGCTCAGACGGATGATAGAGGAGTATGCCGAGGTGTATGAAGCGGGGGAGTCGGCTGGCGCATCGGATCTTGGC
The DNA here is from genome assembly GCA_038741355.1 of Nitrososphaerota archaeon. GTDB lineage: Archaea > Thermoproteota > Nitrososphaeria_A > Caldarchaeales > Calditenuaceae > HRBIN02. Next base: position 37,689 of record JAVYLC010000005.1, read on the forward strand.
CGTGTAACAGTCCTGCTATGCGGCCCAATCACGGGGCAGGAGCTCGACGCCATGAAGAGCCTGCGCTTCATACAGTGTGTCTACGCGGGTGTTGACTCTCTGCCCTGGAGCCACATACCGGGGAACGTGACTGTGGCGAGCAATGTAGGGTCAAATGCCGACGCAGTCGCAGAGCATGCCTTCGCACTACTTTTAGCGGCCGCGAAACGCATAACTTTCTTTGACCCGCGTGTTAGAAACGGCAACTTTGAGATTATTGGCGAATCGAAAATGCTCCACAGGCGGAGAATCTGTATTCTCGGGCTGGGTGCGATCGGCTCTAGGGTCGCAGAGATTGCTAAGGCGTTTAAGATGTATGTTGTGGGCTACGGTAGGTCTCTTAGGAGTGGGGTCGCGGTTGACGAGTTCTATACCCCCGACAGGATCGACGATGCGTTGAGAGGATGCGACTACGCCGTAATAGCCCTGCCCCTCACAAAGCATACCCGCGGACTCATCACGTATGAGCTGCTGTGCCTCATGAAGCGTGACGGCATACTTGTGAACGTGGGAAGAGCGCCTATAATTGTGAAGGAGGATATAGTCAGATTCCTCAAGGAGAACCCATCATTCATTTACGCAAACGATGTCTGGTGGAATATACGGAATCCAGCTGAGGACTCTGACGTATATTCACTTCCCAACACCCTCTCGACACCATGGGTAGCAGGGGCGGCCAGCTCGAGAGAGATCTATGAGGAGATGCTGCGGCAGGCCGTCGAGAATGTTGTGAGGTATCTGAAGGGCGAGAAGCCGATTAACATCGTCAGGCATGAGGACTACCGGTGAAGGATACCCTCGGCCCCCTCTATCCAGTAATTATGCCTAGGGAAGGATATCTTGACAAAAAGTTAAGGACCAACGACTTATACGTGTAGAACTCTCCTGTAGGTAGGCGGTCCAAACCCTTGAGATCTGATAATTTAGCGAATGCATCAGCTGTCTCCACACCCCTAATAACGTATACACCTTCAATCTCGCTCCGAGCAAAAACTATTGGGATGATGGGGACGTCTAAGAGCTCAGCGGGCAGCTTTGAGGCAGCCAACTCCAAGTCTCTTTTAGAAAAGTAGTGCCTCCCTCCACCCCTTGTCTCAACATACGGGATTGACTGTCCTAGGAGCTCCCTAATCGAGGCCCTCCGCACGGGAAAGATGTCTTGGAAGAAGCGGGCCTGTCTGGAGAGCCACGCCTCCACCCGCCTTCCCCACTCAGACTCAGCCAAATCCTACCACATCATGCGTCGACGAACCTATATAAGTTGGGCTCTCGAAAATCGTCTTAGCGGAGAATGGTCAAGGCCGAGCCGATATTTACCGGCTTCAGGAAAGAGGCTAGGGCAAGGCTACTGCTAAGGCCAGGGGCTGGAAGGATATTCATAAACGGCATGCTCTTAGACCACCTTCCCAACACTTTAGCGAGGGAGAAGATACTAGCCCCTCTGAAGCTTGATGAGAAATTCGCAAAGAAACACGATTTCCTGATAAAGGTCCGTGGGGGTGGGGTGATGGGTCAGGCTGAGGCGTGCGCAATGGCTATCGCCCGCGCAATGGCCGCAGCCAGCGCGTCACTGAAGGAGAAAATACTGTCACTAGATAGGCACCTGCTCGTCGGCGACCCTCGGAGGACAGAGCCGAAAAAACCCAACAGGCGGTCCGCACGACGCTTCAAGCAAAAGAGCTACAGATAGCCCGCTAAGCAGCACTCCTCCATTTGCAGGCTCAAGTAACGATCACAGAATCAATCCCCATCATGTCACTCTGTAGACGCAATGTAATGTCCCCGCACCTATGCTCTAACACTCAGCAGGATAAACCAATGGATAGGTACAAAACGGCTATATTAGGGGGTATAGCAAGGTGACCATGAGTTTGAAGGCATACACCGTCAGTGTAGTCGGCCGAGTACAGCGCGTCGGCTACAGAAGATATGTACTCGAGGTCGCCTAGGAGCTGGGCGTAGCCGGCTTCGTGAAGAATGAGGAGGACGGTACAATATCCATTCACGCCCAAGGCGAGGAAGGAGTGCTGGAGGCCTTCGTAGAGAAGATAAAAACCCTCCGCCACCCGCAATGGGGAGAGAGGTAAGAATAGCACCAACAACACCAAAGTCTGGATTAAAAATATTCAAGATAAGATACGGCAAGCTCGCAGACGAGCTACAGGAAGGCCTCGGCGCTATGCAGACAATATTCACATCCTACTGGGGCGAGTTCAGGGACTTCAGAACCGAGTTTAAGGACTTCAGATCTGAGTTTAGAGACTTTAGGGAGAGGTTTAAGGATTTTGGGGTGGAGTTTAGAGATTTTAGAAAAGAGTTCAGGGAGTTTAGGGATCTGTCGATTAAGCTGTCTCAAGAGACGGTGGGGGAGGTTAGGGGGCTGCGGCAGGACCTCCGTGCGCTCCTAGACGAGAGACTCGCAAGGCTGGAGAGGGATATAGCCGAGATTAAGGCGAGGCTGGGAATATCCTCCTAGTCTAGTGAATATTGGAACTTAGTGATCGACGTCGATAGGGGCCACTTATATCTGATTAAGGCAGGACACCGGTCTTTAGGAAATTGGGGTCTTGCAAAAATACCGTTAATTGGGGTTCTTGGTCAGCGTGGGACATAGAGTAGCTCAGCTGTGTCTCGCATCTTCTCGTCCAAGCCATTTTGCTGTATTATGTCGCGGAGGATATAGTATGATGGGCGCGGCCTCCTCTTCTTAGTTGAGGGGTCATAGGTGATTACGCCGAACCTCATAGCGAACCCGCGTGCCCACTCAAAGTTGTCTATGTAGCTCCAGTGAAGATATCCTCTAACATCCGCTCCACTCTTAACTGCGTCTTCGACCGCAGCTATGTGGGAGAACAGGAACTGTGGCCTAATTCTGTCATACTTGTCAGCCGTGCCGTTCTCAGTTACAATCATGGGCTTCCTGTATTTCTGCAGCATGAGTAGGACATTCCTCAGCCCTTCAGGGTAGATTTCCCAACCGAACTCTGAAGTAGGCCTCCCAGCCAGGGAGAACGAGGCCGGATCACAGGCAAACCCATATCCGGGGACAATGGTCCAGGGCAATGGAAGGCCCGGTATCGCAGAGGCCCTCACCACTAGTCGCGAGTAGTAGTTTACTCCTATCCAGTCGAACCTATCCTTGAGCTCTGGTACCTTCTCTGCTGGCTGTAGACCGAGCATCGAGCGGTCTAGCTCTCCCCTACTCAGGGTCTCGAAGAACCAGAGGTTGGAGAAATGGTTCATCTTCTCGGCAGCGGCCTTATCGGCGTCACTCTCCTTGTCGCATGGCTCGACGGCGGAGGTCGCATATATTATTCCTACTTGTGAGTTTTTCCCGAGGACTTTTTTCAGCTCGTCGTATCCGCGGGCGTGTGCCGCGATTAGATTGAGTCGGGCCTTGGTTAGGCCCTCGATGCTGAAGAAGCCCGGTGGGAAAGCGTACTCGGATGGATAACGACCATAGCCTATGTCTGAGACGACGTACGGCTCGTTAAAGGTGCTCCAAATGTCAACGAGGTCGGCTAGCTTGGAGCCGACGAAGTGCGCATATTTCACAAACTCTACGACATTAGCTGTCTCAACCCATCCGAGAGGCCCCTCACGGAGGGCTGAAGCCCTTGCTCGAAGCGGATCGTGAACCCAAATCGGGAGGGTGAAGTGGTTTAGATTAACTATGACCTTAAATCCCCTATCCTTCATGTCCTTTATCGTCTCGCGGTAATGTTTGAGCGCATCCACATTGGCCAGCACCTCAAGCTCCCTCTCACCCTCTGCGGGTATCTCGACATCCTTCACTATTCCGTTCTCGATGGTTGCCCTAGCCTTTACTTCGCGGGTTGGTTTTGGGAAAATTCTACTCCACTCTATCCCAATTCTCATCGTGTTTGCACCGAGTTCTGCTATCAGCTGGTGGTCCTGCTTGAATAGGTCCCAGTAGCCCGGCCCATCCTCCGGCCTATCCCCGCTGACAACCCTGTTCATTATGTTAAGCGGGTCCGTGACCCAGACGTACCAGTCTGTCCCTCTATCGATGGCCGCATCACTATAGCCCATCTCGAACTGGAAGCCTGCCTCGGAAAAACCCCACATAAAATCACGTCTGAGCATGTGTACGCACCTCTCTCATGCAAAGAGTTCTAGATTATGATGCTTATTAATAATTTTTGAGAATTAAGGCTATAGATATGCATGAGATAATATGGTGCGCGACTGACTCTTTATGGTAAAATTTATGGTGTGGCTGAAAAGATTTATATGCTGCCAGTCGTTAATTCTAATCGCATGAACAGGAAAACGTCCTATATAGGTATCTCCGCCGCACTGGTGCTTGTCGCTGCATTAGCTCTCTCGGCCATGCCGGTGAGCTATGGCCAGCTTCCACTGCCAGCAGGCGTCCCGCGGGGCGATGTCCTAGTTATTGAGAACCACTGGGGCACCTATGACAACCCAAATAACTGGAACCCAATAGCCTCGCCTCCTGTTGGTCCTGGATCTAGAGCTCCGGGTGGGAGTGGTTACCAGCAGCTCTGCAAGGCCTTCCTATGGTACATCAACACATCTAACAGTATGTTAATACCGTGGATCGCGGCCGAGCCGCCGATCTATTCGCCAGATTTCACCAGTCTAATCGTGAAGCTGCGCGATGGAGTATACTGGAATGACGGCACACCACTAACAGCAGAGGACGTCGTGTTCACGCTAAAATATCTTAAAGAGGCGCCAGCTCCAATAGGCGTTAACGAGAAGGCTTCAGTAAAGGACGCGAGGGCTTTAGACAGGCTAACCGTCCTCATAGAGCTTGTCTCGCCGAACCCGAGATGGCACTACTTCTACGCTGTCATAATATACGGTGCAGGGGGAATTCTGCCGAAGCATATCTGGCAGGGAAAGGATCCGCAGAAGTTTGAGAATAATCCTCCCATGTGTGCCGGCCCATACAACCTGAGAGCTGTGGACCCGGCGGGGAACTGGTTCCTATGGGAGAGGTTTGATAACTGGTGGGGTTCAAAGGTCTTCGGCGTTGTCCCGGCTGCAAAGTATGTCCTCTACATCAACCACGGCCCGGACGAGGCCAAGGCCCTGGCTATGACTAAGCACGAGTTAGACGCTCTGAGGACTCTACTTCCCGAGCAGGCAGAGCTTGTCATAAAGAATAACCCGTATCTGAAGGGGTGGAGGGCTAGCGCCCCATTCGCATGGCCACTCGACCCCTGCGTGAAGGGTGTTGCTTTCCAGACAAAGACCCCGCCCTTCGATAAGAGGGAGGTGAGATGGGCCCTAGCCTACGCTATCGACTATAGGACGATCTATCGCGCTTTCGTAGGTATTGACAAGTCCACACCAACACCGGCTGCCCTACCAGTCATACCCCACGCAGCAGACATCGAGACGTACTATATACCATTGTTAGACTACCTGAAACAGTATGGCTATGACCCTGAACTGGTCCTTGACATTGCTAGGGAGAACAACGCTTGGTGGGTCGAGAAGTATCCTGTGCTAGGTTTCTGGAAGCAGGACCTAGCTAAGGCCGAGCAGCTTCTAACAGCACAAGGGTTCAAGAGGGGTGCTAACGGCAAGTGGCTATTGCCTGATGGGACTCCATGGACGATAGAGATTAAGACCACTTCAGGCTTCGAGATGGAAAGCCAGAGGATAGCGTTCCTAGTCGCAGACCAGTGGAGAGCATTCGGGATCGATGTTAAGGTGACGCCACTAGAATCAGGGCCGTTCTCGACGGCAGGAAGCATAGGTGACTACCAAGTCGGCACTTTCTGGCCTGGCTGTAGCCAGATTCTCGACCTGTATGCCAACTGGTATAACCGGTGGAGCAGTAAGTATTGGACACAGAAGAAGGGTGAGGGTGGTCACGGAACAGGATGGAATACTGCCGAGGCACCGATCGCTGAGCTTGACAGGATAGTGGATGAGCTCGAAAGGACTGATCCAAGTTCTCCGAGAGCCTTCGAGCTCTACAGAGAGGCCTTGAAGATCTGGGTGAGGGACCTGCCCTGGCTCGGCTTCTTCCCCACACCCTTCTACACATTCCAAGATGGGTACGCTTGGGACAACTGGCCAACATTCCCAGAAAACTACTACATGGACCCTGTCTCATGGTGGAGCCAGCACCTGTTCGTCATATTGAAGGTTAAGCCGACGGGCAGAGCTCCAACAAAGGATGCGATAATGGATCCGAAGCCGTTACTAGTTGCCAACACGCCCCTCGTCAAAATTGCCTCTGCGGCTGAGTGGCAGAGCCTAGTAGGTGGTGCTCCGCCGGCTGCTGGTGTGACAACCGTCACGTTGAGAGAGACAGTAACCCAGCGTGTAACTGAGCTAAGAACACAGGTGGTCACACAAGTCCAGACGCAGACCGTAACGGCTGTCGACTGGGGGCTGCTGTCTGGAGTAGCAGCTGCTGTTGGAATCGTATTACTTGTCGTCGGGATAGCTGTTGGTAGAGCTGTGAGTAGACGCAGACCAGCCCAGTAAGTAGCTGAAATTTTTTATATTTTCTGATTTATTATGCAAGATATATATTCAAGCTGTCATTCTTAAATTAGTGGGAGACACTTGAGCAAGCTCCTTATATTCATTGCTTCAAGGATTGTGGCCTTTGTACTCACAGTCGCAATAGGCGTAACAGTAGTCTTCGTCATTCCGAGGCTCCTCCCCTATAACCCTGTTGAGGCACAGATAGGTTTCATCTACTCGATTGGACAGTTTTATGACCCAACCGCGATAGAGATGCTCCGTCAGACGTTATACGAGCTATACGGTCTGAAGGGAAATCCGGTGGAGCAATATATAGCTGTCTGGCGTCGGTTGCTTACACTCGACTTAGGCCCATCGATAATGAGCTTTCCAACACCTGTAGCCACGCTAATTGGTATCGCGCTCCCCTGGACCCTCGGCCTACTAACACTCTCTGTCCTCTTATCTTGGGTGATTGGGAATATTATCGGAACGATTTCAGGCTTCTTCAGTCACAAGAAATTCTCTAAAATTTTGACGGGCATGGCCGTTGTCCTTTATCCAGTACCCTACTTCATCCTCGCCCTAGTCCTAATGTTTACGTTCGCGTTTCTGATACCTATTTTCCCACTAGGAGGTGGAATAACAATTGTTGGTATGGGATTCAGTCTAGACCTCGTATTAAACTTGGCAAAGCACGCGGCGCTTCCTGCAATATCCATCATCATTCCGGGAGCTCTGGGCTGGTGGTTCCTCTCCTCCTTCACTCTGACAAGCCAGAAGAAGACTGAAGACTTTGTAAGGTACGCTGAGCTGAAGGGGCTGCCCAACGGAGTTGTGCTGCGGCGCTACTTGATCAGGAATATTCTCATGCCCCAAACCACCGCCTTGGGACTGGCTCTCGGGGGAATCTTCAGTGGCGCCCTGTTAACCGAGGTTGTCTACGCATATCCGGGCCTTGGCCGTCTACTATACCAAGCCATCATTAACAACGACTACAACATGATAATGGGCATATCTCTACTATCTATCCTCGGTGTCTCCTTTGCCACGCTTCTCCTAGACCTGTTATATCCCTTAATAGACCCCACTGTACGGTATAGGTGAGGCGTTAAATTGACCCTTTTACCGCGCACAGGTGTTGACGCATTAAAATTTTTAGGGATAGGCCTCGCAAGATTCTCAAACATATTCCTTGAGGTTTTCAGGTCGAGCCGCGCCTTCAGGGTTGGGCTGGTCATATTCACCGTGATGATTGTTCTAGGCGTTGCTGTCAGCTCGTTTTCACCCTTCGATCCTAGACGCTGGTATTTAGTAACTCCCAACAGGCCTCCAAGCCTCGAGTTCCCCCTGGGCACAACGACTAACGGACAGGACGTATTCTGGCTTTTAACCTGGAGCATCAAGAACTCGCTGATTATTGGCCTAATAACTGCGATGGTTGCCTCGCACTTCGGGCTTATACTCGGCATGCTTGCAGGGGCCAGGGGTGGGCTGGCCGACCGAATACTGATGATTCTGACAGACTCCTTTGTGGTCATACCCTCGCTCCCCACACTGATTCTGCTTGCCGTCCTGCTGAGGGATGTGATGACTATCCCTCTCATGGGACTGATAATAAGCATCTTCTCATGGCCCTGGCCGTCTAGGCAAGTGAGAGCGATGGTCCTCTCTCTACGGGAGAGGGACTTTATAGCGACATCAATCTTCTCAGGCTACGGAGTGATGGGGAGGGTCTTCAGGGACTATCTACCTTTCATCCTCCCCTGGCACCTAGTGAACCTTACGAACACTGTCCTCTTCGCAATATCAAGTGAGGCTGCGCTAGCCGTCATAGGCGTCTCAATACTTAGCGAGGCGACACTCGGAGTCATGATATACTGGGCCCTCAACTATTCAGCTCTATTTAGAGGTCTGTGGTGGTGGCTCATATCACCAGTTATAACGATAATACTCATATTCGTCTCCCTCTTCCTAATCTCGAAAGGAATCTCAGACTATTCTAACCCACGTCTAAGGTGGCAGGCGAGGGGGTGAAGGCTCTAGAATGTCTATGAACAATCTTGTACTGGATTGCAGGGGCGTTACCGCCCACTACGTATTTGGAAACGGTATTAGGGTGAGGGCGGTGGACAATGTCAGCCTATCTGTTAGGAGGGGTGAGATTGTTGGGCTGGCTGGCGAGTCGGGGTGTGGTAAAACCACCCTGGTGAGGACGATATACAGGGACGTGACTCCACCCCTAAGAGTGATTTCTGGGATAATACGTCTTCAAGCAACAAACGGGGATATGGTAGACCTCTACAGTCTGAGCGATGCCAAGCTGAGAGAGATGAGAGCGAGGGTTATCTCCTATATCCCCCAGAGCTCGATGTCCGTCCTTAATCCAACTTCAAGGATAAGAAGCCAATTCCTCGAGATTTTCCAAAAGTATGGAGAAGTTAAGAAGGAGGAGGCTCTTCAGCGGGTGAAGAATAGGCTACGGGAGCTGGGTCTCCGGGAGAGCATCCTAAACTCCTATCCCCATCAGCTTAGCGGGGGCATGCGTCAGAGGACTGTTATCGCCCTCGCAACCATAATGAACCCTAGCATAGTACTAGCTGATGAGCCAACCTCTGCCCTCGACGTCGTCTACCAGAGGGGGGTTGTGGAGATGATACAGAAAATCAGAGAGATGTATGGGACCTCATTTATTCTCGTTTCGCACGATATGGGTCTTCACTACCAGGTGACAGATAGGATAGCCCTCATGTATGCTGGAAAGATGATAGAGGTTGGCAAGACTGATGACGTGTTTAAAGAACCCCTCCACCCCTACACTGAGGGCCTCATCAACTCTCTGCCCCGCATAGGTGGGTCTAAGAGGCTTGAAGGGCTTTCAGGCCTTCCGCCCAGCCTCGCCAACCCGCCCCCCGGCTGTAGATTCCATCCGCGATGCCCATATAGGATGGAGAAGTGCTCGAGGGAGGAGCCGCCCCTCCTCAAGTTCGGCGACCGAGAGGTGGCCTGCTGGCTCTTGGAGGGGAAGAAGTAGATGGGAGAGAACAGCATCCTTAAAGTCGAGAATCTCACAAAAGTATTCAAGACAGGTGGTATATTTTTTGGGAAAAAGTTCAGGGCAGTTGACGACGTATCCTTTACGCTTGGAGGCGGCTCGTCCAGCATATTTACGATAGTGGGCGAGAGCGGGTGTGGTAAGACGACTCTGGCTAGAATGATTCTAAGCCTCATAGAGCCGACCTCGGGGAGTATTAAGGTTCTGGGTAAGCCGGTGTTTGACCTCTCGTCAAAGGAGAGGAGCAGATGGCTGCCTAGGGTTGTTCAGCCGGTTTTCCAGAATCCATTCGAGAGCTTCAACCCCCTCAGGAAGGTGTATCCATACCTAATCCACACTGCCGTCAAGGTAGCAGGGGTCAAGGATAAGGATGAGGCCGTGGAGCTGGTGAACCAAGCCCTCGAGGCTGTCCGCCTCTCACCGGACTTTGCAGACAGGTCGCCCTTTGAGCTCTCCGGCGGCCAAGTCCAAAGACTATCAATAGCGAGAGCCATCATTCCAAGGCCCAAGCTAATTGTAGCTGATGAGCCTGTATCAATGATTGACGCCTCCCTCAGGATGGGAATCCTAAACATATTCAAGCAGCTCAAAGAAGACTTGGGGATTAACTTCATTTACATTACACACGACTTGGCTACAGCATACTACATCAGCGACAAGATAGCGGTGATGTATAAGGGGTCGTTCGCCGAGATGGGAGAGGCCGAGGCCATCTTCAAGGAGCCACTCCACCCATACACCCAACTCCTAATCGACTCTATACCCAGGGTGGATAGGAAGTGGACTGGTAGGATCAAGGTGGCTGTAACAGATGTGGAAGAGTATCTCCTCCCAGGCTGCAAGTTTGCAGATAGATGCCCCTACGTTATGGAGATTTGTAAAAAGAAGGCTCCACCCTTAATAAAGACGAGCAGCGGAGTAGATGTGGCCTGTTGGCTCTATTCCGATGAAAAACACTAGATCGTTGGGAGAGATATTCTTACCTCCTTTCCAGTGCTAGATGATTCATAGATGGCGTCTATTATGGCGTGAAGTATTATGCTCTGCCATCCCGTTACCGGTGGCTCAATGTTCTCCTGAACCGCCCTGATGAAAGCCTTAGTCATCTCGAAGGGTAGGTCAGCGTTGGGTAGCACAGGCTTAGCATCTGTTAAGAAGTTTCTCGTCCTAGAGTAGAATCCTATGTCTTGCAGGGCCTCGTGTCCTTCAGCCTCTACTCCTCCCTTGTCTCCTAAGACCCTTAGCCTCCCCACCTCACCCCTGTGTGAGACGTTAGCGGCCCAGGCCGTCTCTATACACAGGGTTAAACCTCCCTCAAACCTAACGAACCCGGCGGCGAAATCCTCCAGCTCGAACTCGTCGGAGTTCCATGAACCCCAGTTAAATTTTACTTCCTCGGGGTTTCTCCCAAACTTTGTGTAGACCGCCCCACTTGCCGCCACCGGGTTTTTGAAGCCTGTTAGTGCCAGTATGTTGTCGAGCATGTAGCAGCCTATGTCTAGGAGTACTCCCCTGCCGCCTGAGAGCTCTTTATCGATGAAAGTTGGCTTGCCTGGTATCCCCCTCCGCCTCACTAGGTATCCATATGCGTAGTAGGGCTCGCCGAGGCTGCCTGACTCGTAGAGCTCGATCCCATACTTGAGGGCTGGGGAGAACCTCGACCAGAACCCAACCATTAGCACTCTATTATGATGCTTTGCTGCTTTTACCACTTCAACTACCTCTCGGAGGTTTGCTCCGAGGGGTTTATCGACCAGTACGTGGACTCCCTTCCTTAGACACTCCAGTGCAACTCTATGGTGGAGTCCAGAGGGAGTGGCTATGCTTACGGCCTCCAACCCCTCCTTCTCAATCATCTCCCTAAAGTCCGAGTATCCTGCGAGGTGAAACTCCCTGCATACGTTCTCAAGCGTTATAGGGTTGGTGTCACAGACCGCTACGACTTTTGCCCCCGGCGTCCGGGTGAGAGGTATGAGGTGTCGCCCCCTACCATGCCCACCAACACCTATTACTCCAACCCTAACATCCCCCAAGACGAAACACCGCAGTGATTAAGAATCTCATGTAAAATATAAGAGTTGAGACATGGAAATATACTTGAACCACTTGACGTAAAATGTGGAGAAGTACGTTAAGATATGGCGCCGTTAAGTTGGAGGTACGTTTGGCAGAGGGTCCTCGCGGCTTGGCTTAACCTCTTCCTAGGAATCAATATCATCTTCATTATTCTACGGCTAGCGCCGTTAGGCGCGGTTGAGGCTCGCCTCCAGCAGGCACTTCAGGTCGGCATCATACGCTACCCAGAAGAGGCTGAGAGGCTTCGAAACGCCTGGCTTAGCTTTTACGGGCTTGAGGGTGATTTATGGTCGCACTATCTCGAAGTGTGGAGGCGGCTTTTCACCTTTGACTTCGGGCCATCCCTAGTTAGCTTCCCAACCCCTGTCTCTGTGCTGATTGTGAGGGCTCTTCCATGGACAATAGGTCTACTTTCTCTAAGCATAGTCGTCTCTTGGGTTGCCGGGACTTTAATGGGTATTTTCTCAGGTTCTGCCCCCTCGAAAAGCCTCTCAAAGCTTCTGATAGGGATTTCCTCCGTGCTATATCCAATCCCATACTACCTCTTCGGCCTCGTATTAATCTTCCTCTTCGCATACTTGGTGCCGGTTTTCCCTCTAGGCGGAGGAGTTAGTGTAGTCCCTCCACGCCTGACCGAAGACCCCCTGCACAACCTAGCACTGGTCCTCAACATACTTTACCATGCAGCCCTGCCAGCCCTCTCCCTCATAATACCTGCTAGCCTGGGATGGTTTTTCCTCAGCGCCTACTCCGCCACCAGAGTGAAAATAGCTGAGGACCATGTCCAATTCACCCGGCTCATGGGTGTGAGGGAGAGCGAGATTAGGAGGAGGCATCTTTGGGGTGAGGTCAGCCTTACACAGATTACACTCCTGACTCTCCAGATGGGCCAGATACTCGGTGGAGCCCTCATAACAGAGATTCTCTTCACCTACCCCGGCATGGGATACCTGACCTACAAAGCTATCACAGCTTTCGATTATAACCTGCTAGCAGCGATAGCTCTCCTCTCATGTATCGTGATAACATTGTCTGTCTTTATACTAGACCTCCTAACACCGCTCATCGACCCTCGGGTCAGACACAAATAACCTAGCCCACTGTAGCCCTAGACGCCCTACCCCTCCACAGGATGAATATCGACACGGCAGAGAGGGCAAGTAGAGCACCTGCTACGACGGAGGAAAAAGTTTCAATGTCAACCAGCCTGCCACCCATAAGCACCCCTCTAATCCTAACCTCAAACAACATAGGCGAGCTCACCCAGACCAGCCTCCGCTCTACGAGAGTGCCGTCGAGATAGACATTGACCTGGACCTCGCCTGCTACGGGGACTCTGACCTGTATAGCGCCATCATCCTGCCTCACGCCCTCGAGTTCTTGTCCCCTCCAGACTACAGAGACAGCGGCGCTCCTCAAGATGTTTCCAGCCCAGTCACGGACCCGTACCCTGAACTCGATATCCACTTTCGTAGCTTGGACAGGTATCCGCGGTGTCGTGGCATTCAGCACTCCTCTGGCCACTTCCACGCCCATGTAAGATACGGAGTACTCGTGAACCCCCGGGATTAGGTTTAGAGCCGCGCCCCCCTCAGCATCGCTTGTTGCTGTGTATATCCTTTTTGTGACTGGGTCTAGCAGCGTGATGGTTGCATTTGGAAGAGGCTGCCCCCTTGAACTCTGGATATAGAAGGTAGTCTCAACACGGTTCACAGTCACGGTAACCCTATCGGTTCCAGGAACTAGGTTGAGGCTCATTGAGGCGAGCTGCATGTCTTCCTTGTATACTGTTATGCGGTAGAGCCCAGCACCGGGCCGTCCCTCGGTGAAGGGTATGGCCGAGAATGTAGCCTCCCCGTTCGTCCCCGTTGTCGATAGGCCCAGAACACCCAGCCTCTCAGACTCGATGAGGACCCTGAGGCCCCGAACCGCCGATCCTGCATCATCTCTCACAACAACAGCAATGTCTGAGAGGTCAAGCACGTATGTTAAGTTCTGGCTCCTGTCCAGCAAAGCCGCCTCCTTGAGAAGAAGTATCTCTGGCGCTTGGGGCGAATACCGCCTGAAGGCCTCGATAAGGTATGAGCCCGCAATTCTTGAAGACGGAAGACTATATGTCCTCCCAGCCGCAAGAGATGTGGAGAAGTTTAGACTCTCGGAGCTTACTCTCAGTGTTGCGTTCACGGCCCTGCCTTTGTAGTCGAGAACCATTATCCCCACCCTTACGATCTCGGCGGTAAGATTATACCTCGAGACCTGGGGCGTCACGCTTATGGTCGAGTTGAGGACAGTAGCCTCCCCCAGCTTGCCCAGAACCCTGTATGGACCGACTTGGGAAAGGTTTGAGAATGGTAGGTCGTTCACCGAAAATTTGCCATTGGGATCGGTTGAGCCTCGGCGTATGACTGGGCCATTCTCCGATCTCAGCTCAATAGAAATCCCGCTAGTTGGTCTCCCATCTAAGTCAGAGACTATCAGCTCTATATTCTGTATCATGAGCGTGAGATTGATGCTGGTCTGTGCTGGGAAGGAGACTGTCGCCTGAGCCGCCACGACACCGTCGACGAGGGCTGAAATATTGTATATTCCAGGTGCTATGAGCCTGAACTCCGCAATCCCCTGGGCCGTTGTCTCAAACATCCTTGTGAACGTAGAGTTTGACAGCATGAGCTCTATACCCCCCCGAGGTCTCCCAGAAATGTCAAATACTCTGACAGTGAGGCTTTCTCCCTGCCCATGGACCAAAGCTAGCTGCGATAAAACGAGTAGTAGGGCTAGTAGTAGTACGGTCAGTCTCATCTTCTCCTCAACTCATATTACGGATGGATGATCTCCCTCCACCGTATAAGATGGAATTCTTCCTAAGGAAGTCCTCGGCATCCATTAAGACTTGCTTCGCCGTTTTAAATGTGAGCTGCGTCAGCGCGTCTGAGTATTTTAGCCAGGCGTAAGCCTTATGCTCCTTGCTGAGAGTGACTCGGAACTCGCTGACCCTCCCCAGAAAAAATGTGACCATCTTGTACACAGTGTCGTCGTCGCTTTTGTAGGTGTAGCTTATTACCCGTTTAAACCCGTTGATGATCTGAACATTCTGAAGGCTCGTCTCCTCTCTAATCTCCCTCAGCGCGGTCTCAATCTCAGACTCTCCCTCCTCAATACCACCTTTAGGAAAATCCCAGTGACCACCACCATACAACAGCACGAGATAGTAGTTCTCGCCGATAGAGTCGTTAAATACTACAGCTCCAGATGATCGCTTTATTTTCATCTCTCCACATGCCTATCTGCGCCTCTTCCGAATAAATCTTTGCATGCTCAGACTATGCTTCACTTCCCCTCCGACTAGCTACGGCAGCGGCCTCAGCCAAAATACGCCTTGCCTCATCATCTGTGGCCTCAATCCTTGAATAACCGATCTCATCAGCCGACCCGATCTCGAGCGCAACGTCATCTATAAGTTCCTGAACCCTCAAAACTCGCCCACTAACCTCTGGCAGGGCGCCTTGAAGGTCTTCTCCAATTTTAGACACTATCCCCTTAACAGGCTGTAGGGCCATTCTCACATCGCCGAGGTCTTTTACGGTGGCAAGCCTGTATATCACTGCCTCTAAGGAGAGCTGGCATCGTAGGGTGTTATTGAATGTTTTTCGGAGCTGGGATAGCTCAGATGCGTAGACTGCCGCCCTCTCCGTATCTCCTTCTTGATAGGCCTTGACGCACGCCTCGAAGAGGTCTCTGTTCCTTCTACTCATCTGGTCTATTCTTGCTGAGAGCTTTTTGTTTAGGACCGAGAGGCTAAGGGATACTTCCTCTATTTTCGACCAGAGCTTTGACTCCCTCGACCATGAGAA
This sequence comes from Nitrososphaerota archaeon, assembly GCA_038741355.1. Taxonomy (GTDB): domain Archaea; phylum Thermoproteota; class Nitrososphaeria_A; order Caldarchaeales; family Calditenuaceae; genus HRBIN02. Next base: position 53,184 of record JAVYLC010000005.1, read on the forward strand.
GCGCATGCAGATACACTTGACAGATTCACATTTATACCGGGGTCGCTGCACATGTGAAAGGATATTCTCACTGTATATCTAGAGAGAATATTGTGGACACAAGGTCTACACTCATCAGAAGTGCGAGGACTATGAGGAACGCCCCGAGAACAAGGTTAACGAGCCTCAGCAGACGCGATCCAAGTATTTTGCCCCCTCTCCATGCCAGATTGCTTGTAAAGAAGAGCCAGGCGTAGTCGATCCAGATATGTGAAGCGTACATCACAGCTATGCCCAACCATGCGGCCAGAGCTATTGAGTCATAGACTAGCTTTGCACCGATGGTCAGCCACCAGGTGATAAAGTATGGATTTAATCCCGTGAATATTATTCCTATCATGACCCCATTCCTAGGCGTCTTAGCGCTCTCGCTGTTGTGTGGAGAAGGTGGCGCTAGGATGGATTCGCGGAGCTGGTTGAGGCCGAAGAATGTGAGAGCAGCTACTCCCGCAGCGGTTATGACCAACCTAGCCGTGGCCTCGCCTGTGAGGAGGAAGGCTATACCATGAGCTATAAGGAGGACTAGGGGTAGCTCTACAATCATGTGACCCGTGGCGGAGAGAAGTCCTACACGAGCCCCTCTTTTGACGCTCTCGCTTAAGGTGGCGACGAGTAGTGGACCTGGGGCAAGAGCTCCTGAAGCTGAAACTAGGACAACTGTGGCGACGAGCTGGGGCCAATCCATTGTTTTGTCAAAATTTCAAGGCATCTAATAAGGGCTAATTCTTGAAGCCTCAGCCCTGCTTAGGCTACTCTAAGGCAGTGTTAAATATGGCTTGAATGAAAATCATGTCGGAAATAGGGGGAAATGAGTGTGAGGCTCGTTGAACCACTCCAGCTCATAAGGACGACAGCCCGCTACCTCAAGGAGAACAGGATCGTCTCTATGCCAAAGTGGGCTCCATTTGTAAAGACAGGAGTCTCTAAGGACAGGCCCCCATCTGACCCGGACTGGTGGTATGTGAGGTGCGCAGCAATACTACGGAAGCTATACATCCACAACGAGGGCCTGGGGGTCTCGAGGCTGAGGAGAATGTATGGTGGAAGGCACAGGATGGGTCATAGAAACCCCCACTTCGCGCCAGGCAGCGGTAGTGTCATCAGAAAAGCCCTCCAGCAGCTAGAGGGTGCTGGGCTGATAGAGAAGTCTAAGAAGGGCAGGGTCCTAACAAAGAAGGGCAGACAGCTCCTCGAAGAGATTAGCGATAGCATACTGAAGAGACAGGCAGGCAAGGTTTGAGACTGCCTCCGATAAGAATCGAAAACCATCTAAAGGATCTCTCAGAAAAGATCTGCAGTCTCAAAAAAGGCTTTCAAGAGAAGGAGCTTGAGCTGGAAGAATATTTCCGCCTAAGATGCGGGCTTGAGGCTGTGTACAGGGAGGAGGTGGAGGGGCTTCTTCGCAGAAAGGTCTTGCGGAGAGGGTAGTTGGTTATTCGCCGAACTTCTCGGTCCTGTTTGCCAGGTCCATCAGGATGTTCATCAGGTCTGTTCCTTTTATCCGTCCAAGTGCTCCGCTGGCTGAGTCAACCTCGTTGAACCTGTTTACAGAGTCCACCCTTACTCCGTGGCCCCAAATCAGTACCGGTACCGGGTCTCCTCTATGCTCGCCTGTGAGGGAGCTGGTTGTGTGATCCCCTGTGACGCAGATGATGAACTCATCGCCCGGTGGGCTGTAGTTTTTTGCGAATGTAGTGTCAATCTTCTCTATGAATGAGGCCTTGGTGACTGGGTCTTTGTCGTGTGCTGCTGTGTCTGCCCCCTTGATGTGTAGGAAGACGAGGTCGTATTCTCTTATGGCTTTAAATGCTGTTTTGAACTTAGAGTCTAGGTCTGTGTTTA